>CANIZT010000008.1 GCA_947471905.1 Verrucomicrobiaceae bacterium
AATCCCCTGCCCCACGCCCGCACTTCACCCCGCGCAAGAGTATGGGGCAAAACTTCCTCCAGGATGAGGAGGTAGCCCGCTGGATCGCCGATCAGGTGCAGCCGGACGGCGCGGACTTCGTGGTCGAGATCGGCCCCGGCATGGGGGCATTGACCAAACATCTCGTCGGCCGACCAAAGCATCTCGTGCTCATCGAAAAGGACTCACAACTCGCCCCGGAGCTGCAAGGCCAGTTCGAAGGCCGCAGCGATGTCGAAGTGATTCACGACGACGCCACGCGCATCAATCTGCGCTCGTGGTTCAAGCACGGCCCGCTGCGCATCGTGGGAAATCTACCCTATTCAGTGGGCAGCGAAATTTTGAAACACTGGCTCACACCGCCGTCGCCGGTCGGCTGTGCGGTGTTCATGCTGCAAAAGGAAGTGTGTGATCGCCTCGCCGCCGCCTGCGACGACGATGCCTACGGAGCGCTTAGCCTGCTGGTGCAAAAGGATTGGAATGTCGAACTGCTGCGCATCGTGCCGCCGGAGGTTTTTGTACCGAAGCCGAGGGTCGATTCCGCCGTCATCCGGCTCACGCCGCGTGATCCGGCCACGCTACCGGTGTTTGATCATGTGTTGTTCGACCGCCTCGTGCGCATGGGTTTCTCCCAACGCCGCAAGCAGCTCAAAAATCTGCTGCCCGAAACACCCGGCGGCTGGGAGGCACTGATTCAATCGCTCAACGTCTCGACCACCGTGCGTGCAGAGGCGCTGTCGCTCACGCAATGGATTCACATCGCTCGCTGGTATGAGCAACGGCATGAAGCCGATGCGGGGCAGAAGGCCAGCGAGATGTTCGACGTGGTCAACGAGCGCAACGAAGTTACCGGCCAACTCACGCGTGGCGAGGTGCACAAGCGCAAGCTGCTGCATCGTGCCGTTCACACCTTCGTCATCAACAAACGCGGGCACATTTACCTCCAGCAACGTTCGCACCTCAAAGACGTGTCCCCATTGAAATGGGACAGCAGCGCCGCTGGGCACCTCGATGCCGGTGAAAACTATGCCAGCGCCGCGATACGCGAAACGCACGAGGAAATCGGCATCGAAGTTGGAACCACCGAGCTTGCGGCCCAGATCCCTGCAGGGGACAACACGGATCACGAGTTCGTCGAACTTCATTTAGCAAGACACGACGGCCCCATCCGCTGCCTGCCCGAAGAAATCGCCACCGGCGACTGGTTCAAGCCCGAGGACATCACCGCGTGGGTCGAGGCAAGGCCGCAGGATTTTGCGAAGGGCTTCGTGACGTGCTGGAAGGCGTGGTTGAATAAGAAATGAAGCGGAGAAGAGTCTCCGCACTCCCCTCGATCACCGCAGTGTGCGAGGAATGAAAACCGTCTGCATGCCGGCGGCCTTCGCAGCTTCCAATCCGCTATTGCCATCTTCCAGCACGAGGCATTCGCTCGGCGCCATGCCCATGCGTTCCGCAGCGAGCAGGAACATATCTGGCGCAGGTTTGCCCTGCTTGACGAGTTTGGGTGTGATGATCGTTTCGAAGAGATGAAGCAGACCCGTAGCCTCTAAACAGCCACGCACGGTCGGTTCCTCGCTGCCCGAGGCCACCGCCATCGGAAAACGGCCATACAGTGACTTCGCAAACTCCGCCACGGGACCAACGGATTGAACCTCTGGGATGCGTTCACGGAAGATTTCCATCTTCGACTCGTCCACGCTCACCGGATCAATATTCGTGCCGTGCTTCACATTCAAGATCTTCACCACATCCTGCTCCTTGATGCCGGCATGCGCATAAAACTCCTCTTCAGTGAACTCAAACGGCGCGTCATGCCGTTTGAGCGCCTCCACCCACGCGATGTAGTGCAGCGGCATCGAATCAACGAGTGTGCCGTCGCAGTCGAAGATGTAGGCTTGGAAGGGGTAATCAGGGATTTGCAGGGACATGAAGGAAGCGTTGACGTGTTAGTTTGAAGCCCGGTTTACAGCGCTGAGAACGGCTTTGATCGATGCGAGCTCGATGTTGGTATCGACTCCAGCTCCCCACACAGCTTTCCCACCGCTGGTTTTGATCTGGATGAAGGCGAGGGCACTGGCTTCGGTGCCGCTGCTGAGGCTTTGCTCGCGGTAGGTGGTGACTTCGAAGCTCGGGGCTCCCGCGTCTTTGATGAGCGCATCGGCAAAGGCGGCGATGGGGCCGTTGCCGGTGCCGGTGATGCCGCGTTCTTTGCCCTGGATGACCAAACTGCAACGGCAGGTAAAGACACCGTCCACACCATCGGCATGGAAGTGATGCAGGGCGTAGGGTGTCTCGCGCTGGATGTATTCTTTCCAGAACATGTCCTTCAACTCCGCGCCGCTGACCTCGCGGCCGAGTTTGTCCACGATGTCGTTGGCGATGGGGCCGAACTCGCGCTGCATGTCCTTCGGCAGTTCGATGCCGAATTCGCTTTCGAGCAGGTAGGCGACGCCGCCTTTGCCGCTCTGCGAGTTCACGCGGATGACCTCGTGGTATTCACGGCCGATGTCGTTCGGATCGATGGTGAGGTAGGGCACGTCCCAGATAGTTTTGTGCTCTTCGTAGCCGCTGAGTCCCTTCTTGATCGCGTCCTGATGGCTGCCGCTGAAGGCGGTGAAGACCAGTTCGCCGGCATAGGGCTGGCGAGGCGGCACGGTCATGCCGGTGGTGCGCTCATACATGTGGATGAGGCTGCTCATGTCGCTGAAGTCGAGCTGCGGGTCGATACCGTGCATGTACAAATTCATGGCGACCTGTACGATGTCGAGATTGCCGGTGCGTTCGCCATTGCCAAACAGCGTGCCTTCGACGCGATCCGCGCCCGCCAGCAAACCGAGCTCTGTGGCGGCGGTGCCGGTGCCGCGGTCGTTGTGCGTGTGCAGGCTGATGATGAGGCTCTCGCGGTTTTTGAGGTTCGTGCAGATCCACTCGATCTGATCGGCGTACACATTCGGCATGCAGACCTCGACGGTGTCGGGCAGGTTGAGGATCATCTTGTGCTGTGGCGTGGGCTGCCACACGTCCATGACCGCCTCACTGATCTCCTTGGCAAATTCCACCTCGGTGGCGCTGAAGCTTTCCGGCGAGTATTGCAGCGTGACATGCGTGCCACCGGTGGTGAGGCGATGCAGGCGGTCTTTGATCATCTGCGCGCCTTTGATGGCCACAGCGATGATTTCCTCCTTCGACTTGCCGAACACGTATTTGCGCTGCGCCGGCGAGGTGGAGTTGTACATGTGGATGACGACATTTTTGGCTCCGATGAGACTTTCGACGGTCTTTTCGATCAAATCCTCCCTTGCCTGCACCAGGCACTGGATGGTGACATCGTCGGGGATGCGCTTTTCCTCGATGAGGCGGCGGTTGAAGGCGAACTCGGTGTTCGAGGCGGAGGGGAAACCGACTTCGATCTCCTTGAAGCCGCATTTCACTAGCGCATCGAACATGTCGAGCTTCTGCGAGACATTCATCGGCACGGCGAGGGCCTGATTGCCATCGCGCAGATCGACGCTGCACCAGATGGGTGCTTTCGTGATGGTTTGAGAGGGCCAGCGTCGATTTGGCAACGAGACAGGATTGAAGCGCTGGTATTTGGATGACGGATTTTTTAACATGAGAAAACGAAGGTAACAAAGATGGGAAGGACCGGAAAGGTCCCTGAATGGAACAACTGCCGTGTCGTGACGGCAAGGATGACATGACGAGGGAACGCGGGCCGCCTACCCTTGCGTAAGTCGCAGGGAAAGAAGAAGCAGAGCCGTGGCGGTGGTGGTCATGGACGGGCGGAAGAAAGCAGAGAAGGACAGGAGGTCAAGGCAGTCAAGCAAGTGGCCGATGGCTCATTTTCACCCCGACTTCATCTGAATTTCACACAAAAGTGGGTGACTCACGAAGGTCCGTGCCGCTAAACTGACGCGCATGAATGGCATTCTGGTCTTTTTGAAACGTCTCCTGCTCACCACAGGAATGATCCTGCCTTTGAACTCGCTTCTGATGGAGTTCACTACGCGTTCCTGTGCCTCGACGCTCTGTGATCCCATCCCAACTTGGATGCATGTGCTGCTGGTGCTGCTGATGCCAATGGCCATTTTTGCACCATGGATGGCCAGACGGAAGCCTGGAACGTTCTGGGAACCTGCGGGAGCCTTCCTGCATGGCGCTGGATTGGTTTCCGCGATCCTTTATGTGCTGGCGATGGGGCCGATGAACCTCGCCGGGCTGATCATTCTGCCGTTCACGCCATTGTTTCTCTTCAGCGGGTTTCAGGGCTTTTTGATGCTTCCGCTGGTTTTGGCCGCCTTGGGACCATTGGCGGCACTGGTGGCGTGGATCATGACCTTCGTGATCGCACGGCGGCAACCGCAGGGTAGAAAATATGCGTTGTTTTGGCGTGGTGGATTGGTGGCTGGCCTGCTGGCCGTCGCGGCAGCGGAATGGCGGATGGTAAGCGTGCATGGCGACATCCGGAACGCACTGAACGCGGTTCAAATCCAAGAGGACGATGCCGCCAAGGAACTACCCAAATTACGCACAGCGTGGCGGCAGGAGTTTTTACTGCGCTTGTGCTACACAGGCGGCGGCGCAGGGAATTTCGGGCCGCTTGGGCACCTGTTTGATCGCGGTTTGATCGGCCAGGGACTTAGTGGACTCGGCAATAATTCCATCCGCACCACCTCCTTCGACCGTGAAACGTTAAGAACACTCTACTTCCGTGTCACCGGCTCACCCTTCAGTGATGTGCCGCCTCCCAACGGTGTGTTGCGGATGCGTGAAGGTTTCCGCATGGTGGAGGATGAGCGCTTTGAAACCTTCGCCTGGGATGAAGATCGCGGCGGCTCGGAAGTTGGTGCGCGTATCCGCGGATTGACGATGCAGTCATCGCGCATGGACTGGCATGTGGATGCGGACTCCGCAATGGCCCACGGCGAGTGGACGCTGGAGTTTCACAACAAGCACCGCAACGCTCAGGAAGCCCGCTGCCAGATGCTGCTGCCGCCAGGAGCGTGTGTTTCTCGGCTAACCCTGTGGATCAATGGCGAACCGCGTGAGGCGGCCTTTGGTGCGCGTTCCCAAGTTACCGAGGCCTATCGTCAAACCGTGGTCGTTGATCGTCGTGATCCCGTGCTGGTGAACATGGCCGGACCTGACCGTGTGCTGACGCAATGCTTTCCCGTGCCACCGAACGGCATCATGAAAATCCGCCTCGGCATCACTGCCCCACTCGACGCACAGGCTCCGGCTGCGTTGTTCATGCCTTTGATCGTCGAACGAAACTTCAGCATCCCCGCAGCCACGCGACACGCCGTCTGGGTGCAGTCGCCGCAGCCGCTGGAAGTCTCTGGTTCGTGGAAAGATGCGGCCGCTACGCAAAATGGCGCATGGACGTGGCAGGCGGAAGTGCCCCAGCTCGAACTAGCGAAATTGAACTTCGGCGTGAAACAAGCGCCGCGGCCCAAGGTGTGGACGACGGACAAACTCGCTGGCAACGAACCACCCATTGTCGTCCTAGAACGTTCTCCAGCGCCACAAGCCGCCGAGGATGCCAAGCGGCCCGTGTTTGTTATCGTCGATGCCTCCGCAGCCCTGCGCGCCCATGCCGCCACGATTCGCGGAGCACTGCAAAAGCTGGCAGCACAGACTCCATTGACGATCTGGGCCAGCACGGATGGCGAAGCCGTCGAAGTCCCTGTGGCAGAGATCGAGAACCGACTTCAAAGCGCCAATTTTGCCGGTGGACGCGATGCCGTGCCCGCTTTCAAAGCCGCATTACAACGCCTGCGCAACTCCCCTGCCCCGGCCACGATCATCTGGCTCCACGGCCCGCAGCCATCAGAGCTCAGTCGCAAAGAAGTCATCAAGCAGTTGCTGGAGCGTGGCAGCACGCCGCCACAGATTCATGCGCTGGAGTTGGAACATGGCCGCAACAAACTCCTGGAGGAACTGTACGACTCGGCACCGATCTTCGGCGGTCTGCGTTGGAGCGGTGGTGGGGCGGATGAACTGGCCACTACGCTGCAAAACATCCGCAGCGGCCCAGCGACGATCACCCGCATCTCACGTGCCGCCACGCCGCCTGCGGACGGCAAGGAAGTGTGGGATCAACTGGCACGTCATGTCGTATTTCGCGAAGTGATGGCCGTTTTTCAAGGGCGCGACCGTGTTCCTGAAGATCAGGCCAAGCGAGCCGCGCAGCATCAACTGGTGACGCCCTACTCCGGTGCCGTCGTGCTCGAAAACCAGCAGCAATACGACCGCGCCGGCCTCAAGCCCGTGGATGCCAGCAGCACACCGCAAATTCCAGCCACGGCGGCCACACCCGAGCCGTCCAGCCTGCTGCTGTTAGTGCTCGGATTGCTCATGCTGAACCGGAGGAGGAGATGATCGCGCCTTGAAGGACGGCGGATGAAGGCTAGGAAGAGGGTACGACTTGAAAACAAAACCCATGACCCAATTCCGCCCCTGCATTGACCTCCACGACGGCCGCGTGAAGCAAATCGTCGGTTCGTCACTGCGCGATGATGGCAGCGGTTTGAAGACGAACTTTGTGAGTGATCGCGATGCCGCATGGTATGGCGAGCTTTACCGGCGCGACGGCCTGACTGGCGGACACGTCATCTTGCTTGGCAAAGGCAACGAAGAAGCCGCAAAGTCAGCGACAAAGGCCTTCCCCGGCGGTTTGCAGGTCGGAGGCGGCATTCGGCCCTGCAATGCGGCGGAATATCTCGATGCCGGGGCAAGTCATGTGATCGTGACGAGTTATCTCTTCGAAACCGACGGCACCTTTAGCGAAGCGAGGCTCGAAAAGATGGTCTCAGCCGCTGGGCGGGAAAAACTGGTCATCGACCTGAGTTGCAAGGCCACGGAGAAAGGCTGGACGGTTGCGATGAACCGCTGGCAGACGCTGACGACGCTGGAAGTGACACCGGAGTCACTGAAATGGCTCGCAGGCCATTGCGCGGAGTTTTTGATCCATGCCGTCGATGTCGAGGGCAAGTGCGAGGGCATCGACGAGGCACTGGTGAGCTTCCTGGGCGAGCATTCACCGATCCCGATGACATACGCTGGCGGCATTCGCCATCTGAATGATCTCAAGCGCATCGACGAACTGAGTCAGGGGCGTGTCGATGGCACGGTGGGCAGCGCCTTGGACCTATTTGGCGGCACGGGAGCCAAATATGACGAATTGACGGCCTGGAACCGCCGCACTTGCACCATGAAGTAATTTCCGTGCCCATCCAATCACGAGAACCCTCCATGAAAGGCATCGAAACCAAAAAAGCATTGTCACCCACTCAGCGGGAAGAGCTGCTCAGCGCATTAAGGGGTCGCTTTGAGAAGCACATGAACCGCCATCCAGGATTTGTGTGGTCTAAACTGCACACCAAGCTGGAGGCGAACCCAGAGAAACTGTGGTCACTTCATGAGATGGAAAAAACGGGCGGTGAACCCGATGTGGTGGGCCATGACAAAAAGACGGGCAAATACCTCTTCCTGGATTGTTCGCCGGAAAGCCCCAAAGGCCGGGTCGCTGTTTGTTATGATCGCGAAGGATTGGATTCGAGAAAAGAGCACAAGCCCAAAACGAGCGCCATGGAGATGGCCGCAGCCATGGGCATTGAGCTTTTGACAGAGGAGCAGTATCGCGATCTGCAGAAGCTCGGAGAGTTTGATTTGAAGACCTCAAGCTGGGTGAAAACCCCCGCTGACATCCGAAAGCTCGGCGGCGCTCTCTTCGGCGATCGCCGCTTCGGTCATGTTTTCATCTACCACAACGGTGCACAGTCCTACTACAGCGCCAGGGCCTTCCGTGGCGCGTTATGGGTCTAGACTTGAGCATTGGAGGCCGCCGTCGATCAATCGCAGGGATTTCATGGCGAGAGATAGGCGTGCCGGCGAACGACCTCTACACGCTGTCGGTCAACCGCCTCGACCTGAAGGAGAATGATTTTTATTGGAAGTACGGGGCGAAGAGGCTTCAAGGCGATGCCGTCGCCGACTGCGTGCTCAAGCTGCTTACCTCGGAGAAATGAAGCGCGTTAAAGGACCAAAGGCTAAAGTGATCGACAGACGAAACACACCAGGAGTTCCAATCGCCGGAAAACTCCGCGGCGAAAAGTTCCAGTCCTTGGAAATGACGATCGAAAGAATAAGATAGTAAGAATCATGAAACTGCTCCCCATCAGACGCAGAACGTTTGCTCTATCGTCTATCGCGTTCACGGCGCTGGCCCTGTCGTCCTTTGTCACCGTCTCGGAGGCAGAGACGCAAGCCGAGATGAAACTGATCAACGCTAAAGACTTTGGTGCGAAAGGCGACGGCTTGACCGACGACACAGCAACTATTAACGCAGCCATTGTCGCGGCACAAAGGCTGGGCAAGGGCGCTGTCGTCTCGCTACCTTCCGGCCGATACAAAACGGCGCTGGGAAAGGAGAAGTCCATTGGCATTACAGGTGCTGACGGTTTGACGTTCCAAGGCGAAGGCGACACGACCATCGTGTCGGGCGATCTGGATGAGCCGGTGTTCCGCATCGTTGACAGCAAAAGCGTAACTGTCCGCAAAATCTCCATTGATCATGACCCTCTGGGCTACACGCAGGGAACGATCACGGGTGTGGACATCCCGAATATGACTTGCGAAGTCTCGATTGACCCCGGCTATCCCGCACCAAACGATCCGAAACTCAAAGGCTCGCAGGTGCATCCGTTCGTGTTCGCGGAGAAGAATTACTATCAACTCGACCGTCATTGGCCCAACCCGATTGAAATGGCCGAAACCTGTGAGCGCACTTGGCGCTGGAAGCTGAAAGGGCCGCCCAACATCGATAACTGGCCCGGCAAGAGGTTTTTCATTTACTCTGAGAGTCGCAGCCACGCTTTCATCCTCAACAATCTTCGCGACACGACTTTGGAAGACATCAATTACTGGGGCGGCGGGGCCAACGCGGGCTTTTACGTCAATGGGCTGGAAGGCTCCACGACGTTCAGGCGCTTCGTGATCGGCGTGCCTCCCGGCTCAACTCGACTTTATTCCTGCGCGGGCGGCGGCCAGATAAGCGGCCTCCGCGGAAAGCTTCTGCTCGATCAGTGTGACTTTTCCAAAATAGACGACGATGGCATTGATATACTGTCCAATTACACACGCATCATCGAGCAAAGAGACAAGCGGACGCTGGTCGTGCAGGCCAAAAACAGCGATTACCGCGCGGGCGACCGTGTGGAACTCTGGGATTGGCAGCACAAAAGAATGCGGTCAGACGCCATCATCACGACAGCCACGCGCAACCCCGACGGAACGTTCGTTATTGCTCTGGATCGGGATGTCGTGACCAAGCGCGTCGGGGCGGGCATCGGCATGAACTTCAGCCGCGAGTCCATGACCGACGGCATAGACCGACTCATCAACGTGGCGACGGTGGGGCAGGAAACCATCATCCGTGACAGCAAATTTCAGGTCTTTCGCGCGAAGTGCCTCAACTTGAAAGCCGCCAACTGCACGATCGAACGCTGCACCTTTAGCAATAGCTTCCAGCCCGCGATTTCCGCCGCACCCGAATGGTATTTCGAGGAAGGATCGTCCATTCGAAACTTCACGGTGCGCGACTGCACGTTCACCGACAACAATCACCCCAACATTGTCATAGGCGCGTCTCCCCTTTCGGGAGTTCCCGGCACCAAACCCACCGTGAGCGATGCGCCAGAAAACATCTCGCACGACAGCACGAACATCCTGATTGAAGGCAACTCGTTTTCCGGCTTCGGCACCACTCCGAGTGTCTTTGGGTGGAACTGGCCCGTCGGCCCGGCAATTACCATCACGAACGCGGCCGATGTTATGATTCGCGGTAACACGTTTGGCCCGCTCGCTGAGAGTGCGCCCAAAGGCACGCCAAAAGTCCTCGTCGAGAAATCCAATGACGTGCAGATGATGAACAACAAAGGTATTTCCGCCGAGGAAACGACCGTCCGCGAGCGTTAAAAGACCGAAGACGTGAAGCGCCGTCTGAAGGGGGTGGAAAACTGCGGAGCGATGACTTCCAATGATTGGAAGTCATCGGACAATAAAGATGAAGAAAACAAACATGAAACACACACTCACACTCATCTTGGCACTCACTGTTGCGCCGCTGGCCTTGCTCCACGCTGCCGATGTGCCGCAGTCACCCATGCAAGTGTGGTCGGACTACGATCCGAACAAAGGTGACTTCAAGGAGGAGATCATCTCGGAGGAAACCAAGGACGGGATCACCCACCGCGAGTTTTACATCAGCGCTTATGTGCTGGGGGAGGATGTTCGGGTTTACTGCACCTACAGTGTGAAGGCAGGCGTGACGAAGGCGCCGGGGCTGCTGAATGTGCGCGGGTGGATGAGCTTCCCCGGCACCCAATTGTCGTATGTGAAGGAGGGCTGGGCTTGTCTGTCGTTCGATTACTGCGGGAAGACAGGCGACCGGAAGCACTACACGAAGTATCTGGACCGCTTCAGTTATGCCAATCACGACCGCGCGTCGGGCGGTGTGGTTCACGACAGGACGCTGGATGGGAAATCCATCACCGATCCGCGGCAGTCGGCGGACTATGTGTGGATCGCCATCGCGCGGCGGGCGCTGAGTTATTTGGAGCAGCAAAAGGAGGTGGATAAGACACGTATGGGGGCGATTGGCTATTCGTATGGCGGCACGCTCATGTGGGCGCTGGGGACGGACCCGCGGCTCAAGGCCATCGTGCCGCACTTTGGCATCGGCTGGATCGAGTATTGGCGGAACAACGCGGTGTGGATGTACAAGCTTCCTTACGTCGAGCCGCCGAAGACTCCGGGCGAGGAGCTCTTTCTCGCGACCATGGCCCCGGAAGTCTATGTGCTTCACGTCACCGCAGCGACGCTGTATTTGAACGGCTCCAACGATCACCACGGCTGCGGCGAGCGCGGGCTGGAGAGTTTCAAACGCTTTGCGCCTGGCGTGCCGTGGTCCTTCGCCGTGCAGGCGCGCGGGCATCACAACACCGACAAGCTCGATCAGGACACGAAGATGTGGCTGGAGAAGTATGTCCTCGGCAAAGACATCTTTTGGCCCGAGCACCCGAAGTCGGAGATCCAGCTCGATGCCGAAGGCGTGCCGGAACTTCGTGTCACGCCCGCATCGCCGGAGCGCGTGCAGAAGGTGGAGATGGTTTACGCGCAAAAGGAGCCCGTGTGCATGAACCGCATCTGGCGCGACATCACGCCCGTGAAGCAAGGCAGCACCTGGATTGCCAAGATGCCCGTGCTCAATGTGAACGACTACGTCTTCGGCTACGCCAACCTCATCTACGACACCACGGTCGTGCGTTCCACCGACTTCAACGCCGCCATTCCGGCCAAGCTCGGCAACGCCAATGCCACCGATACCGCCACCGCTCTCTACACCGGCGACGGCGGTATCGGCGCCTGGAGCAACGTCGTGGAGACCGAAGGCATCGGCAGCATCAAAGGTTTCCGCTGCACCGACAACCAACTCGGCACCGGCACCGACCTGACCACTAAGCCCGAGTGGAAAGCCACCTCGCTCAAAGCGCAGCTCGCTTTCAAGTTCTACTGCACCCAGCCGCAGACCTTGAACCTCACTGCGGGTGATTTTGCGACCGAGATCGAAATCACTGCCGCCGAAGATCGCTGGCAGGAAATGCAGATCCCCGCGAGCAAGCTCCTCAATCCCACGAATCAAAAACGCCTCGCAAGCTGGAAGGGCGTCACCGCCATTCAACTCAAGGCCAAAACGTATGCCGACATCACGAAGGTACTGTTTGCGCAGTTCAAGTGGTTGATTCTGGATCAGCCGGCAGCGAAGTAGTCGCGTCAAAATCACGAACTCATGAAAATCATCCGCTACGCCGACTCACAAGGAAACATCGCACACGCATCGCAGCAGGAAGATGGAACGGCGCGGGTCATCGAAGGTGACCTCTTTGGCGAGCATCGCGTGACGGAGCGAAAAGCGGAGGTGGTGAAGTTGCTCGCGCCCATTCAGCCATTCGCGATCATTTGCATTGGTTTGAACTACAAACGTCATGCGGAGGAAACGAAGGCGGCGATTCCGCAGCATCCGGTGGTGTTTATGAAGCTGCCGAATGTGGTGCAACATCCCGGTGAGCCGATTCTGCTGCCAACGCATCTGAAAAGCGACAAGGTGGACTACGAATGCGAACTGGCGGTCATCATTGGCAAGACGGCTAAGAACGTGAGCCGTGCGGACGCCTTGAAGTATGTGCTGGGTTACACCTGCGCCAATGATGTGAGCGCGCGTGACTGGCAGAAGAGCGGCGGCGGCGGCCAATGGTGCCGTGGGAAGAGTTTTGACACGTTTTGTCCTCTCGGACCCGTTTTGGTGACTGCGGATGAGATTCCCAATCCCAATAGCCTCGCGATCAAGACGGTGCTGAATGGTGAAACGATGCAGGACTGGAACACGAACGACATGATCTTCGATGTGCCGACGCTGATCGAGTTCCTCAGCGGCAGCACCACACTGATGCCCGGCACGGTGATCCTCACCGGCACGCCGCATGGCGTGGGCATGGCCCGCACGCCGACGGTATTCATGAAGGATGGCGATGTGGTGAGTGTGGAGATCGAAAAGATCGGCACGCTGATGAATCCGGTGAGCAACGAAGCGTGAGCCTCAGTCCTGCGCCTTCTCCAATTCAGTGATCAGCCGCTCGTAGCGGCGCTGTGGACAGCATTCTTCGAGCAGGGCGCGGAGCGCGGCTTTGCGGCGGATGAAATGGAAGGTTATGATGTCGCAGACCGCCTCAGCTTCTTCCATTTTCTCCAGCTCCTCGCGCAGCAACTGCATATTCTCACAACTATCGTCCGTGGGATGCGGCAGCAAGGCGAGTGCCTTTGATTTCAAGATCTGCAGCGTCTCCAACGGAGCCGTTTTCGTGAGAATCGATTCCACGCGGGCGATGCGGAACGGCAGCATCTGATCCCAGCCGGTGACGCGCACGCGTGTGACGCCATAGAGCATGACCTGCGAGGTGCCGTCGGCATTTTTGAACGAGGCGCGGATGAGTCCGGCCGTGGTCACAGGCTGTACCTCGTCCGTGCCACAGGGAGCACCGATACAGAACATGCGGTCGGTGTGCAGCGCATGATCGAGCATGTGGCGGTAGCGTTCCTCAAAGATGAACAACGGCAGGTGGCAGCCGGGAAATAAATAACAGCCATCGAGTACGATCATCGGCAGCGTGTGCGGCAGGATGAATTGTTTGGCTGAGAATGTCTTCGACGAGATGTCCATGAGTCGGCTGCAACGGGTTACGCACCAGCCGTTCAGATGGTTCCGTGTTTTCGCCCTAGATCTAACAATTCACTCGAAGCGGAAGGAATACACGTCGGCGTCCTTGAGCACCCAGCGCAGGCGGACGGGCCTCCCAGCCAACGCAGATACATCGCTGCCGACTTTCCAGCCGATGACACGGTCGATATCGTCGTAGGTGATCGTCTGGCAGTCTGCCAAAGAGAAACCGGGCATAGGTTTGCCATCAGCGTCTTGTATTTCGACAACCACAGAGCCGGAAGCACCGGTGGCGAGATTCAAATGCAGCGCCTTGCCGGTGAAGGTGAAGGGCTTGGTGGTCATTTCGCCGCCTGTATAATCCGCATGCAGCGAGGCGAAGCCGTCGAGTCGTAGCGTGAAACGTTGCAGCAGAGCAGCTGTCTGGCCGTAGTGACGCTCGACATACATGGACATCTCGGACTTGCCGGTCTGCACAACCCCACAGGCGGGATAATTGCTGCGGCTGGTCCAGTTGCGAAAATGCAGGCCGGGACGCACGAAGCCTTCCATGAAGCTGCGATTGAACTCATGCGTTCCGGCGCGGCTGGTCATCAGCACGGCCTCGGAGCAGTCCTGAATGAGCGCGGGATAAGCCTTCGTGTCGTCAGCGAGGTATTTCTTTGCCTGATCATCGAGCACTGTCTTTCCAGGCATGAAACGTGCGGCCGTGGAGATGTAGAGATGCGGGGCGTTGAAGTAAGGATTCGTCTGGCTGATGTAGATCTGATCCACCAAAGGCTGATCGCTCGTCATCTGTACGGCATCGGTCCAGGTGAGGAAATCCCTGCTCGTGGCACGACTGACCCAGCGCACGCCGGTGGGTTTCCACGTCTTTTCATCAATGACACCGCCGGTGAAGACGCGGAAGTAGGCCACGTAGCACTGCTCCGCGTCTGACCAGAACGACACGTTCTGTGAATCGAACGCGCCTTTGGTGATGACCGGCGCATCCTGCATCTTCTGCCAATGCAGTCCGTCTGCGGAAACGAAGGCGCTGAGGCCACCGTGCTTGCCGCCAAGACCCGCAAGCGCCTTGTAGCGCTGCTCCTTCGGCACGCCGGGACGATGGTCGATGAACGGGGCAAAATTGTGTGTGTAAGGCGCCAGATTGGCGAGCAAGACGTTGTTATCCTTGCTGCCGTTGATCTCATGCAGGCCGAGTTTGGGCTTCACCCAACGAATTCCATCTTCCGATTCCGCATAGCAGGTCACTTCGCCACTCGTGCCGTCTTTGAAGCCCGCATTGCCACGATAGTACATCTGAAACTTCTTCGCCTCGGCGTTGTGAATGACGGTGATGTAGGCGCTGAAACGGCCTTCCCACGGCTGATCAAACTTGACCGCGATGCCAGCCTCCTCGGGGTGGTGCAGTTGCAGCGTCGTGCCCTTCATCTCTTCGATCAGCAACTTGTCCACGAACAGTTCGCGGCGAGAGCCTATGTTTGCCATTTCTGCAAAAAGAGCAGTCTGACAGAGGAGCGTTAGGCAGAGGAAGCGACGGATCATGCATTCCATACAGAACGTGCGATGGCGTTGTTGCACTCGCGAATGTGTTTACCGCTGCCTTGTTGTCATCGGTGGTGCGCCCGCCAGGAATCGAACCTGGATATGCGGCTTCGGAGACCACCATTCTATCCGTTGAACTACGGGCGCTAGTTATCGGGGGCGATGCTTCGCATGGGTGGCGAAGAGCGGCAAGTCGTTTTCAAGATGAAGTAAATCACTGTGTCGGTGTATGCTCAAAGCAATTCCCGCTTCACCTCGCCGGCCTTGGCGGCGGCTTGGAATTTATTCCAGCGGAGGGGTTCGACGATTTGTCCCCAGAAATGCTTTGGCATCGCCGCATTGATGCCGATCTCGACCGGCGGACGGCGGTTCGCATCGTCGTAGAAGGTGCCGAAGATGAGATCCCACAGCATCAAGTTCTCGCCGTAGTTCTTGTTGCCTTCGCGCAGGTCCATCGAGTGATGCCAGCGGTGCAGTCCGGGGGTGTTGAAGATATAATTCAGCCAGCCAAAGCGCATCTGGATGTTCGCATGCGTCAGGAAGCCGATGTAGGCCGTGATGGCACCGAACCAGAGCACGACATCCTTTGGCGCACCGGCCAGTGCCAGCAGCGGGGCGGAGAAGATCATGCTTTTAAGCGTGTCGATGATATGGAAGCGGCCGGTGTTGAAGAACCAGAGCTTTTTGGAACTGTGATGCACCGCATGGAACCACCACAGTGGCATCCATTCATGCGCCACACGATGTGCCCAGTAGAGGCCGAACTCGGCCACCACGAGGCCCAGCACCACCTGGAAGAACATCGGCCAATGGTTCGGCCAGAAGCCGGTCCCCTGCTCTCCCCCGACCACACTGGCCAGACCAAGCCAGGTCATCGAGACGATGAGCAACTGCACGAACGATTTGGTGAAGGCGGTGTGTGCCAGATCGGGTATTTCCTGCCCGTCGGAGTGCAGCCAGCGCTCCTCATGCGGATAAACGCGCTCCAGCACATACAGCAGTGCCGCGAGGCTGAAGTAGGTGATGTTGAAGGCCAGCGGTCCGTGACCATGCGCGATGCCGATTCCCGTCGGAATCAGGGCGGCAACGAGAATCAAGGGCCAGAGCAGGTATTCGAAGAGCGTGCGCAACATGAGAACCGTTTTCAAAGCAAGAAACGGGCAGATTTCCAGTGCGGATGTGGTTAATGGCATCAACTCGCTTGCACTCGCACGCGCCGCGTGTTCGATGCGCGGCCCATGAAGTCCGTCATTGCCACCTCGCCCGGAGAACTCGCCATCCTCGACACGCCGCAACCGCAACCGGGGCCGTATCAGGCACTGGTGCGCACGGAATGCGCCTGCCTGTGCAACCGCACGGACTCCGAACTGCTCGGCGGTACGTTTCCGGGCATGGAGGACAAGTTTCCCTTCGCTCTCGGCCATGAGAGCGTCGGCATCGTTGTCGCGGTCGGCGACAAGGTGAAAAACTTCCACGTCGGTGATCGTGCTGTCGGCGGGCTGGTCTTCGATCTGCAACAAGAAGGCGTCGATTCCGGCTGGGGCGGGTTTGGCGAGTTCACGCTCGCGAATGACCACGAGGCGATGGTCGCCGATGGCGTGGCGGATGAGGCGCATGGCTGGGTCGAGGTGTTTGAGATTCAAACCCGCGTCGATGCCGACATCCTGCCCGAGCAGGCCGTGCTGCTCTGCACCTGGCGCGAGGTCTTGGGCGCGTTTCGCGATTTTCACCTCCAGCCCGGCGATGACGTGCTCATCTTCGGTGCCGGGCCGGTCGGTTTGAGCTTCGTGAAGCTCGGGAGGCTGTTTGGCCTCGGCTGGATCGGCATCGTGGACCGCCACGCCGACAAGCAAGCCAAGGCTCGCGCCTTCGGCGCCGACGCGGCCTTCAAGCCCGGTGATCTGGAGATCGGTGAACTGGCGAAGATTCGCGGCAAGAAGCTCGATGCCGTCATCGACGCCGTCGGCCATCCCGACATCGTGCAGCAGGGCCTGCCGCTGCTGCGTCGCGGTGGCTCCCACTGCATCTACGGCGTGCTCACGCATGGCGTACTGCACATCGACAAATCGAAGGCCGACTTCAACTTCAACCTCTTCGTCCACCAGTGGCCCACCCGGCGCTACGAAAAGGAGTCCCAAACCGCACTCTGTCAGTGGATTCGCGAAGGCAAGCTCACCTCCGCCGACTTCATCACCCACCGCTTCCCGCTGGAGCACATCGCCGATGCGTTCAAGGCCGTCAGCGAGCGCAAGGTGATCAAGGCGTTGCTGGAGTATGTGTAGCTGCTTTGCGAAGATGTGCGGTTTGTTTCTGCTGACTAAAAGCCCCCATCGTTAGCAGTGCGAGAATGGCCATGATGTGGGCAGGCATCAGCATCTCAAGCGCGCTGCCTTTGCCAAACAGCAGGCGCAACAGAAGATAGAAGCTGCCGGTGCCGACGAAGGTCCAGACAGCGTACACCATGGGAATGCCTCCTAGCCAGGTGATCAGCGCAATCGTCGTGGCGAGGCCGCCGAGCAGGAGGAAGGTGAACCACGGCTCCTTGTCCCGGACCAGGTAGTGCGCGAGAAAGCCGTAGCCCATGCCGCTGAAGATGGCGCAAGGGATGAGCAGCAGCCAAAGGAGCTTCGATTTCATCGGCTATCTCCTGACGTGGGTGAGGCCATCGTTGGGACATGCACCGGTTGCTTCAAACGGATCAACTGATAGCCGCCGTGAAAATCGACGATGGGTTCGCTGCCATCTCTGACAAGCGCTACCTGAACACCCCGGCCGCCGGGCAGCAAGCCGATGATTCTGCCGCTGGCTCCGGCATGCGGGCCGAACTGCACCTTCACATGGTCTCCCGGTTTGAAACGCGTCAGCCGGTCGGCGATGAAGACCGCCAGCCAGAGCGCCCCCGCAACCGCGAGCACCCCGAACCGCACGGGCCAGCTTCCCACCATGACCACGCCGATGGCCGCCAATGCCACCGCCGCCAGCAGGAGTTCCAGAGACGCGCTATTCACGAAGCCCGCCTCGGTTCTGCGTGTGGTTTTCATGGGGGCTGATGCGGGGATGGCGGGAAGGATTATGGATAGTGTTTTATCATCCCGTGCTGGCAGCAGGCAAGCCTCTTGATGTCGGTGTGGCCAAGTAGCAGCGCGACGTTGCAGGGACGCAGCGCGACGTTGCAGGGACGCAGCGCGACGTTGCAGGGCCGCAATGCGAGGTTGGAACACCTCCGGGTGAGCGTGGAATCATCCGTGGAGCAGCCGTTTGAGAGCTTGGATTTGAGCGCTTTATCGTGAGTGAACGGTCAGCGCCGTTTCTCCGCCACGGTGGCCCATTTGCCTTTGTCGTGATCGCCGTCGGGGAGGCTGCACATTTCGCTGCGGAGGATGGTGAAGCCGGTCTCCTCCAGCACGGCGGTCATCTGCTGGGGCGGCAGGCTGTCGTAATAGAACGAGTGGCCGAACATCGTGTCGGTGAAGCCTTCCTCTCCAGCCACGTTGCCGCCGCTGCTGATCATGAGCCGACCGCCGGGCACGAGCCAGCGGTGGATCTTGCGGATGATGGGCGCATGCTCCGCACGTGGCAGATGGAAGAGCGAGTCCCAGCAGACCACGGCGGCGAAGGTCTCCGCAAACTCCACCTCTTCGATCAAGGCATGAAACCAGCGCTGTTCCGGCAGTTGCGCCCGCGCCAGGGCCAGCAGCGCCACCGAACCATCCACGCCCACGACGTGATGCCCGCGAGCAACGATGTGCTCGGCGATGGGCCGCCCCGTGCCGCAGCCGAGATCGAGAATCGTGCTGCCCGCCGGCAGCGGATCGAGCAGCAGCGCCAGATAATCCTCTTCCTTGGGTTGCAACGTCGTGCGCAACGCGTGGAAGTGCTCGGCGATGGCGTCGTAGGGGGCGCGGGTCATGACGAGAGGTGTGATAAACTCAATTCGGTCGAGCGCGTCAAGCATCGCGTCACCAGCCGGAGATCAAGGTGCAAAGCGCGTGGTGACGCCGCGCATCTGTGCGGCGAGTTTTACTCCGCGTTCTTTGCCCAGCACGCACATCGCCGTCGCCAGGGCATCGCTGGTGGTGCAGTCGGGGGCGATGACGGAGCAGGCGATGCGGGTGGTGAGGGCGAGGCCGGTCTTGGGGGAGAGGATGTGGGAGTAACGCACGCCTTCGATATCGGTGAACTGGTACAGATCGCCGGAGGTGGAGACGCCGCAGTGCTTGAGGCGGACGGTTTCCATTTTCTCTTCGGCGTCGGGCGTGGGCTTGGTGAAGGTGCGGAGTTTGATCTCCCAGGCGTCTGCGCCGGGCGGTGGATCGCCGATGGCGATGTCGCCACCGGCCATGACGAGGGCGCGGGTGAGTCCGTGCTCGCGCAGGATGCGGAGGCCTTCATCGGCAGCGTAACCTTTGGCGATGCCGCCGAGGTCGAGGAGCATGCCGGGCTTGAGCAGCGTGATGGTTTTGGACTTGGCATCGAGCTGAACGGCACGCCAGTCGGTGGCAGCGAGGGCTTTAGCGAGGCGGTCGACAGGCGGGAGTTTCTTCACGCGTTTGGTGCGCCGCCAGAGCTGGGAGAGATTGCCGCAGGTGGAATCGAAGGCACCGTCGGTGAGACGGGCGAGGTCGAGGGAGCGGGTGATGAGATCGAACAGCGCGGGGCTGGCCCTGAAGGGCGTGTTGGGGCCGGCGTTGCAGAGCTGCATGAGCTCGCTGTTGGGTTCGTAATCGGAGAAGACGGTGTTGAAGTAAGCGATGTGCTTGAAAGCGGCATCCGCGGCGGTTTCGGCCTGCTCCTTGGAGTCCGCATGCAATGAGATGCGGAAGGTGGTGGCCATGAGCGGCGCGGAGAAGTCGTAGCGCTGCTGCGCGTGCGCGGAGAGAGCGAACGCGAAGAGAAAAATGGTGCCTACGTAATACACGGAACTCACGGAAGGATAAAGAAGCGGTTCGGGCGTCGCGCTGCGACACATGGCGAGTGACATTGATCGTATCGACGAAAAACCCGGTCTTGAAAAGGCCGGGCTACGAGACGGTCGCCGCGCTGCGGCTTGAAAGAAGGGTATGTAACTCAATGCTTTTCACCACGCTGGCTCAGCGTGAAGGGCGGAGGCTAGATCAAGGGTCGCACCAGAGGTTGGGAGGCGAGTTATTTCCAGCGGAGCAGCGAGATGCTGACATGCGCTGCGCACGGCGGGAATGGCGTCGGTGTTTTGGCAACGGACGAGCAGCACACGCTGCGGCGAGAGGCTGTACAGGTAGATGACACCGCCTGCATGCTGTTGGATGATTTCAAGACAGTCGCCACTGCCGGAACGGCGGCCGAGTTCGGACGCGGCGGCGAGGGTGGCGTGGGCGAGAACGAGGATGGCGGCAGAGGGTGGTTCTATTTCACCTGCGAAATCGAGCAGGCGGCCAGCGTCATCGGCGATGGCGGCTTGAAGGACTCCAGGCAGGTCTGCAAACGATGACAGTTCAAAGGTCAAGGAGTCAAGATTGGGATCAAGCGGCGAGGGCGTGGGTGGGAAGCTCGTTGGGAGCGTCCTCGGGCGCGGTGCGGAGGCGGAACTGGTGGAGGACGGCCTGGGAGATGGCATTGAGCGTCGCCAGAACGTTGCGACCGGTGCGGGCGTCGGATTCGAAGCTGAGGAAGGGCGTGGGCCGGTTGTTGAAGAGGTATTCGAGGTACTCGACGGGCGCAGCGTTCGGCAGATCACGCTTGTTGTATTGCATGACGATGGGAAGGCGATCGAGTGAACTGCCGTTCATGCGCAGATTGGCTTCGAGACTCTGCAGCGACTGCAAGTTGTCGCGCTGGCGGTCCATCTGCGAATCAGCGACGAAGACAACGCCGTCGGCTTGTTTGAGCACAAGTTGGAGCGTGGCGTTGTAAGTGACCTGGCCGGGAACGGTGTAGAGATGGAAGGTGGTCTTGTAGCCGGGCAGCGCATCGGCTTCGACGGCAAGGAAATCGAAGAACAGCGTGCGATCCTGAGCGGTGGAGAGCGAAACGAGGTCGCTGCAACCTTTAGGATCGAGCTTGGCGTGGATCTGCTGGAGATTGGAGGTCTTGCCGCTGAGCGGTGTGCCGCAATAGACGATCTTGAAGCTGATGGTGTGGTCGTCGTGATTGATGCTGGGCATGGTGGCAGGAGGTAGGCGGACGATCAGCCTAGCATGCGGGCGAGTTCGCGCCCGATGAGGGTGATCTTGTCACGCAGGCCAGTGGAGGGCTCGTCATCATGCAAGACGCCGATGATGGTGTCCCCAGGAAAGCAGAAGGTGAGCAGTCGGCCACCGGCATTCAACGTGAAGGTCTCCGCGCCTTCGATGCCAATGAGCGGGGCGAGCCCGCGCAACTGGCGGGCGATATCGGGTGCCTGACGCTGGAATTCGACGGCGTCGGCTTTGGATGAATCAGCGTGACTGAGCACATGCGACCCGTGCAGGCAGACGCAGGCACTGAGGCCGGTTTGGGCGGCGAGGAGTTCGACGACACGCGGTGCGGCAAGTTTTTCCTCAGTGCCGAGCAGAGCGCGAAGTAGAAGTTGATCGGTCTGCGTGTCGAGAGGTGCGAGACCGAGGAAGGAATGCTTCACGGCAGTCATTTTGGCTGGAGCCGCAGGTATTGCGATAGCTTTGGGTTCAGGCTCAGGCCGTGGCTCAACTGCTTGTTCTGCCATGTGCGCCGCATTGCTGGCTGGCGGTGTGCTGAAGAAACCGCGCGATGCTGGTGCTGGTGGCTGAAAGACGGCTGGTATTTCATCCAAAGCCGGAGCGAAAGATGGCGTCGGCTTGAATGATTCGACTGCTGGTGCCGCAAATGGATTGGGGGCACGATTAACTTCGGGTGCCGGCGCAAAGAAGGAAGGAGCGGCTGCCTGCCCGAGTAATTGCGCACTGCTAAAGCCGGTTTCCGGCGGAGCTTTGGCTGCCAGCGATCCGGTCGATGAAGCAGCAAAGGGATCGAATGGCTTCGCACTGGGGGTCAGTGGGGATGTTTGCGTAGCAGGCTGAGCACCGAAGGGTTGAAATGCTCCTGCGAGTGGCTGCAATGGAGTGGACGCTGCCACCTGCGATGCGGTGGGGAACAATGGCTGAAAAACCGGAGTTTTCTGCGGCGGCGGCGGCGGTGCCGACGCTGGTTCAGGCGGAGGCGGATTAAAACTGAATGGTGTCGCTACGCCCGACTGCGGGGCAAAACCCAATGCGGAAGCTGTCCCTGATGTCGCTGTCGCCTGGGGTGGCGCGAAGGGATTCAACTCAGCACCGAATTTCGGGGTGAGCGGCGAAACTGAGTTCGCCGGCGTTTCAGCAAAAGTTTGCGAAGCAAAAACTGATAGCGGGTTTTGTGGTGCCGCTTGTCCTGCAAAGGATGGCATCGTGGGTGCTGCCGAGAAAGCTGGAGGCGCTGTTTCCGCACGGCCAATCTGCCCAGCAGGTGCGCCGGGTTGTATGGTAAAAGGGGGATTCGCTGGTGCGGCAGGACGCGCCTCAGGTGTGGCCTGACTGCCGAAAAATGCTGGTGCCGCGGCGGGCGCAGACGACAGACTGGTGAGCGCATGGAACACTTCATTCTGTGGCAGTTTGATGCGGAAATCACGCTTCGCGGTGGCCAGCGTATTGCGGAAGCCGAGGTCGGAAATTCCGTCGATAAGACTACCAAGTTCAACGACTACCATTCCGGACGATATCTGTTCGTGCAAGGTGCTGGCGGCAACTCCGGTCGTGATCCATGCGGGAATTGTGGCGGAATTGAAGCCAAGTTCTTCAACGCTGTAACCGTTCAGCACGGCAGCGAATCCCAATTTGGCCATGCCTGAAGCCGATGTAGCCGAAGCAGGCACCGATACCGGCGCTGCGGGAGCAAATGATTGCTGCGGCGGCGGTGTGAAAGTGGGCACAGGTTCTGCCTGTATTGATGCTTCTTTCATTGCAGCAGCAAACGGCGATCCAAACGGCATTGCTGGTGCGGCTGCGGGCATAGCAGCAGGAACTGCGGTGCTCTCCTGAGGTTTGGGCGTGAATAAGCCGCTGATGGATGCCTGTGGTTGCGCTGGGGCAGCAGCGAAAGGAGATGCCGCCGGCTGTGACATGCCGAAGGGTGATGCTCCTGTGGCGTTGCCACCAAGGGTGAAAGGTGAAGCCTGAGGCGCAACCATGTCTTGCGGTTTTGAATCCGCAGGTGGCTTGATCGAGAATGGGGATGGAGGTTGTGACCGTGACGTATCTGAAGCAGCAAAACTAGGTGATGCCGCCGCAAAAGGACTCATCGGAAACGCCTGAGCAGGCGCAGCAGGATTCTCTGCCGCTGGTGGCGACGCCATTTGAAACGGTGTGGCTGAGGTTGAGGGCGTAGGTTGGCCGAAGGAAAAGGGCGATGGCGCAGAGGAAGCAGCTGCCGCCGGTGCGTTTGCCCCACCCTGCCCTTCTCTAGCTTGCGCTATGAGTCCCGGAAGCTTTGCCGCAGGCAGCGGCACGAGGCGTGGATCTTGGGGGGAAATCGGCACTTGGAAGAGCGCCGGACAGACTCTATAGAGTTCAAACACCGGCAGTGCCGCTTGCCCGCTACGCAAAGCATTCTCCAGCAGAGACGGCGGCAAAGACAATGGCTGTTCCAACGGCAAGGCGCCAGCACGCACGACTTCTGGCGGCAGTTGGTTGATCACATCCCCCACCGTAAGCGGCGCATTCGTGGGTGTCGCGCCCGCGATGCTGAACGGCGACATTCCCATGGTCGAATTGATCGGAGGCGCAGCGATGTTTTCACTGCCTGCGGTTTTAAACAGCGGACTGCCGCCAATCTGAAACGGCGATGCACCTGGGGAAGGCTGCATAGATGTAGAAGCTTGCATGTGTGGAAGACTGGGTGAAGTCGCACCAGCCATGCTTTGATGAGGTCTCGTGAAGTGTTGAGAGGCGCCCTGACCGGGTTCGCCAGAACCGGCATCACGCTGGAACAAACTTCGGAACGAAAAACTCATCGGATCATGAAACGGCCCGACTCGGTAAAATAGCAAGCCTGTGTGGAAAATATAGTTTTTATAAACAAATACCTCAACATTTGCGTTAATTAATTGATCTTAAATACTGGTAGGTAACAGTTCAAGGTTTTTTCATACGCATTCTTTGTCTGAATGATTGCCTAGCAGCAATGCTGCCATGCTTGGTCATTGCGTGCCCCTTGAAAAAATTGCCCGCTTCAAAGACAGCGAAAAAATGCAGGCCGCCGCTGCAACAGGAATGAATTTCACAGGCCATGAATTTTCTCTTGCGCAATTTCACATTGAACGCACTATCCCCGCCCGCTCAACCAGAGCAAAAGACCCCTTCGTCTAGCGGTTAGGACACATCCCTTTCACGGATGCGACACGAGTTCGATTCTCGTAGGGGTCGCCACTTCATTGTTCACAGATGAAGTTGAACCAAAGCTGGACACAGCAAGCACATCCGCTAGGCATCAACGCATGTCTTCATCAGGAGGTAAACTTTTCATCACCGGTCACCAAGGGTTAGTTGGACGCGCGCTCATGCGTCATTATGCCAATAAACCCGAATGGCAGATTATCACACGCTCGCGAGCAGAACTCGATTTGCGTGACCAGCAGGCCACGAATGCATTCTTTGCGGAGGAAAAGCCCGATCAGGTCATCCTCGCAGCTGCAACCGTAGGCGGTATTAAGGCCAGCTACACGCAACCCGTCGATTTTCTGCTGAACAACCTACAGATTCAAAATAGCGTCCTGTCTGCGTCTCACCGCTACGACACCAAGAAAGCTCTCTTCCTCGGTAGCACCTGCATCTACCCCAAAGTTGCTGAAATTCCAATTCGTGAGGACAGCCTGCTCACCGGGCCGATGGAAGAAACAAACGCCCCTTATGGCGTCGCCAAAATCGCCGGGATTAAACTCTGCCAGGGTTACCGCCAGCAATTTGGGCGCGATTTTGTCTGCGGTATGCCCGCCAATCTTTACGGCCCATTCGACAACTTCGATCCCGAGCATTCACATGTCCTCCCATCACTAATCCGCCGCTTTCACGAGGCTAAACTACACAACAAGCCCACGGTCACACTCTGGGGAAGTGGCAATCCCACCCGCGAATTTCTTTTCGTCGATGACCTCGCCTCAGCCTGTGCCTTCCTGCTCGATAACTACAGCAGTGGCGACATCATCAACATTGGCACGGGTGTTGAAATCAGCATCAGTGACGCAGCTAACGCCATCCGCGAGATCGTTGGCTATCAGGGTGAGATATTATGGGACACCACCCAACCGGACGGCAATCCACGCCGCCTCCTCGACGTCAGTCGCATGAACCAGCTCGGTTGGACGGCGAAAACCGACTTCCGCCAAGGCGTCGCGGCGACCTATCAGTGGTTTCTCGACAATCGCGCCAGCGCCCGTGTCTGAACCGCATGTGAACTCCGGCTGGACACGTCCTTGCATCAATGCCATTTGAACAAATGGCAATTCAAGCCTTCCGACCCGTCCTCATTACTCGTAATACCTGCCGCATCTGCGGTTCACGCAGCCTCACGCCCGTTGTTAGCCTTGGCGACCAGTTCATCGGTGGCGTTCTTGCCAGCGCTGATGGAAGTGCGCTTATCAAACGCAAAGTCCCGCTCGACCTCGTGCGCTGCGACCCTTCGATCGACGAAAACGCCTGCGGCCTCGTGCAAATGCGTCACTCCGTGCCGCCGAAGGTGCTCTACCACCGCTACTACTACGAGTCGGGCATCAATCAGTCGATGATCGACAACCTCACCGGCATCACCCAGCTCGTGGAGCAAACGGTCAGCCTCAAGGCCAAGGACATCGTGTTAGACATCGGTTGTAACGACGGCACGCTCCTCTACAGCTATAAAACGCAGGGCCTGCGCCACATCGGCATCGACCCTTCTGACGTCGCCCTCAAAGCGCGCGCCAAAGGTTTTCAAGTTGTGAACGACTTCTTCAGCGCACGCGCCTTCAAGAGCGTACACGCCACGGAAAAAGCCCGCGTCGTCACCAGTATCTCCATGTTCTACGATCTGGAGAACCCGCACGTCTTCGTGCAGGACATCGCTGACGTGCTTGCCACCGATGGCATCTGGATTCTGGAGCAGTCCTACCTGCCTGCGATGCTCGATATCAACAGCTTCGACACCATCTGCCACGAGCACTTGGAATACTACTCGCTGTCCGTGCTGGAGCGCCTTTTTGGCGACCACGGCCTCGAAGTCATCGATGTGCATCTCAACGATGTGAACGGCGGCAGCTTCCGCCTCGTCGTCGCCAACGCCGGCCAGGTCAAACCTTCCGCAGAAGCCGCCGCACGCGTCCAAGACCTCCGCATTCGCGAATTCGAAATGGCGATCGACAGCGACGCGCCTTACGCCGTCTTCCGCGACAACATCGAACGCATCCGCACCGACCTCACCGCTTTCCTTACTAAAGCGAAAGCCGAAGGCAAAGTCGTCCACGGTTACGGTGCCTCCACCAAAGGCAGCACCACCTTGCAGTTCTGCAACGTCACGCCCGATCTCGTGCCCTTCATCGCTGACCGCAACCCCGTCAAATGGGGCAGCTACACCATCGGCACGCACATCAAGATCATCTCCGAAGACGAATCCCGCGCCGCCAAGCCCGACTACTATCTCGTGCTGCCCTGGCACTTCATGCCCGAGTTCCTCAAGCGTGAAACCGAATTCCTTGCCCGTGGCGGCAAATTCGTTGTTCCGATGCCTCAAGTTCACCTCGTCGGTTGAATTGAAGCCCGCGCTTGCGCGTCTAGGTCACTCCCATGGACGCCAAGCCCGAGCCAATGACCAATCGCGACGCATTGCGCCGCCTACTCGCCTTTGCACGCGGTCACTGGCGCATAGCCTTGTGGCAGTTCGCTCTCGCTGTCGCTGGAACGTCACTCATCTTTGTCTTTCCCGGCGTCGTGCGCTGGTTCATGGACGAAATCATTCCGCAGAAGCGTGAAGACCTCATCTGGCAGGCCGGCGGTCTTGCCTTGCTCGCCTTCAGCCTGCGCGAAGGCCTGTTCTACTTCCGCACGCGTGTGAACTGCACCTTTGAGCAGCGCATGATCACTGACCTGCGCGGCCAGTTGCATCACAAGATTGAACTTCTGCCGTTGCGCTGGTTTGATCACCAAAGCACGGGCGACATCCTCACCAAACTTGCCGACGACGTACCCGCCACACAGCGTGTCATCCTTGAAGGCATCGAGCAAGGCAGCACCGCCGTGCTGCAGATCATTGTCACGGCCATCGTCATGCTCGTGGCTGATGTGCAACTCGCGCTCATCGTGCTCGCCCCCACACCACTCATTGCCGCTGGCGGCTGGATTTACTCCCACTGGGTCTCTCCGCGTGCCACCGCCGCCCGCGAAGCCACCAGCACGCTGAACTCTACTTTGCACGATACCATCACCGGCATCCGGCAAATCAAAAGTTACACCGCCGAAGACGTGCGCCAGTCACGCTTCCTCGCCGCAAGCAACTCACTCAAAGACAAACAAACCCGCCTCATGGCCGCCTGGGCCTTCTATTCGCCTTCCATGACGCTGTTGGGCAACGCAGGCCTCGTTCTACTGCTCATGGCCGGCTCCTGGTGGTGTGTGCAGGGCAGCATGACATCTGGTCAGTTGATGGAGTTCTTGCTCCTCGTCGGTTTTCTCTACGAACCCATCGCCCGGCTCCACGGCGTCAACCAAACCCTCCTCAACGGTCTTTCTGCCGCCAAGCGTGTCTTCGCAATCCTCGATAATGAAACCGAGGAAGACCTCGATTCTGGGCAAACTCCTCAGAACATTCGCTGCGACATCGAATTTCGCGATATTTGCTTCGCTTACCGTGCAGACAAGCCAGTGCTCCAAGAAATTAATCTTCGTGCAGGCTGCCAGCAGACCATCGCCATCGTCGGCAGTACCGGTTCCGGCAAAAGCACGCTCTTCCAGCTCCTCACTCGCTTCTACGATCCACAAAGCGGCACCATCACGCTCGATGGCATCCCATTGCAGAACCTCAGCAAACGCTTCCTGCGCCAATCGTTCGCCTATGTCACTCAAGAGGCCTTCCTCTTTGCAGGAACAGTGCGCGAAAACCTTCTCATCGGCCAACCCACCGCCACGGATGAACAACTCTGGAGTGCACTGCGTGACGCCTGCGCCGAAGACTTCATTCGCCGCATACCTGAAGGCCTCGACTCCGAAGTCGGCGAACGCGGCGTTCTCTTGAGCGGCGGAGAGCGCCAGCGCCTCGCCCTCGCACGCGCTTTCCTCAAAAACGCTCCTATCTTGCTACTCGATGAGGCCACTTCCGCCGTCGATGTAAAATCTGAGCATCTCATTCAGGAGGCCCTCACCAAACTACGCTCCAACCGCACCGCCATCGTCATCGCCCACCGCCTCAGCACCATTATTGAAGCCGACGTCATTTACGTCTTGCACCAAGGCAGCATTCTTGCCCACGGCACCCACGCTGAACTCCTCCAATCCTCCGGCTATTACCGAGAGATGGCCGCTCTGGCCTTCGAGAAATAGCTCAGGCAGATCACATCCCCGCCTTGGCGATTTTCTCGCAGCTTTGCACATCGAGTTTACCTGAGGCGAGAACCGGGATGTCACTAACACGGATCATCTTTTTCGGAATCCAGAGAGGCGGCATGCCTTTATCAAGCAGGCGATAGCGTAAATCGAGTATCTCTTGATGCTCAGGGCCACCGGGAATGCTGGTGAGAAGGATCAAGGCCTCGCCACGTTCCACATCGGGGACACCGACGACAGCAATCTTGCGCACGGTTTCGTTTTCGAGGCCCATGGCTTTCACGAGAGATTCTTCCACGGTTTCATGAGGCACCATCTCGCCAGCGATCTTGGAGAAGCGGCTGAGACGACCTTCGATGTAAAGGAAGCCGTCGAGATCGAGACGGCCGATGTCACCGGTGCGGAACCAACCATCTTGCAGCACATCGGCGGTGCGTTTGGGATCATTGAGGTAACCTTCAAAGACATTCGGCCCCTTGAACCAAATCATGCCGCTCTGATGAATCGGCACTGGCTTGCCGGTGTCAGGATGCGTAATGCGCAGCGCCATGCCAGGCACGACATGACCAACGGACCCCTGACGGTGGCTCGGCAGCCAAACATAGCCTTTCTCCGGGTCACCGAGTGGTTCGGGATCAGGTAGGTTCAAATTGGACGCAGGCGATGTTTCAGTGAGGCCATAACCTTCGAGCACACGTTTGCCAAAGCGGGTTTCAAACGCATCCGCCACAGTACGCGGCAGTTTTTCTGCACCCGTTACGCAGAGCTTGATGGAAGCCAGCGCTTCGCGATTGACTCCGCGCAAATAACTCCGCAGGAAGGTCGGCGTGGCGATCATCAGGGTGACGCTATACTTTTGTATCAACTCAGCGAGCTTCTTCACCTCCAAAGGTGTGGGATAAGTGACCAGATGCAGGCCGTAGATGATGGGAAACCATAATGTCACCGTGCAGCCGAAGCTGTGAAACAGTGGCAGACTGCCTAGAATGCTGTCGTTACTCTGCATGCCAAGGCGGCTACCAAACTGCATGACGTTGGCGATCAAATTGCGATGTGAGAGCACCACGCCCTTCGGCTCGCCCGAACTGCCACTGGTGAAGAGCAACAATGCTTCTTTGTTGCCGCCTTTTTTCGCAATCCCAAGCAGCGCAGCCAGCGCAGCAGATGGCAACAGCTTGCTAAGCATGAGCCACTTCGCGATGGCGAATTTCATCTTCGGCAGGATGCGCTCGATCAACACGAGTTGTTTACTCGGCGGCCATGGAAAGCTCTGCATCTTGCGCACGAAAATATCGGCGGTGAGGAAGCGGTCGATCTGACCTTGGCGGATGGCGCTGTCTATAGCAGCACGTCCGGCGGTGAAGTTGAGGTTCACTGGGATTTTTCCGGCCAGGACGACGGCCACGTTGCAAATCAGACCGCCAATACCGGGCGGCAGAATGATACCGACACGCGGCTTGCTCGTCGCACTGCGCACGACTCGTGAGAGGGCTAGCGCGGTGGCAAAAATCTTGTCGAAACGCAGAATTTTATCATCCTTGCCATCGACGACACTGTTGCGAGTGCCGAATTTTTTAAAACCTTGAATCAGCGCGTAGCCAAGGCTGAGTTCCAGCGCAGGAGCTTCGCTGATGCTCTGCTCGGACAATAGCAACAGCACCTCTTGGTAGGTGGCAAGATTGAGCTCCGGGCCTTGCAGGAGTTTGCCGAAGTTAAAGATCGTTTCGGCGTCGGTGTAACGTCGCTCCGTCGGTAGTGCAGTGTCCTGACGGCGGTGCACATAAAGTGGCAGCACTGGCACCTCAGCCTTCAGCAGGAATTCGAGCTTTGCGCCTGGCACCGTGGTCATGGGTGACGTCATCGTTGCCGCCTCGGCGGGCAGATAAATGATCACGGCACCACTTTTTGCAGCATCCTTCATGGCACCTTGGTAAGCAGACAGTTCCGTCTCGCCTGGCGTAAACTCCATCGCATGCACGCTTTCACGCTCCAGATGCGCCCGTAGGAGTGGATGCAGCGCCGCACCTTTTCTGACTAGATAAATGATCTCAATCGCACCCAGCACAAGCTCCAGTCGCAACAGATCAAAATATCCTAGCTGGCTGGGCAGGATCATGAAGCCCCCACCTGAGGGCAGGTTCTCCTTGTTCAGAATAGTGAGATCTTTGAGAGTGACGGGCTTTTCAGAGGCCATGGGAGGAAGCGCGGAATGCAGACTGCTAATTAAGCGGGGAGCACCTCGCATGCCAGCGGGAAAAGGACCAGTAGGGCGAGTTGACGATAGTTTGCAGTTGTTGACCGTGGTTGACCGTGGTTGAAGTCTGCAAACCATGGTCATCGCTCGCGCAGCGAGCCTTCAGCCACCGTCAACCACTGTAAACTTCCTTCATGCCCTCTGCCCCGCGTTATCCCCGTCGCGAATCCCCCGCCCCAATCACCACGCCGCCTCCGGATAGTGAGACGTGGCTCCATCCTTGGGCGCAGATGAAGTATTTTTCGTTCAATCCGGCCGTTTATCCCAATATGATCCGTGCCGTCTCCCCAGACGCTGGTCCCGGTGACTTGGTAAATGTCTATGACAAAGAAGGTCAGCTATTCGGCAGCGGTTTCTTCAACCCCAAGGCCCATGTGCCCCTGCGTGTCATCCAGCATGGCGAGAATGTGCTCACCGAGGACGCGCTCGATGCCCGTCTCGATGCCGCACTTGATCTGCGCCTCAAAACGCTGCACCTCAATGAAACCAGCGAGGCTTGGCGCGCAGTACATTCAGACGGCGACGGCCTCAGTGGCCTTGTCGTGGATCGTTACGCGGATGTGCTCTCCATTGAAGTCACCACGCTCGGTATCTGGCGTCGGTTGCGCCGCTGGTTGCCGAAGCTGCATGCCACGCTCGGCACCACGCAGCACCTCATCGAGGTCGATGCAGACATCGCCCGCATCGAAAACATGCGCTGGGCCGACGTGCCCGAAGCCGACGATCCAGCGCCACGCGGCGTGCGCGTGCGCGAAAACAACGTGCGCTATCAGGTTAGCTTCGAGGACGGCCACAAAACCGGCTTCTTCTGTGACCAGCGTGACAACCGTCTCAAATTCGCCCACCTCGCCAAAGGCCGTCGCGTGCTCGACCTCTGCAGTTACACTGGCGGCTTTGCACTCAGTGCCAAGGTTCTCGGCGGTTGCGAAGACGTCACCGGCGTCGATCTCGATGAAAAAGCCATCGCCCAAGCAAAAAAGAACGCCGACTTAAACCAAACCCGCATAGACTGGGTCCACGCTGACACCTTCACTTGGGGGCGCCAGATGCAGCAAAACGGCGCGCAATGGGACGCCATCGTGCTTGATCCGCCGAAACTCATCTTCTCACGCGATCCTGAGGAAAGTCAGCTCGGCCGCAACAAATACTACGATATGAATGCCGTTGCCCTCGGCCTGCTCAAGCGCGGCGGCCTTTTCGTCACCTGCTCCTGCTCAGGATTGCTCGATGTCGCCGAGTTTGAAGAGATCGTCATGCGCGCCGCTCATCGCAACAAACGCCGCCTCCAAATCATCGACCGCACCGGCGCCGGAGCCGATCATCCAGTTATGTCCAACTGCCCCGAAGGCCGCTACCTCAAGGTCCTCTGGTGCCTAGCCTGGTAAATACCCCCAATCATCCGAAATGCGCGGGACACTTTTTTCGCACTAAGAGGCCACCCGAACTCAAGGAAACGCCTTTTCCAACGCTGAAACGTTGGCCTGCATCACGGCCATGAAGTCGCCACTTTCCGGCACATTGCCGCAGGGATCAAAAACGACACTCTGCAAGCCGAGGGCCGCGAGTTTCTCCACGTTTTCCTTGGTGGGCTCGCCCTCCCAGATCATCCAACGGGCACGATGCCCGGCGAGGACGCCATTGAGGTCGGCGAGGTGCTTGTCATCGAGCACGGTGTCGGGTTCCCAAAGCACAGATTGCAAGTTCATGCCATAACGACGGGCGAGGTAATGATAAACCGGATGGGAGGCGACGAGCGGCTGATTCACTAGGCGACGACTGACTGTACTCATGCGCTCATCCAGCGCATCGAACTCGTCTTTGAGTGCGTCGGTATTCTTCTCCATCGCATCCTTGGCAGCGGGGACGAGCTTGACCAATGCTTCGCTGACCGCACGCACTTGGAGTATGGCTTGTTTGAAATCAATCCAAGTGGTGAAAGCGGTGCCATTGTGACTGTGCTCACCGCCCGGGCCATGGCTGTGGGTGGTGGCGTCTCGAACTTCAATGAAGTTGTTGGCAAAGGCGCTGGCGGTATCAACAACCTTCGATTCGGGCAGCGTGACCTTATCCGCCCACTTCGAGTAGGTGGCACCGTTCATGAGGATGAGGTCAGCACCTTGAAAGGCGCTAATAGCGGCCGCGTCTGGCTGCCAGAAGGCGGGATCTTCATCCTTCGGTGCTAGGAAGCGCACATCTACGGCATCACCCGCAATTCGCTGCGCGAAGTATTGCAGCGGGTAGTTGGCGACGAGCACCTGTGGCTTGGAGGACTTCGTAGGAGCTGGGGCCGGTACGGGTTCAGCCGCTTTCTCCACAGGGGGCGCTGCCGCTTTTTCAGCAGGGGCTTCAGCCGAGGGCTTGCAAGCCGCGAGAACAATGACTAGGCAGGAAAGTAAGGTGCGTGATTTCATGAGATGTTTTAGCACCTGTTAGGGCATGGCCCGTCAATCGCAAATGGTCAATTCAGGCATCGAGCCGGAACTCACCACGCTGAAGCAGATCACGAAGCGCCCGACGATAAGGCGCAGGCATGGGAGTGGACTCAAGTTCAGCAAAGGGAATGATGCGATGGTTATCAGGCCATACCTTATCCTGTGCATGCGGTTCATGCACCCAGAGCGTGACCTTGTAGCGGGTGATGCCGTATTGTGAGCGCAGCAAGACAGGCGGCGGTTGCGCGACATGCATGGGATGCAAAGCGGGCAACTTCCAAAGGCCAGTGCGGCGTTTGCCGGTCTCGAGTTCCAGCAACACACCCTCGCTGTTACGGAGAAAAAAAACATGTTCTGTGACGGCGGTGACCTCGGGCCGAGCATGCTTCACTGGAAGTGCCTCGGGGTTGGTGGCACGGCATTGCGTGCGAACTGGACAGAGATCACACGCCGGCTTCGTCGGCGTGCAGTGTGTCTGGCCAAGTTCCATGAGAGCCGAATTCAGCGAACGTGGATCTTCGGTGGTTTTGACAAGCACTTTCGCACGCTCCCATAACAATTTCGTTCCAGCGGTTGAATCCACTGGCGTAGCATCATTGTAGAGTCGCGAAAGAACGCGTGCGATATTGCCATCAACAAT
>CANIZT010000009.1 GCA_947471905.1 Verrucomicrobiaceae bacterium
GTGAACTTCTACAACGTCGGCCGCAACGCCAGCGAACTCGTCCGCAAGATGGAAGCCAACGTCCATCTCCTTGCGAACCCGAACGAAGCCTGCCCGGCCAACTGGAAACCCGGCGCGAAGACGCTGACTCCTGGCAAGGACATCGTCGGCAACGTCGCCTCCGTGCTCTCGAAGTAAATTCAGCAGCAAAACGACATCTCCACCGGCCTTGCGCGACTCACGTCCGCAAGGCCGGTCTTTTTTAGTTCAAATCGTCCGCTGACTCCGTTGGTAAGGCATGAAGATTTCTAACGGCATCGCCTGCATCTTGCTCAGCTCACTCATTGCTCACGCGGACATCACCATCGGCAAATTCGATCTGGCGTCGATCCGCGACACCTCGACGCTGGAGACGAAAGTGATTGAAGACTGGCATCCCAACCCCAAAGACGCCGCGATCCGCCAAAAGCTCGTCGAGATCACCATCTGCGAATGGTGGCCGGGACAAAAGGTGCGGATGCCGGTGACGATGCTCGCGCCTGCGAACGGCGTATGCACGAACGTGCTCATCGAGAACACCAGCGCACAGTTGAAGGTGACTGCCGCCTCTGGCGCGAAGCTCCGTTTGCTCAAGGAGCACGGCGTGGGCCTCGTCTTCATTGGCTGTATGCCGATCGATACGATGGAGCCAGTTGGTAAACTGCATCTCATGATGGAGGAGCATTTCATCCAGACCAAGAGCACGCGCTACACACCCGCTTGGATCTGGGGCATCGGCGAAATGCGGGCTCTGACTACTGCCATCGCGGAGAAGGACGTGTTTCAGCCAAAGAAGGTGCTCGCCACCGGCGGATCGAAGCGCGGCGTCGCCACCGCAGCCGCTGGCATCGCGGATGATCGTTTCACCGCTATCATGCCTGTCGTCGCGCCGGTGATCGAAAGCCCCGGCGGCCCGTATGTCGAAGGCATGATGCCGTCGGAGATCACGAAGATGAACGACGCCTTCATCGCCGCGATGGCCGATCCTGTTGGCAAGGAGAAGCTGCTCATTCGTCAGAAAGCCCGCTCCGACGAACGCATCACGGTCAAGATGGCCCGAGAGGCCGGTTGGAGCGATGCGGAGATGAAAACGGCCTGCAATGCTGCGTGGGAAGCCTGCCGCACCACAAACTACCTCGACGCGCTCAAGCAGCGCGGCACCGAGATCTTCTACAATCAAGGATCTAACGACAACGTTAGCCCAGGACTCGTCGAACTCGGTCGCCGCTTCCCGCAACTGCCTGTTTACATCGTGCCCGGCGGCCAGCACGGCGGCGCAAAGGAGGCCGGCTTCGTCAAATCCGTCGGCGGCTTGCCCGAAGTCGATGAAAACCTCTACGCCTTCGCCACGCATCATTTCTTCGGCGCACGCCGCATGGTAGCACCGCCCAAAGTCATGCATCAGTGGGACAAAGTCACAAAGCGTCTGACTGTAACGGTGGTTTTTCCTGATGGCAGTGAACCCCAAGAGAACGCGCTCTGGTGGTCCGTGAATCGTCACCCGGATTACTCCATTGCCATGGAGTTCGACGGATGGGCCTCAGCACCATTGAAGAAGAACGGCACAGCAACATACAGCGGTGAGGCCACGATCGAGAGCGAGGTCAAGAAACTCGACTTCATCACCGTTCATGCACATCAGGAAAACGGCTCCACGTTGACCGTGTCGAGCCCAGAGATTCGGATCCAGTGAACGTTGAGCTATCTCATTCTCCCCACGGCCGGTCTGGCGCTTGAAACGCCGCCGAGTTGGTTGCGGAACTCATACACATCACTCCGATATAGCGTCTCTTCATACCAAAGCGGCACGCCACCGTCGAGGAAGCCTGTGGCGATGACGAGGAGGCAGGCTGCATTCGCCGCGACGCCCAAATGAACGGCCTGTGACTTCGTGGCGTTCACCGCGCGGATGGATTCGTCGGCTCCAGAGATGGTGAGTTTGCACTTCGCGGTCCAAAAAGCATACAGCGAGCCTTTGGCATCGGTTTTGGTCATGGCGGGGCAATGACGCGCTGCGACGTGACGGCGCTCATAGATGACCGGTTGCCCATCCGCGAGGCGAAGTCGCTCGATGTAAAGCAGCGGCTCGTTGGCAGTTAATTTGAGTGCTTGTACGATCTCGTCAGACACATCGGCGGCACTGAGCTTTTGGAAGGCGAGGACTTGCGTGCTGGGCTCCTTGCCCGCTGCGCGGGCTTTGTCGGTGAAGCTGACGAGGCGCTGCAAATCGTAGTCGAGCACGCTTTCGCGCACGAAAGTGCCCGCACCCTGGCGAAACTCGAGCAAGCCCTGAGAAACGAGGCTGCTAAGGGCTTTGTTGGCTGTGGGGCGGCTGGTCTCAAAGCGCTCGGCAATCTCGCGCTCGGTGAGGAATTGGGCACCTGGCACGAACTGACGACTGCGGAGGAGTTTCCGCAGTTTGGTGATGAGTTCCTGATGAAAAGACGCTGGCTTGCCCACGGAGTCGATCTTGCGACACAATCCGACTTTGACAAGTGGCTAAGCCAATTTAGGAATTGGCTTAGCCAATCTACAATCCATGAAATACTCCTACTCAGACCTCGCCAAAATGATCGACCACTCGTTGCTACAGCCGACGATGACCGACAAAGATCTCCAGGAAGGTTGCGCGTTGGCCGCGAAATACGATGTGGCCTCCGTGTGCATCAAACCCTACGCGGTGAAGCAAGCTGTTCAGTGGCTGCGAGGGACAGACGTCAAAGTCGGAGCCGTGATCGGTTTCCCTCATGGCAATAGCACCACGGAATCGAAGCGTTATGAAACGGAGCTGGCCTGTAAAGATGGCGCGGTGGAGATCGACATGGTGGTCAATCTGGGCAAGGCTCTCAGCGCTGACTGGGATTACGTCGAGGCTGATGTGAAAGCCGTCTGCGATGAAGCTCACAAGAACGGAGCCAAGGTGAAGGTCATCTTTGAAAACGATTACCTCACCAACGGAGGCGCAGGTCTGAGCAGCGACGAGTTCAAAATCAAACTCTGCCAGCTCTGCGAGCGCGCTGGAGCCGATTGGGTGAAGACGAGCACAGGCTATGGCTTCGTGAAGCAACCCGACGGCAGCTACAACTACAAAGGTGCCACCGAACACGACCTCGCTCTTATGCGCGCCAACGTGTCAGCCAAGGTCCAAGTCAAAGCCGCCGGCGGCGTGCGCGACCTCGATGGCCTGATCAAAGTCCGCGATCTCGGCGGTTCTCGCTGTGGAGCCACAGCGACTGCCGCCATGATGGATGATTATCGCAAACGCGAAGCGGCTGGCACACTGGCTGCCGCAGGTGGGAAGATCGGTGCGGGTGGGTATTGAAGCGCATCGATCCGTGATGCCAAATAAATGCTGGTTATCCAAGATCGATCTTGGTAGTACCATTTTTCATGCGTGCCGCAGTCATGAAAATTCTCTTCTTCCTCACGATCACCCTCGTGCTTGGCTCGGCCCTGAATCGGTTGAACGCCGCAGATGTAGCCGAGGGGCGGCCCAAGATCGCGTTCAGGCTGGTGGATGCGGCTGATGGTTCGCCCATTGCTGATGCGCAGGTGAGGATTGCAGCGTCGTGGCAACCTTTTGGTCCTGAGAAGCAACGTCGATCATTGTCACTGCCCGCCGACTTGCTTGCCGCACCGCCGACTGTGCAGCCAGCAACAAGTCCACCGCCTGTGGGAGTTCCAGTGGTTGAAGAGTTTGTAGTGATTGCCAATGCCGCGGGCCGCTTTGAGACGGCGTTGCCAATAGGTGATGCGATGCTTGTCGTGATTCATCCGCGTGGCATTGCTTTCTATCGAGAGGGCGAATGGAACCGAACTGCTGGTGATTTGCGCATCCAACTGCAGCCTTGGGCGTCAGCGACAGGGATTGTCACACAAGATGGTCGGCCTGCTGCGGGCGTGGTGCTCTCCATCTCCCGATCCTTTGCGAATGCGAGCATCGGCAGCATGTTCAGCTTTTACACGCCGCCGCTTACTCACACCATTTATGCGCGGACGGACAACGAGGGCCGGTTTGCTTTCGAGCGGCTGCTGCCGACTGCCATTGATGACCATAGAGCTGTACCCTACAGCATCAATGAATGCATCGTGCCCGGTGCACCGGCGACAGAATCAGAGCTAAAAAATGCCACGGGAGGATGGATCGGCATGGGCATCGGCCGCGCCTCGATCAATATCGAACGCGGCAAGCTGAGGTTTGCTCCTGGTGAGACGAAGCAGACGGGGTTCGTGATGACTCCGCTTTGTGAACGCGAAGTCTCTGGCAGGCTGGTGTGGGCCGATGGGAAGCCGCTCACTGCCGCAGACATCACGGGTACCGGACCGAATCCAGTGGTCACTCCGCTCATGTTTTGGCCGAAACTCAGTGGTGGATACTCTGGCTCATCGCCTGCGGCGAAGGTGGACTCTGAAGGTCGCTTTAAACTGTCCCTTCCCCTAGCTGGCAGATGGAAGATGACTGCTAGCAATCTGCGTCCAGCGGGCCAGCAGTCGGATATCGAGTTTGTTCTGCCGTCGGCAAAGAATGGCAGCGACAAAGGTGAACCCATCGATCTCGGTGACATCGTGTTACAACGCGAGGGTGCCACGAGTGCGTCAGCACCCAAGGCGGATGATCAGGGTCTCGCGGAGGTGGTCTTTACACTGCTCGATGAGCAACGCCGTCCGCTCGAAGGGGTAACGGCCAAGGTGACGATCCTTGAATCCAAGGACGATCATTCATCACACAATTTTTATCCGAAGGTCATGCCCCAGTCGCGCAGCGGTGACGGTGGCATGGTGCGCTTGAAAGTGCCCGTCACGCATCGCGACAAAGACGGCAAGGACTGGCCGGTGACGCATGTGTCCGTAGGACTCAAAAAGGACGGCTTTGCGCCGCTGGAGAAGAAATTTGCGCTCGGCGAGAAGGGGGCCGTGCTGGCGATGCAACGCTCGCTCAATGCCGTGCTGCGCGTGATGAAGGATGGCAAAGCGATGCCGCTGAATCAGCTGTACCTTGAGTCAGGCTGGGTTTCTCATGCTGATTCGTTTGAGCATGTGAAGTGGCAGCAGGATGAGCGGCTCGTGCTGCGTCGGCCGAATGCCCCATCAGGCATTTGGCAGACGCAGGCAGCCCACATCGATCAGGACAAGTGGCGCTGGTTCAGCCAAGTCGCCGAGGTGAATTTGCCAAAGGACAAAGCGCCCACCGTGCTCGTGTTGCAACGTGGCGTACAAGTGGACGGCGTGTTGCATGTCGATGTGCCGCGCCCTGTGAAGCGCGGCATGGTGCGCGTGGTGGTGCGGATGCCGCTGCCGGCGAATGCGGATGCGCGTCCGCTGTATTGGTCCGACTGGCAGCCGGTGGATGAAGCAGGGAAGTTTATCTTTCGCGGCCTGCCTCCCGGCGAGGCGTGGATCGCCGCTGCATGCGACGGTTGGATTTCGCAACAAGGAGCGCAACCTGAGGGTATGCTGCAAAACGCCAATCCAAACTGGGGAGAGGCACTCTTCATGCTGTGGCGGGCGCAACCTTTGCGCATCAATGCCGCAGCTTCTTCCACGACCATCAGCATGGTGCAAACGGGAACGTGCGTGTTTCATTTCAAAGATCGCGATGGCAAGCCTGTACAAGGAGCCAGGCCGTCATGGGATCCCAATTTGGACCTCGGTCCCCAGCGCGAGAGCCTGAGTGGCACGTCACGGTCACTCGAAGATTTGCTCACAAACCTCACGGCGACCAGCTACCACACCGAATCGTTCCTGCCGAAGCTGGTGGACCGCACGGACGCGACCGGCGTGGTGCGACTGGAAAACCTGCCACCAACACGCATGCGTCTCGCCGTGAAGCTCGAAAGCAAATTGCTCGTGCAGGTCGGAGCCGCCAAGCGCGATGGCGTCCATCCGCATGATCGCTTTGCGCCGTTTCAAGCCGAGGTGAAATCTGGCGAGATCATCGAGCACGAGTTCAGGGTGGAACCGAAGGATGGTTGGTGAGCTAAGCGATGAAAAATTCGCCTCTGGCTCTCACTCCCGCCGCCACTCGACGCCTGATTGGATCAATTGGGCGTCTTCGCGCATCTCGAAGTCCTTCGCTTGATGATGGATGACGCAGTTGGTCACGCGGTGTGACTTTCCTGCGAAGCTGAAGGCCGCACCGAGGTTGTGATGCACCTCGCAGTTCGTGTAGGTCGTGACACTGTCGTTCACATCGGCCACGCCGCCTGCGGAGGAGCCGTTCCAGGCGATTTCGGCATTCACCACGTCCATTTGCACCGTTTCGTGGGCGCTGATGCCTTCGTCACCATTGGAGAACGCCTTTACATGCTCTAGACGGACACCGACGCGAGCACCGTGAATGTTGAAGCCATCGTTGGCGGCATGAATCGCGGTGATGTTTCGCACAATGATGTGCGAGCACTGAATCGACACACAACTCGCGAGATTGGCAGGTGGTAGGAAGATGCGTGCGGTGCCGGGCTTCTTCCCGACCGGCCAGCGGAAATAGATCGCGCCCTCCGCCGTGAAACCCACCTCGCCTGGCTTCAGCGCTGCCTGGGCTGCGAAGATGACCTGGCCAGCAACGCCGCCTTTCTTCTCGGCCTCCCGATCACGCACGATACGCATGGGAACTTCCTCAATGAACAGCACCCCACGCTGGGGGTCCGTCACCGCCGGATGTTTGGCAAACGGACCGTTCGAGGTCCACACGTCATTGTTCTTCTGCCAATCATGCGTGGTGACGTCGATACCCAGATCAATGATTATCCCCTTGCCATCAAACACCGTCGGATTCTCTGGCGTGCCACCCTTGCTCAAGGTTAGCGGCACATGGCGGATTTCCTGCGCGTGAACGGAAGTGATGATGAAAGTTGTGAGAGCAAGAAGGCGGCAAAACATGGGATCACATCATCGCGGCCGGTTGCGGCGGCCTTTCAAAGGATGCACCGAGGCGAGCGATTCACGCTGCTCGCAGCGTTATAGAGCACACATTATGAAACACACCACAGCACTTGATCGCCGCCAATTCATCGGAACCACCGCAGCCGCTGTTGGCGGTCTTTTTCTGTCAGACGCTTCGACATTGCGCGCTGAGCCAGCATCCACGGAGCACTTTTGGTATCGCCTTCAGCCGGAGGGGCCTTACATCGACTCGCAGCGTGATAACAAGGCGTTTGGGTTCGGTGATGGGAAGATTTTCTTGTCGGAGGACAGTGGCAAGACGTGGCCGCACAGCGCAGCATTCGCTGAAGCGGATAAGATCACCTTCAGTGTCATTCTGAAGAATGGGAACATCCTCTTTGCCACGCTGGCGCAGCTTTTCCTCAGCACGGACAATCTAAAAACGCACCGGGCTATCACGGTGAAGAACTTCGACGGCAGCGACTATTTGCCGCACACGCCCGTGAACCCTGAGCAGCCCGGTTGGTATTTCCATTCGCTCGATGGCGAGCACTGCTTCGAGGTCGATGGCAAGGAAATGCTCGTGTGGGGGAACTACTGCAACGTCCTCGGCGGTCCGGTGCCAGTGAACATCTACTACTCGACTGACAGCGGCCAGACGGTGAAGCTGGCGTATGCATTTGGGCAGAATCCCAAGTTCCAGCAGAAGGATGCGGCGCCGGAGAACTTCATCGGCAATCCCGACAACAAGCTCATCGCCCGCCACGTCCACAACGTGACCTACAATCCCGCAGAGAACGCCTTCTACGCCTGCACCGGCGACATCGACCGCACGCATGGCAAGGAGGTCCACTGGCTGCGCGGCACCTACGATGCCAAGGCCGACAAATGGGACTGGAAGCACGTCATTTCAGTGGACTCGAACTCCCGCTTCAAATGCGGCGGCATCAACTTCATCGACGGCAAATGCTACTGGATCGCCGACGCCAACGGCCCCGCCATCGCCAACCGGTATGACCGTGGCATCTTCATGTGCGATCCGAAAGACATCACCGACACTTCGAAGCACACGCTGCTGTTCAATCCCATGTTTGAATCCGCCAACATGCTCGTGCAGGACGGTATCATGCTCGCCACGCACTGCGCTCCGGCGTCGACCTATGCCTGCGGCATCATCTACTCCCCCGACATGGGCAAGACCTGGGCGCAATACGACCTCAAAGAGTTCGGCCCACGCTCCGGCTGCCGCATTCATCGGAAAAACAGCGACGGTTGGTTCCGCATGGACCTGCGCAAAGGCTGGATCGAGCGCGCTGAGGTGTTGTTTATCAAACCGAAGGTGTGAAAAGCGGGGATTTGCGTCGTTAATGAGAGGGTAATGATGTCACCCATTCTCAATCGTATTTCGCTGGCGGTTCTCGCGGCCAGCAGCGCACACGCCGTCGATTTCAATCGTGAAGTGCGGCCGGTGCTCGCGCAGCAGTGCTTTGCTTGTCATGGCATGGATGACCACGCGCGGAAGGGCAAGCTGCGGCTGGATTTGCGTGATTCGGCTGTTGGCGCAGGGAAGTCGGGTGAGATCGCGATTGTTCCTAGCAAGCCGGAGGCGAGTGAGATCATCAAGCGACTGCTCTCCACGGATGAAGATGAGCAAATGCCGCCGCCGCATACGAAGAAGTTTGTATCAGAAAAGGACAAAGCCATCCTGAAGCAATGGATCGCCGAAGGGGCCAAGTATGAGGCGCATTGGGCTTACACGCCGCCGAAAGCCAGTGCAGACGCCAAGGCGAGTATCGATGGATTCATTCGGCAACGACTCGCCAAAGAAGGATTGAAGCTCTCAACGGAGGCGGATCGCTACACGCTTGTTCGTCGCCTCTATCTCGATCTCATCGGCCTGCCTCCCACGCCTGTGGAGGCGGATGCCTTTGTGAATGACAAAGCGCCGGATGCATATGACAAGCTCGCGGACTCACTCCTCGCCTCCAAACAATACGGCGAGCGTTGGGCACGCCGCTGGCTCGATCTCGCGCGATACGCCGACACGAACGGTTTTGAAAAGGATCGCCCGCGTAGCATTTGGCCGTATCGCGATTGGGTGGTGAAGGCGCTGAATGATGACATGCCGTTTGATCAATTCAGCATCAAGCAGATCGCTGGCGACATGTTGCCGAAGGCCACGCCTGAGGACCTCATCGCCACCGGATTTCATCGCAACACGATGCTCAATGAAGAAGGCGGCATCGATCCGAATGAGTATCGTTTTTACGCCATGGTGGACCGCGTCAGTGTCACCGGCACCACGTGGATGGGCCTGACCATGAACTGCTGCCAGTGCCACACGCACAAATACGATCCCATCCTGCACACCGACTACTACAGCACCATGGCGCTGCTGAATAACGCCAGCGAGCCGACCTATTACATCCCCACTCCTGACATCGAAGCCCAAAAGAAAACGCAGGCCGAGAAGATTGCCAAATTGGAGGTTGAATTGCCGTCTAAGTTTCCCGGTGGTGCCGCTGCGATGCAAAGCCGCCTCGCAGGCTGGATCGAGGGTGAATCGCATCGCGCTTCCAAGTGGCAAATCATTCGTCCCACGAAGATGGCGACTACCATGCCGCATCTTGAGCAGCAGGCTGATGGCTTCATTCTCGGCAGCGGCGACATCTCGAAGAGCGATGTGTATGACTTGAGCTTCAAAGCGCCGATCAAAGGCGTCACTGCCATCAAGCTCGAAGTCGCCAGTCATCCGAGTCTGCCGAACGACGGACCTGGCCTAACGAATTACGAAGGACCACTCGGCGGATTTTTCCTCAGCGAGCTGCAAGCCTTCCAGAAAGGTCTGCCGATCAAAATCAACCGCGCCGAAGCCACCAACGACGAGGAAGAAGACCGCATCAGCGATGCTGCCGCCGCCAACCCAAAAGCAAAGGCCAAAGCAGCTCGGAAGCCCAAGAAAACCAACAACGTCAGCGCTGCCCTAGATACTGAAATGTCCAGTGGCTGGCAGGTGCTCGGTGGATACGGCGTGCAGCACGCAGCGGTGTTTTATTTTGAGCAGCCGATGGATCTGACGAACGGCTTCGATTTGAAGATGCTGTTTGAAAAGCACTTCGCCTGTCCGCTCGGCCACTTCCGCATCTCCGTGACCACCAGCGACCACGCCGAGGCCACTGGACATCCATCTGAGGTCGAGGAAGCACTTGCAGCAAACGATTCAACGAAGCGCGAACTATTGCTGCATCGCTTCCTCGAAACCGCGCCCGAGATGAAGCAAGCCGTGGCCCCGCTTCTAGCGATGCGCAAGAATCCACCGCGCGGCCAGCCCACGCTGGTCATGAACGAGCGACCTGCATCGAATCCACGTCCGACTCAACTTCATCATCGTGGCGAATATCTTCAACCCAAAGAAGAAGTGCCGCCCGCCGTACCAGCCTTTCTTCCTCAACTACCAAAGGGCGCTCCAGCCAATCGACTCACCTTTGCCAAGTGGCTCTTCGCTCCCGAAAACCCGCTTACAGCACGCGTCACCGTCAATCGGCAGTGGCAGTCCTTCTTTGGTCGCGGCTTCGTGAAGTCGCTCGAAGACTTCGGCTATCAGAGCGACCCGCCTTCCCATCCCGAACTGCTCGACTGGCTCGCCGTTCAGTTCGTGAAGCAAGGTTGGTCCATGAAGAAACTGCATCGCCTCATCGTCACCAGCGCCACCTACAAGCAGTCCTCTCGAATCACGCCGGAACTCCTCCAGCGCGATTCTGAAAACATCCTGCTCGCTCGCGGTGCACGTTTCCGACTCGATGCCGAAATCATCCGCGACTCCGCTTTAAAGGCCGCTGGTGTCTTGTCGCTCAAAATGGGCGGCCCTGGCGTCTATCCACCGCAGCCAGCGAGCGTGACCTCGGAAGGAGCCTATGGCAAAATCGAGTGGAAGATCAGCGAAGGCGAAGACCACTTCCGCCGCAGCCTCTACACCTTCACCAAGCGCACCGCGCCCTTCGCCATGGCCACCACGTTTGATGCGCCGACCGGCGAATCCTGCCTCGCGAGACGCGATGTTTCCAACAGCCCCCTGCAAGCCCTCACGCTGCTCAACGATCAAATGTTCATGGAAGCCGCTCAAGCCATGGCCAAACAAGTCATGGCCGAATCCCCAACCGACGACGAGCGCCTCATCAACATCTTCCGCCGCTGCACCACCCGCCCTGCGGCCGCCGATGAACTCGCCATGCTCAAATCCTTCCTCCAAAAACAACGCGACAAGAAACTCGAAGGCGAAGCGCTCTGGGCTGCGGTGTGCCGCGCTGCGCTAAACCTCGACGAAGCCATCACACACCCATGAACACCTCCAACATCACCCGCCGCCATTTCTTCCAAGACTGCGGCATTGGCACTGGCAAGATCGCTTTGGCGTCATTGCTGGCGGAATCGGCTTATGGATCGAGCAAGAGCCCGAATGTGGCTGCGGCTCCGCATTTGCAGCCGAAGGCGAAGGCCGTGATCCACATGTTCATGGCGGGTGCGCCGTCACAGCTTGAGCTTTTCGACAACAAACCGCTGCTGACCAAATTTGAGGGCAAGCCGATCCCGCCTTCTATCATCGGTGGGCAGCGTTATGCGTTCATCCGGCCGGATGCGGCGGTTTTGGGGCCGCGCTTCAAGTTTGCTAAGCATGGGCAGAGTGGCTTGGAGCTATCTGAGATGCTGCCGCATTTGGCGACGGTGGTGGATGACATTGCCATCATCAAATCCTGCCGCACCACGCAGTTCAATCATGCGCCGGCGCAAATTTTCATGAACACGGGCTTCTCACAGCCTGGCCGCCCGAGCATGGGCTCGTGGATCACTTATGGTCTCGGCTCGGAGTCGCGTGATCTGCCGTCCTTTGTCGTGATGAGCACCGGCAGCGGCATCAGTGGCGGTGCGGCGTGTTGGGGCAGCGGTTTCCTGCCGAGCATCTATTCCGGCACACGATTCCGTAACACGGGCGACCCCATTTTGAATGTCAGCACGCCGCAAGGGATCGAAGCGGGCACGCAACGCGATACCATTGATCTCATCAACGCGATGAACCATCGCAGACTCAAACTGGATGGCGACAGCGAGACGGCGACGCGAATCGCTAACTACGAGATGGCCTACCGCCTGCAAAGCTCCGCGCCTGAGCTGATGGACCTCACCAGCGAGGACAAGGCGACGCTGGAGATGTATGGCTGCGATCCGAAGGTGCCTTCCTTTGCCCGCGCCTGTTTGCTGGCTCGGCGCATGGTTGAGCGCGGTGTCCGCTTCATCAATATCTACAACGAAGGCTGGGATGCCCACAGCGACGTAGCTGGCAATGTGAAGAAAAACTGCGGCATCACGGATCAAGCCAGTGCCGCACTCATCAAGGATCTCAAACAACGCGGCATGCTCGATGATACGCTCGTCGTCTGGGGTGGTGAGTTTGGTCGCACACCAATGGTCGAAGCCAGTGTGTCACTGGGCCGCAGCATGGGTCGTGATCATCATCCGCAGGCCTTCAGCATGTGGATGGCCGGTGGCGGCATCAAAGGTGGCGTCACCGTCGGTGCCACGGATGACATGGGCTTCAACATCATCGAAGACGAAGTCCACGTGCCCGACCTTCAAGCCACCATCCTGCACTGCCTAGGCATCGATCATGAGCACCTGACGTTCCGCAGCGCTGGATTGGATTTCAAACTCACCGGTGTGGAGCCGTGCAAGGTGGTGAAGAAGATTTTGGCATGATCCCAGCCACCATCGTTCAAGGCCATCGCGTCGCTTCCGGCCTCAATGGCAATCCGCGCTTTCCTGGTGGCACGATGCGGATGCAGTTGCCATTCTTTCGAGAACTAGGCCTCGATTTGAGCGGCTACCATCTCGGCACGCTGAATGTGAGCATCGCGCCGATGAGTTATTGTGTGGTGAAACCAAAATGGACTTTTCGCGCTTTGAAATGGCATCCCACGGAGCCAGCGGAAGATTTCTCGTTCTTCGATGTGATCGTCCATCGCGATGATGCGGCACCCGTGAGTGGTTTGATCTACTTTCCGCATCCAGAGACGAAGCCCAAGCATTTTCAGAAGCCAGATGTGCTCGAACTGCTGTTGCCGTGGACGGAAGGTTTGGCCTATGGCACGAAAATACGGCTGGAAGTGCCTGCGGAGCAGATGAGGATCGAGTCATGAGAAATATCGTCTTCCTCCTTCATCTGATCAGTTGCTGCGCCTTCGCTGGCACGCAGACAGACATCGAATACGCGCGCGTGGGCGATCACTCACTCAAACTAGACCTGCATACGCCCAAGACCGCCAATGCGCCTTTGCTCGTCTATGTCCACGGCGGCGCTTGGCGTGCAGGATCGAAGTCGGATGTGCCGATCGCAAAGCTGCTGGATCACGGCTTCGCGATTGCGAGCGTGGAATATCGGCTTTCGACTCAAGCGGTGTTTCCCGCACAGATTCACGACATCAAGGCAGCCATTCGTTTCCTGCGTGCCAAGTCTGAGTTGTATCACCTCAATACATCCCGCATCGGCATCATTGGCTCATCGGCGGGTGGACACCTAGCGGCGCTGGTGGGTGTGACGAATGGCCACAAAGAACTCGAAGGCAAAGTCGGCGAGTCTTTGAGTCAAAGCAGCGATGTGCAGTGCATCGTGAGTCTTTACGGTGCCTCAAACTTGCAGACGATCTTATCCCAAAGCACCGAGTTTGGCCTGAAGATGCGCGTGCCTGCGCTGCAACTGCTGCTTGGCGGTCAGCCGACCGAAAAGCCTGATCTGGCCAAACTTGCGAGCCCTGTTGCGCACCTCGATAAAAATGATCCACCGCTGCTCTTGATCCACGGCGATGCTGATCCGCAGATGCCGCCAGCGCAATCGCAGGAGTTTGCCAAGGCTTACGAAGCCGCCAAACTGCCCGTGCAGCTCATCCTGATGCCCGGCAGCAAGCACGGTGGTGCTGAGTTCTATGATGACGAACGCACCGCCATCATCGCCAAGTTTCTTCAAGCGCATCTCACAAAGCCATGAGCCGTTCTGTCGTTGATTTACCCTTCAATCGTTTCATTGGCCTGCAACAAGCCGCCGAGCCAAATGTGCTCACGCTGCCGAATGGTGGGCAGTATTTGAATCATTTGGGCACGGTGCATGCCAGCGCTTTGCTCGCGTTGGCAGAAGCCAGTAGCGGTGAGTTTTTGATCAAGCATCTCGGGCATGTTGAAGGCCTCATTCCGGTGGTAAGGAGGCTGGAATCGAAGTTCAGAAAGCCTGCACACGGTAGCGTGACGTCCACAGTCACGACCAAGACTGATCAACTCGATATCGTGATGAGCGATCTCGCTGCGAAAGGGCGTGCGCTGGTGAGCATCGCTGTCGAATTGCATGATCAAGCGGGTGAACATGTTCTTTCTGCGACTGTGGACTGGTTCATTGCCAAATCTTGAGTAAAGAGCCGCGATGCCCAAACCAATCATCGCCGTTACCATGGGCGACCCTGCCGGGGTCGGTCCTGAAATCTGTCTGCAATTGCTCGCCAATGAAGCCGTGTGCGAAGTCGCCACACCCGTTGTGTTTGGAGATGCGCGGCTGCTTTCCCGCTGTGCACGTCAGGCGAATCTGCCAGCGCCGAAGCGCATCATCTCAGAGATCGAATGGGCAGACAAATGCAGTTCCATCGACGGTCCGGCGGTGCTCGATCTGTTCGGCTTTGATGCGGAAGATTTCACGCCAGGCAAAGTAAGTGCCAGAACCGGTGCGGCGGGCTTTCGCTATGTCGAAAAGAGCATCGAGGCTGCGTTAGCCAAGCAAGTCGCCGCTGTGGCAACGGCACCGCTGAACAAAGAAGCCCTGCATGCCGCAGGCATCACCTATCCCGGCCATACGGAGATGTTCGCAGAGAAAATGGCCGCTGCGCGTTCCTGCATGACATTTTTCTCCGAGGAGATGATCTGTAGTCTCATCACCGTGCACATCGGCTACCAAGATGTGGTTCCCGCACTCACCACTGCGCGCATTTTGGATGTCATCGAATTGACGGATGAAGCCGTGCAACGTGTGCGTGGCAAGAAACCCAAGATCGCCGTGCTTGGTCTCAATCCGCACGCAGGCGAGCACGGCTTATTTGGCCGCGGAGAAGAGGAAAGCATCATCATGCCCGCCATCGCTGCGGCACGCGCAAAAGGCATCCAAATCGAGGGCCCGCTACCCCCTGACACAGCCTTCATTCCTGCGAAGCGCCGCCAAGTGGACGCCTACATCTGCATGTATCACGACCAGGCCTTGATCCCGCTCAAGATGATCGCCTTTGATTCAGCCGTGAACACAACGCTCGGCCTTCCCGTGCCGCGCACCAGTGTCGATCACGGCACCGCATGCGACATCGCGTGGCAAGGCAAAGCGAACGGCAACAGTCTTGTCGAGGCGGTGTTGCTGGCGGCGCGTTTTTGTAGCTAATCAGGGCTTCCAAGAAAAAGAACGCACAGGTTCATTCCTGTAAACGGAACAACCGAGCAACAAGCCGACTCTTTAGCTCGTTTGGTTTTCTCGATGAAAACAACCGCTAACTCCGTCCATCGTCGTCATTTCCTCGCCACCACCGGCGCTGCTTCGCTTTCGCTGTTTTCGTCCGCTAAAGCAGCGTCGTTCAAGACAGTGATCAAGAAAGCCAAGATCATCGGCAAGCCGGAGGAGAAGGTGCTGCGCGAACTCAAGGACGCGGGATTCGACGGCGTGGAGATTTCGTTTCTCTTTGATGACGAGACGGAAGCCAAGAAGGCGCGCGAACTCGTCGAGGGCATCGGCTTAAAGGTACACTCCGTGCTGCGCGGCTGGGCGGAGTTTAACAGTGATGATCCAGGACAAGTGGCCGCCAGTTATGCGGTCACTGAGAAAGCGCTGCGCACGGCAAACTGGCTCGGCGCGGAGACGATCCTACTGGTGCCGTGCCGCGTCGGTGGGCCTACGGTGAAGATGCCGCAGCCGTGGGAGTTCGACATCGAGTTCGACGAGAAGACCGGCCACGTCAGCCGCGTGGTGAAGGGCGACAACGCGCCGTTCGAGCGCTACATCGCGCTGCAGAACAAATCGACCGATGGATCGAAGGAGCAGGTGACGAAGCTCATCCCGCTGGCGGAGAAGTTGAACGTCATCATCGGCCTCGAAAACGTCTGGAACAATCTCTGGGTGCGCCCGGACCTCTACAAGAACTTCGTCGCGTCCTTCAATCATCCGTTTGTGAAGGCCTACTACGACGTGGGCAATCATGTGAAGTACATCGTACCTGTGCACGACTGGATTCACACGCTGGGCAGCCTCATCAAGAAGATCCACATCAAGGACTATGCGCTCGCGTCGGACAACCACAGCGGCAAGTTCGTGCATCCGCGCGATGGCAGCATCGACTGGCCAAAGATGCGCCAAGCGCTCGAGGATGTTGGCTACAACGGCTGGATCACCGTGGAGGACAATGGCCTGCCGCTGCCTGAGTTCACGGACCGGCTGAACAAGATCATCGCGGGCGTGTGAGCCTCACTTCTTCAGCACCTTAGCCACAAACTCACTCAACGCCTTCGTTGCGGGATCATCGGGCAGGCCTAGGTCGTCGTTGAGTTTCACATGACTGGTGTCCTTGGCACCGAAGACGGTTGTCGTGACGCCAGATTCTTTCAGCACGGCCCCAAGACGCTGCGCTTGAGCGCTGGTGTCGGGATGACTGGCGACGTGTAGGATCAGGAAGGGCGGAATGCCTTTGTCCTTCGCCACATGCGTGACAGCGGAGAAATTGAGGTGATTTTCAGGTGTGCTGCCAAACTTTTCACGATGACCATTCACTCGTGGCGGCAGATGATGCACGCGCAGGCGTGTCTCGGCGGTCTCGATAATGGCGGGCACATCGTAGGTGTCGCCATCGACGGGCACGCAGCCGATAAGGTCATCCAATGAATCGCCTTCTGCTTTCAAGTAACGGTCATCCGTGCAGATAATCGCCGCGAGTTGCGCGCCAGCCGAGTGTCCGCCGACGAGCACGCGTTTCGGGTCGCCGCCGTATTCGGCAATGTGCTTGTGCATCCAGCCATATGCCTTGGCGACATCGCGTATGAGCGTGCCCATGTTCACCTCGGGCAGCAGGCGGTAGTTCGTGGGCACAAAGACGAAGCCTTTGTCGATGAACCACTGCGGTTTCAATTTCACATCCGTCTTATCGCCCTGCTGCCAGCCGCCGCCGTGAATCCAGAACACGACTGGCAGATTCTTCGCGTCCTTCGGCGCGTAGATGTCGAGAACGTGCCGTGCGTGGCCGTCGTCGAGGTAGCGGATGTCACGCTGGACATTTTGAGCAAAGGCGGTAACGCAAAACGCGAGGCTGATGATGAGGTGCTTCATGGTCATTTCTATACGTGGCTACAACCCTCACTTCTTCGCCACATACTTCGCGAGATCACGCATGGCGATCACCGTGCAGCCCTCGTCCTTGAGATGCTGCATGTAAGCCTCGAACTTCGCTGGATCGGTGTTCACCCACGGATGCTTGATGTCCGGCACGCCATGAAAAGTCATCACGGCGATCTTGCCGTCCTTCGCCTGCGCCACGGCGGCTTTGAACTGCTCCAGTATGCTGTCCGGCTTGCCATCAAAGGCCTGCGGCATCGTCAGCGGATCATCTGTCTTTGGGTCGAAGGCCTTTGCGCCGCCAGCACGTGCAAACTGATAGCCACGCTCGCGCAGCAGCTTCACTGCGGCTTCGCTCGTCGCGTAGCCGGGATAGCAAAAGCTCACCGGCTTCGGAATGCCGTATTTCGTGCACTGTTGCTCGATGAACTCCACATCCGCGGCGAGCTGCTCCGGCTTCTGCTTGCTCACGCCTGCGTGTTTGCGGGTATGGTTGCCGATCTCGAATCCGTCTGCATGCAGCGCCTGGATCTGCTCCCAAGTCATGTAGTGCTCCTTGTCCACGAGGAACTCAAAGCCCTCGGTGATGAAGAATGTGGCCCCAAATCCATGTTTCTTCAGCAGTGGCGCCACAAAGATCGCCTGGCTCGCCACGGAGTCATCGAAGGTGAGCGCGACGAGCTTGTCCGGCACCGGTTCGGCGTGCAGCGAGGTGGCGAGCAACAGGGCAAAGAAGAATTTTTTCATGTGGGCGCAACTATCGGAGGCTTCACCGCTCTGCAAGTCTCGATGCGGAAGCTCGAAAGCCTCGTGCTCTCTGCGCGTTCAGCATGTCCATGATCCGTCTGCTTTGCCTTCTCTCACTCCGGCTTGGTTGCTCGCTGCATGCGGCATCGAGGCCCAACATCATCTTCATCCTCGCCGACGACTACGGCTGGGGTGATCCGGCCTGCTACGGGCATCCTTATGCAAAGACGCCGAACATCGACCGCCTAGCGCGGGAGGGCACACGCTTCACGCAGTTCTATGCCACTGGCGTCACCTGCTGCCCGGCACGCACGGATCTCATGACCGGCAAGCGGCCCGCGACCTTTGCGAAGTATCCGGCAAGCTTTGGCTTTGGGGATCGCGTGACCGTCACGGAGCTGATGAAAAAGGCCGGCTATGCGACGGGCCACTTCGGGAAATGGCACATTGGGCCGAGCGAGACGCCTGGAACGTATGGCATCGACGTCATCGGCTCCGACGAAGAAAACACGGCCCCAAAGCCCGTCGATGGCGGCAAGGACACGCGTGTCTATGACAACGCCATCGCCTTTTTGGAGAAGCACAAGGACGTGCCCTTCTACATGAATGTGTGGGGCCACATCACGCATCATCCGGTCGATCCTACGCAGAAGTTCGTCGATGAGTTCGCCAGCCTGAAAGTGAACTCCGAGAAAGCCGATCCCGCCATGCGCTGGCAAAACTGGAAGCTCCACGGCACCCATCGCGCTCGCGGCGAGATCGAGCTTTACGATCTAACCAGCGATCCAGGTGAACGCTACAACCTCGCCCCTCAGAAACCCGATCTCATGCTGGAACTCACCACCCGCCTCAAAGCTTGGGCCGACACTCTTCCCAAGACTTACGAACACGGTGATGTGAAGGACAACTGAGTGCCCATCTCACGGCCTCACCAGCCCCCACGCCACCGCTCGCAAGCCCTGCGCACCACCGCTGACGTTTGCCATCTCGAAGGTGAAGACTTCATGCCAGCTTTTGCCGCCATCAGTGCTGCGGAGGATGTTGGAGCGCTTGGCGTCCACGCACACGAGCGTGCCGGTGTCGGAGGCGGTCACGTTGCCCTCTGGCATCGCGGCGGGCAAATCACGCCAGGTTTTGCCATCCGCGCTGGCACGCGACACCTTGCCACTGAGCCAGAACTCTTGGCCGACGAGGCTCATCGTCGCACGCTTCGTGCCGGTGGGATGCGGCCCTGACCATGTCTCACCGCCATCGGTGCTGGTCCAGGCGTTTGCGGCGTCATTGTCGGTCATGACGAGCAGTCGGCCATTGCACTGCATTTCGCCGCGACCGGTGGAGGCCTCCAAACCTTTCGGTGCGAGCCAGCGCCACGTTTTGCCGAGATCATCGCTGGCAAATAGATGGCCAAACCTCGGCCCGGCGTCGCCGCGGTTGTCACCGAGCGCGAGGAAGCGTCCGCTAGCATCGCCGCAATACACGGTGCCGACGTGATGCGTGCTCAGCTTGCCACGCGGATCGTCTTTGAACGCGCCCCACATGCCAAAAGAGCTGAAACTCTGTCCGAGATCGCTCGTGGCGCAGAAGGTCATGTAGCCGCTGCCGACGAAGGTGCCCTTGCCGCCCGCGATGCCCCAGGTGCCTGGCATCACGCGGGCATCGCCCTTGCCCTCCGGCAGCTTCGCGGTGCCTTTCGTGAGGTGACGCCAGTTCATCGCGTTGTCGGAGGCCAGATAAATCGTCGCCGCGCCCCAGCCGACGGGCACCACGAACACACCACCCGTGTAAGCGACCGCCTTCGTCGCCCACGGCCCGTGATCGGCACCCGGTGCAGCAAAGAAGGACTGCGTCCACGTCTTGCCATCATCCTTCGACACGATGATCCGCGCCCCATGCCCCACCGCGACAAACGCCCCCACCTTCGGCTCTGGTTTGAAATCACCGCCCAGCGGGATCGATTCGCGAATCTTTACATCGTCGGGTGATTCATTCGCGGCGAAAGCGGTGACGACAAGCAGGAGAGAAAGGAGCATTTTCATAAGCGATGCTGGAACGAACCAGCCTGCGATGATCTGACAGGCCTTTGCCAGACTCACGGCACTCGATCACGCCCCATCCCGTCCACCGACTGCTCGATGACGACGCGATCCTTGCCGACGAGTTGGATCAAGTCCGGCAGGTCGTAGTGACGCAGCACGCCGTGAATCAGGTTCACCGTTTGATCGAAAGTCTCCTCAGAGCCGACGAGCGATTCGTAGCTCGAGATCATCCGGCGGAGCGTGATCTGTGTGAAGGCATCGCGCTCGAGCGCGGCGGCATGCAGCGCGGGAATGGCGGCCTCGCCGATGGCGATGACGCTGATGGCGGAGGCTTTCGTCTTCAAAAAGCGTGCCCAGCTCCGCACATCATCCGTGCGCATGCCGACGTAGCTTTTGCCAATGAGGTAGGCGGTGAGGATTTCGAGGTTGTCGCGACCGAAGCGGCCTGCGCCGAAGGATTTGCGCCGGAGGCCGGTTTCCGTCTCGCCGATGCCGCGCAGTTCGGCGGCGAGGACGATGTTTCCGGCCTTCACGAGCTGCTCGATGGCGGCAGCATCCGCTTTGAGGCTTTCGCCATGCAAATAGAGCACGGCCTGACCATTCGGCTTGGCAGGCGTGTAAAGCAGCGCGGGCAGTTGGAAGGCGTTCTCGGCATTCAACGCCAGTTTCTCAATGGCGAAGCCCTCGCGAGTGATTTGAGCGAGTGTTTCGACTTTGGGCTCCGCAATCGTTTCGGAGGCTCCGATGGCTTCGAGGATGGTTTTCGGCCCCAAACCGCTTTCACGGGTCGATTTGAGCTTCGAGGCAGTTTCTGCATTGATTTGAAAAACACTGCGCTCGCCCAGTAGCAACCTCACCTGGCCTTTCGGTGTGCATTGAAGCTGCTGCGGCGTCCAATCCGCCACGCTGAGCGCTCGAAGCTCCTCGTCGGTAAATGAATCCGGCAGTTTCGCGACTTCGCGCACGACGATGTCTTTGCCGAGAAGATGCCGAGCCATGAATCGCGTCACCGCCTCGCGCAATTGCAACGTAAAGCCGTGCGGCGCATCGGGAGCCACGAGGTCGATCATGTCCGGGTGGCCGAGGCGCGAGTAGAAGCGCTTGGCATCGCGAAACAGTTCCCACGTGCCGCCGAAGTCGAAGGTCACATCCCGCGTGCCCGCGCAGATGAGCGTGGGCTTCGGCGCACGCATGATGCAGTAATCCGCCTCGTCCATGCCGAAAGCGATCTGCCCGGCGATGTTCTGCTCGCCATCCTGCGGCCCTTTGGTCTCGATGAGCTTTTTGAAGGTGGTGAGGAAGCAACCCGGGGCCGCGGCGAGGATGCGATCATCCAGCGCCATCAAATACGCCGTCTCCGTGCCGCCACCGCTGTTTCCTGTGCAGCCGATTTTATCCGTGAGAATGTCCGGGCGGCTTTGCAGGTAGTCGATGACGCGCATGCCATCCCAGATGCGAAACTGCGCCGCGTTCGCGCCGATCAAAGCGCTGCTGATGGCCGTCATCGTGTGCTCCGTGGTGCAAACGAGGCGCACATTCGGATGTGGCACCTTCACATGCGGCGCATCGTCGAAGACCGCACGTTCCTTCGCCAGATCGAGCATTTGATACCTCTCACCCTGCCCGATGGGATCGTAGCACATCGCCGCCATGCCATGACGTGCCAACAGCATGCAGATGAGCTGATACTGCCCCACCGCCTTACCCTCATGACTGTGCCCGCACGGCACCAGCACCGCAGGCCACGGCGGCGGCGTGTCCGGCAGGTAAAGATTCGCCGTAAGATGAAACGTCGGCCTCGTTTCCAGGATGATTTTCTCCACTCGATAGCCCTTGCCTTGCAACGTGCCCGTGATCTGCGGATTCAGCGGCGTGCGCTCCGGCAACCCGCCGATGCGCTCCAGAAAAAACGCCCGCCGCTCCTCCTGCCAGCGTTTGCATGCCGCCTCGCTCTTGATCATCACCTCAAACGCCGCGCTGCGTTTGTCGCACAGCTCATTGAACTCACGCACAAGCCAACCCTCAAACGCCTCGGCCGGTTTGGATGCCGGATCGAGCACGGTGAGTTCATCCGCAGTCATCGCGGAGCCGAGAGCGAGAAGAAAAAGGAGCAAGCGCATGCCACGATTACGGCTCCCGTCACTCGCCCTTCCACATTTCGTGCACCTTGCTGATGATGTGTTCTTCGAGCGAGTCGGCGAACTTTTCGGGGTGCAGCGGATTCGACCAGTAAATGATGGAACGATAGGCCTCGTAGCCGCCTTCGTGCAGCACGCGCTTGCTGGGGATGTAGGCGAGCACGTCGTTGCAGTAGCCCGCGACCCACAGACTGCCGGGACCGGTGAACTCGCGCTTCAAACGCAGCGAGTAGTCCACGCAGGTCTCGCCGCTGAGCCCAACAAAGGTGAGATCATCGCCGAAGCGCACGAGTTGCACCGGGAAGTCGTAGTGATCGCGCAACTCACCCTTCTTCAGCGCGAGCAAGCGCCGCTCGTCCCACTTGCGATCATAGCCGCTGCTGGTCTCCAGGTGCTTTTCGAGATCGGCGGCGGTCGGAATGGATTCGTAATCGAGGCGCGTCGTCTGCCAGTCGAGATGTAGCGGGCCGTGGATGAGTTTGGGCTTCGCGTCGATGGCTGCTTCCACCGCGGTTGCGAGGCTTTGACCATGCCTCATGCTGAAAATGGGGCTGAAGCGCGGATACGCATTCTGATCTCCGCCGCAGCCCATCATGAAGAGCGCGATGGTGCCCGGATGCGCCTCCTCGATCATCGCTTGCGCGTGGCCCGCGTAGTCGCCGTGCCACTGCTTGATGCTCATCGACGTGTTGTGGCAGGCGTAGCCGAACAAGATGGCGGCGAGCTTGTTGTCGGCCGTCGTCACCGTGAGCACGGGCACATCGTGATCCACCGCGCCCTCGGGATTCGGGCTGTTCAAGTAGGGATCGCCCGTTGGCTTGTCGCTCTTCAGGCGACGGTTCATCGCGAATCCACATCGCGCATGACCATAGCTGATCGTGGCCGGTGATAGCGCCTTCAAAGCCTCGCCGATGATGCCGACGATCTTGTCGGTGAGAAAGGCGTTGTAGCGCAGGCATCGCTCCTTTCGCAGCGGATCGGTGAGGCCCATGAACTCCAGTTCTGTGTATTTCAGCTCCGGCCCGCAGTGCGTGTGCGAGCAGTTCATCAGCAGCGACTTCTCCGGCAATCCAAACTTCGCCTTCACCTCCTTCGCGACCGCCTCCCGCAACTGATACGTCACCTCGACGAGATCGAGCGTCACCATCACGAAGCGCGTCCCCGCTTTGTCCTCCATCGCGAGCGTCTTCGCGAACAACTCCATCGCCGTGCTCTCGGCTGGCACTTCCCGACCTGCGAATCCGGCAAGATACATGGGCTCCTGCGGCGTGATGACCGCCTTCGCGGCCGCGGCTTTCCACTCGGGCGTTTGCGCGACGAGTGCCAAGGGGAAGAGCAAAACGAGACTGAGGAGAGCTTTCATGAGCAACCTTTACGGCCTGAACGTCCGCTTCCTCACGAGGAGTGCGCTCCTTCACTCCATCCAAAACGAGAACAAGCCGCCATTCTGCACGCTGAACTCGAGTCGCACAGGCTGGCCTGCTCTCGCGGAGAGCTTGGTGAGCTCGGGAATGGCGATGTCGGTGGCGTCGCGTTCGTTGAGCGTGACTTTTTGAAGCGAAGCACCGGCTTCATCGAGCAGGCTGATGGTGAGACGGCCAAATTTCACGGCAGCATTCACATGCAGCGTGCCGCCGTCGTGGATGAAGGGCTTTGTGCGCAGGATGCCAGGGCGGTAATTGCCTTCCATGGCGACAAAGCGGTCGCGCTTGATCGTGGCGAGGCCGAGCGAGCCGCGAAACGGCGACACACCGGCGAGCAGCTTCGGATTGTCCTCAGGAATCCAGCGTGTGCTGTGCAGGCCGTTGCGACCGGTGTAGTAAAACCACAGCTCATCTCCGACGACGAGCGGATCGGTTGTGGGCGGCGAGATGACGCTGCGATCCCATTCGCCAAAGCCGCCCTGCGCGAGGAAGGGCGAGCGATCGCTGAGACGCTGCCAGGTTTTGTTGTCGCGGCTCACGGCGAGCTGGATGGGCAGCGTGACGCTGTCGGGGTTGTTCAGAAACATGTGCACGAGGCCGATGTGCAGTCCGGCATACGGAATGCTGCGCATGTCGTAAATCTCCGTGGTGGGCGAGTCCTGCGCATCGCTCGCCATGACGAGATCGCCCTTCTCCGGCGTCCAGTGGATGAAGTCCGTGCTCTCGCAACGGATCACCGCGCGTCCTGCGTTGTATTGCAGATTCGGCTCGGCCGCTTGCGCGGCCTTCTTTTCATCGGTAACGACTCCGAAGGCTCGTCCGAGCATGATCCAGCGCTGACGCTTCTCGTCCCAGTTCACATGGATCGGCGCATCGAGCGTCGCGTAGCTCGCGGGCTCGTTGTGAGGCGTCCAGTGGATGCCATCGGGGCTGAAGGCCACGCCCAGCGCGGTGAGCTTGCCCGGCTTCGAGGTGGGCGTGCGCTGGAATTTCCGGTCGATCCAGAGGTAGGCCATCTTGTAGCGCCGCTGCGGATCGGTCTCGCGCTTGTCTTTGATGACGCCGCTCGCGTAGCAAAAGTAGGTCCATCCGCGCTCGCGAGAGCGCAAATAGGCCAGCTTCTCCGGCGGCGCTTCTTTTTGATCAAACTCGAAGCCGCTGAGGATCACGCGATTCGTCGGCTCCGCGTCGAACTCCGGAAAAAGATGCAGCTTGGGCCGCTCCCAGTTGATGCCGTCCTTGCTCGTGAAGTAAAACACGCCCGGTCCTCCGCCATCGATCCACGCTTTGAAGATGCGTTCCTCCTCATCAAAGAGCACCGACGGCAAAAAGTAGCCCTCAGGCTCCCATTTCGCCCTCGGCACGATCATGGGATTCGCCTCATGCTTCCGCGCCTGCTGCACCCGCCGCGTGAGATGCTCCGTGCGCTCGATGAGATGGTCGTCGAGGAAAAGCTGGTGCGTTTTTCCGATGCGGATGGGCTCGGCGGCGGCAGCAGCGAGTGGGAGAACGAGGGAGATGAGCAGACGCATGATCAGGATGAAAATGTAGCTTTGTGAACCAGAAATCTTACAGGCTATCAGTCGTGCGCAGCGGCGGCGACACGTGGCCCTCGCGATCCAGCGCTTGAATTTCAAATCGGTAAATGCTGGCAGGAAAAAGCTGCCGACTCAGGTCGATCTGGTTGGCCTGGGTCTCCAGCGTGGCCTGCGGAAGCACCTCCGCCTCGCTGAAGGCCGCGCTCGGCTTCACCAGCACCGGCGTCACGCGATACCCCACCGCACCCGCGACCGCTTGCCAGCTCAACGTGCCTTTGCGCATCACCGCGTTCGTTGGGGGAGCCAAATCTTGCGCCACAGCACTCGGAGCGCGGATCGACACACGCCAGGCATCAATGCGGCCATTCGCGGGCGAAACGACCACGAGCGAATCTTTGCCCGCAATCGTCATGCCCGCATTGCCGCCGCTGAGACTCGTCAAAACGTGAGCGTGGCTCCACTCGCGGCCATTTCCATCGGCGGAGAGGTAGAGGCGGCAGTGATTCTTCGAATGCGCTGTGAGCAGCGCCAGCATGCCATTCGGCAGGAGTTGCAAAGTCGGCAACTTGCCCGCTGCGGCCATTTTCTCCGGCGCCGACCACGTCTTGCCGCGATCCGTGGATCGCACGCTCACTAGCGATGCCTTGGCGCTACTGCCCGTGCGCACGATGGCCAGCCAGTCACCGCCTTTCGTCGGCGAAACTGTCGTTTCCAGCCACGGGGTCGTCACCGGCGCCCCCGCCTTCACCATCGCCGCCGCCGTCGTGATGCTCGAATGCACTGTCCAGCGCCTGCCGCGATCCACCGAGGTCAAAAGCAGCGCGTGATTCCCGTGCCTGCCCCACGCATACGCCGGCATGAAAAGCGCCCCGTTTTCGTCCTCAAAGACATGGGGCAGCGGCCTCGCGATAACACCGAACTCCGCCGGACACTCGATCACCGCCGCCTGCGACTGCCACGTGCGCCCCTGATCCTTCGACATCGCGATTTGATACGCATCCGCCGGCACATCCTTCGCTGTCATCTCTCCGCGCTTCTTGGGATCAGGCACCCAGCGGATGCCAAAGGCGAGCAACTCGCCATTGCGCAGCTTATCAGCCCACAGATCGACCATCTTCGGCATCGGCCAATCATCCCGCTGCGCCGTCCACGTTGCCCCACCATCCGCTGAAACACTCGACCCCGTGCCGCCGCTGCCACCAAAGTCATCCGGATGATTCGGGTAAAACATCAGCAGCCGATCTCCCGACGAGACGATTTGTCCGCCGCCTGTGATCCCCGTACGCTCGACGACCGACACACGCGGCTGCACGATGACCTGCGGATCAGCAGCCCAAACGTGCACGCAAACGGTGAGGAGGAACAAGAAGCATTTCATGATCTCAATGAACGCGGATGATGTGTGGGGATTGCCGAAGTTCTGGATTGCGATTCGCTAGCCTGATTTTCAGGGCTGCCTGCCCAAGCTATCCAGCCACTCAACAAGCAGCTTCGGCCACTGGGCACCGGGGAAGTTGTGTTGAACCCGTGTGGGGATGAGATTGCCGACGCCGTGGCCGCCTTCTTCAAAGAGATCGAGCCGGGCGGGGACGCCGAGCTTTTTCAAGTCGGCGATGATGTTGGTGGCGATCTCGATTGGCTTGTCGGTCGTGGCGTGGACGAGATAGACGGGTGGTGAGTTCGCTTTGAAGACGAAGGGATTCTCCGGCTTCCGCCAATGCCACGTCCCAAGGCCCACAGCGAATGCAGGACGGCTGTTGAGGCGGTCGATGGGATCGGTGGCAGCAGGATCACCGAGGTCAAAGTTCGCAGCGAGGTTCATCGCGAGGTTCGCGCCGGCGGAATAGCCTGCGACGCCGATTTTTTCTGGATCGATGCCCCATTCAGCGGCCCGATGACGCACGAAGCGCATGGCACGTTTCGCATCGAGCAGCGTGAGCGCCTGGATGCCTTCATTCGGCAGGAGGTGCGGCGGACGCGTGCGGTATTTGAGGCCGATGACGGCCACGCCCATTGGATTGAAGATCTGCGCGGCATAAACGACGTGCGTCTTCCAGGCGTGTCCACCGTAGCCGCCACCGGCACAGACGACGATGGCCATGCCGTTGCGATTTTCCTTCGGCGGCAGGTAGGGCGTGATCGTCGGCACCGACACGCTTTGGATGGTCTGATTGTCTTTGATGACCTCCGGCGCGGCGTTTTCCATGAACTGTGGCGGTTTGCCCGGCCAGAGCAAAATCGGCTCCGGCGTGCCGGGGCCGAGTTGCTTCATTAGCTCACTCTCGCTGAGCGTGAGTTCGGCGAAGGCGGTGGTGGCTAGCGAGAGGAGCAGTAGCAGGGGTTTCATGGGATCACTTCCACATCCACGGTCAGCGCACTGAGTTTGGAGGCATCATGCGTGTAGAGCAGCCTGCCGGGGCTGATTTCGCGGATGCTGGTGTAGTTGAAGCCGACCTTGTCGGAGATGACGTGATGGCTCGGCCAGGTCTTCCCGCCATCCATGCTGAACATCAAACAACTCGCGGGACGACCATAGCTGCAGGCGAGGACACCGTTGCTCATGAGCACGAGATCGGGGAGGACTTTGCCGACTTCGAGTTCGATTGGCTGCGTCCATGTCTTGCCAGCGTCGTGCGAGAACATCTGCTTCATGCGTGAATTGCGGTCGCCACGGATGACAGCGGTTTGTTCGGTGGCGCTGAGGCGGCACACGGCGGGTTCGCCGCCGGGACCGACGGTGCTGAAGTAGGTCCACGTTTTGCCTTCGTCCGTGCTGCGCATGAGATGAGACCAGCGCTCGGTGTTGTTGCGGCCATCGGGTAGTTTCACGCTCTTGCGGCTCCACACGACCATCGTCGTGCCGCCATCGGCATCATTCCAAATGTGGCGCTCGCAGACGACGACATCGCCACGCTTCTCGGGCATGTATTGCGGCGGCAGCGTGAGGCGGCTGTCGATCATGGTGAACTTCGTGGCTTCGGCATCGAGATGAACTGTTTTGCCAGTCAGTGAGCCATCCGGCTGCGGCCACGTCCAGCGTGAGGCTCCGAGGATTCTGCCATCGGGTCGGCGCACGCAGGGCAGCGGCGTGGTGTCGAGCTTGTCGAGTCCGGTAATGGGCGACCACGTTTTGCCAGCGTCGGTGGATTTGAGCAGGCCATACGGCTCGTAGAGCGCGTCGGGGCCTTGGGCCACGCTCATGAGCAGAAGGCCTTTGCCCATGTCATGAAGATAAGGCCGTGTTTGCTTCACATCATCGCGAGGAATGAGCCACGGCTCGCTGACGGTGAGTTTGATCGGATCTTTGGCAGGAGTGGCGCTCGATTTGCGCACGCCGAGTTTCACGCTGGACCACAGGGCATCGCCCGTGGCGGTCTTCGCGCTCGATCCGAATTGGATGAACGGCTCGGGCGAGTCGGCAGGCTTCCAGAAGGCATTTTGGCCGACGATCTTCTGCTCACCATCGACCCACATCTCCATGTCCGTGCCGCGAATGACCAGCCGATAGGTGTGGAAGCGGTTCGTCGTGTCCATCGGGACGAATCGATCCGTGAAGTTCGTGGCTTGAGCGGGAAAGATCACGAGGCCGTCCTGATGCTTCCCATCGCTGACCTGCACCATCACCGGCGCGCCGTCGCGCCAGGGCCAGAGGGAGGTCGCGGGCTTCTTCGGCTGTGAGCCGGTGATGGCACCGGCTTTGAGCGTGGCTTCGACAATGATCTCGTCATCGGGGCTCGCCTTCCACGAAGCACGATAATGCGCGGACTCTTTGCCATCGTCGATGAGGCGCAGGCCATCGGCTTCGATCTTCGCGTTCGTTTTGCCAATCGCCACCCACGGCGCTGAGGGCAACGCTCTGGCGTCGTAGTTCACGAGCCAGGTGATGTCATCCGCAGCGTCCGACCGGCCGATTGAAGCGAGAAAGAGCGCAAATAGGCCGAGGCGCGAAATGATCATGGAATTTACTTCTTCTTTGGTGTTGGCGCTGCCTTGGCCTTTTCCGCAGCCGCTTTGGCTCTGGCTTCAGCCTGCTTCTTGGCGGCTTCCGCGGCCAAAGCTTCGAGCGCTGGCCATGCGGCCTTCGCTTTGCCGAGTTCGGCTTCGTTGAGCCCGAAAGCCTTCAGCACGCCGATGGCCATGAGCTTATTGCCTTCGCCATTCATGTGCACGCCGTCGCTGGTGAGCACTTTGACGTTGGGTTTGTTCTCCGCCTTGATGCGCTCTTCAAACATCGCAAACAGATCGGCCATTGGGACATTTTTCTCTTTGGCGAGTTGGCGCAGGAAGTTGTTGTAGGGCGCGAGCAGGCCGTTCTCTTTGCTGGCGAGGTTTTCCTGAATCACCGTCGCTGTGAGCATCACGGGCTTCACGCCTGCGGCAGTCGCCTGATCGATGATGGCGGTGATGTTTTTCTGGTAGGTGCCACGTGAGGCCACTTTGTCGTCGTAGGTGCCGCTTTTCGCCATAGCGTCATCCAGCGGCACGCCGCGTGGGCCGTGCCAGACATCGTTCACACCACAGCTAAGAGTCATCCACTGCGGTTTCTTGCTCAGCACATCTTTGTCGAGTCGAGCGAGCATTTGATCTGACTTATGCCCGCTGATCCCGGCAGGAATAGGCTCGGCTTTGACTCCATTTGCTTCCAATCCCGCGATCACGAGCTTCACATAGCCCGCTGGATTGCCCCAGCCACCTGCGGTAATCGAATCTCCGAGGAAGGCGATTTTGTCGCCGCTTTTCACGGAGATTTCAGCGGTGGCAAAGTTTGGCAGGCTGAGTGCAGCAGCCGTGAGAAAGGGAAGGATGTGGAGTTTCATGAGTGGTTGTGTTTGAATGATCGACAGAGCAAGCAAACGACCACTTGTGGACATCCTTTCTAGAACCAGCGGGCTTTGTAGGGTCTAGCGTCTTTGAACTGAATTTTGCCATCGGGATTGAAGAGACGAACCGTGGCAGACCATTGGCTGACAACGATGCGGCCGGTCGTGGGATGGATGTCGGCAGATTTGACCTTGGTTTCAGCGCCAAGGATGGGATGGGGTTTGAAGGCAGCTTTGTCTCGATCAAACAACTGCACCGTGTGCTCGGTGGTGATGAGAAGCTCGCTGGTGCCTGGCACTGGCCGCAGATCGTGGCCGTCTTTGTCAGGCAGTGCGTGGGTGCTCTTGAGCTTGAGAGCGGGTTTGTCAGTTTCCCATGCGGCGAGTGTGTAGGCTCGCAGTTCATCAAAGCCGAGCGCCCACAAGCACTGGCGTTCTTCGTCCCAAACAACGCCGTGGGCGGAATGGAGCGGCGTTTTGAAGGCTGGAGTCATGGGGCCTGAGATGTCGAAGACTTCGAGGTGATCTCCACTGAGAGAGCTGGCCACGACGATGCGGTTGTGTGGCAGAAGTGCGAGTGAGTGGGCGTTGCGTGCGCGCACACGCCACAGGATGCGATTCGTCGCGCGCTCGATCAATGCGCATCCACCATTCGATGCGCAGACGAGAATCTTGCTGCCGTTCTCGATGGCTTTGCATTCATCGAGATGCTGGAAGTCGCGACGTGCATCTTCTGGGAGATCTGGCGCGTCTTCACCACTCCAGCGCCAGAGTTTTTTCGTCGTGTCGCCATCGATATTGATGACGAAGACTTCATTGCCGCCTGCCAGCATGAGTTCTGCCCCGTATGCCTGGGCGTTGAGATAGAGAAGTGCCGAAAAGATCAACCAACACCTCATGGCTTGAAGAGGGCGACTTCTTTCGCTGTGGCCACATCCCAAGCTCTGACGTTGCCGTCTTGATCGCCGCCGAGGATGAGATCTCCGGCTTGGTTGGTGGCGAGGGATTGGAGGAAGGCGGTGGTACCGGCGAATTGTTTGAGCTCGCCGCCATCGCTGTTGATGAGGCGCATCTTGTTGTCGCCAGCACTGGTGATCATGCTATCGCCTGCGCCGAGGTAGCGGATGCCGGTGACTTCTTTGTCCCAGCCATCGACGTTCTTGCGGCGGTCACCGGTGGTCCAATCCCAAATTTTCACGACGTTGTCGGCGCCGGAACTGGCCAGCAGGCGGCCATCGGCACGCCAAGTGACACCGAGCACGTGATGCGTGTGGCCTTCAAAGACCTTCACGACTTTGCCGGTGCTCAAATCGGTGATGCGCACTGCTTTATCGGCACCGCCGGAGGCGAGGAGTTTGCCATCGGGTGAGAAATCGAGGGCGAAGATGCTGTCGAGATGACGCTCGGCATAAGTCTTGGTGAGCATGCCGGTGGCGACGTCCCACAAGGTGATGTCGCCGCTGCGGGAAGGCTCGCCGCTGCCGATGGCGAGTGTTTTGCCATCGGGGCTGAAGGCGATGCTATTTGCGCGATCGGTGATGAGTGATTTTCCATCTCCCGTGCCGAAGCTGCGCTCAAGAACCCAAGCGGTAGTGCTGCTGCCAGGAGCGATGGGCTTGCCATTCACGGTGCTCCACGCGAGCGGAGGACCCGCATCGAAGGTGGCGATGAGTTCGAGGCCATTGGCGGAGAATTGGAGCGCTTTAGCCTTCTTGAGGCCGGTCGTGAGTGTTTTGGCAATAAGATCACGATCCGCGTTGGCCTTCTCAGATTCCTTTTTCACGACTTCGAGACGTGCTTTGGCATCAATGACGGTCTGTTTGGCCTTCTTCTCGTTATCGGTGACGAGTTTGATTTCGTTGGCGGTGTCGGTGATCGCAGCTTCAGCACGTGTGAGGGCCTCTTGAGCGAGTTTGAGGTCGCTGGCCGCCTTGGTAGCCAGTGCTTGGGCGTCCGTGTTCTTTTTGGCCAACGCTTCATCGGGCTTGCCTGTCGATGCTTTGGCGACTTGATCAGCGATCTCCTTCGCAGCTTTGTCAGCAGCAGCTTTGGCATCTTCCTTGGGCTTGATAGCCTTCTTTTTGTCTTCGAGAGCCGGCTTCGCGAGTTCAATGATCGCGGCCAAATCGGCGGCCTTTTTTGCATCACCAGCAGCGAGTTTGATTTCGTTGGTGGCGGTGGCGATGGCAGCCTCGGCACGTGTGAGAGCTTCCTGGGCAAGCTTGAGATCGGCGGCGGCCTTGGCAGCCTGGCCTTGGGCTTCGGCGTGCTTCTTGGCCAGCGCTTCATCCGGTTTGCCTGACGACGCCATGGCGAATTGAGCACCGATCTCCTTCGCCGCTTTCTCGGCGGCGACTTTGGCGTCTTCCTTGGGCTTGATGTCCTTCTTTTTCTCTTCAAGCGCCTTCTTGGCGAGATCAGCGAGTTCGTTGGCCTTCTTCAAGCGATTCGTCTGCTCGGTGGCATCGGTGTCGGCCTTCTTGATGGCTTCGTTTTGATAGGTGACTTCGAGCGTGGCACGCACAGCGCCAAGGCTGCGCTGAGCAAGCGTTTGCTCGGTGGCGAGATCCGTTTTGATTTGAGCGATGAGTTTGCCGCCGGTGGTTTCAGTGAGCTTGATGCTGTTATCGGCCTCCTGCGTGGCGGTGAACTTGGTGGAAGGCGCGAAGGCTGGCGCGGCTGGCGCA
>CANIZT010000010.1 GCA_947471905.1 Verrucomicrobiaceae bacterium
GCCTCCGGCACAGGTGTCGCCAAACGCATGCGCAAGGCAGGCACCATCCCCGCCGCACTCTATGGCAGCAAGGTGAAGCCCTCCAATATCCAGGTGCATGGCAAGACTTTCTCGAAGCTCCTCGAAGGCAGCGCCTCGGACAACATCCTCGTCTCTTTGAAGATCGCCGGCCTTGCTGACGATCAGCTGGCCCTCGTTCAGGAAGTGCAGCACGATTACCTGCGCGGTGGCATTCTGCACATCGACTTCCACGCCATCGCTCATGACGAGGAAATTCACGCGAACGTTCCTGTCGTCATCGTTGGCGAAGCGAAAGGTCAGAAGCAGGGCGGCATGGTCGAGGCCATCCATCACGAACTGGAAGTGCGCTGCTTGCCAAAAGATCTCCCGGAAAGCATCCAGATCGATGTTTCGCATCTCGAACTCGACCAGGGCATCCATATCAAGGAAATCAAATTTCCGGCCGGCGTCACCTGCCGCTTGGGTGGCGATGTCGTCATCGTCATGTGTGAAGAGCCGAAGGTGGAAGCCGAGCCAGAGCCGGTCGCTGCTGCTGCTCCTGCCGCTGGTGCTGCTCCCGCAGCCGGTGCCGCTACTGCTGCTGCAGCCGGTGCGAAACCTGCCGCTGGTGCCAAAGCTGCTGCTCCTGCCGCCGCTGCCAAACCTGCGGCCAAGAAATAAGCCCCGCACCTTTTCCACGATGTGGCTTCCGGCGCGGATTCAACGAGCAGCGGCTTAAATGTGCCGCGCCTCATTGTCGGCCTCGGCAATCCCGGCGAAACCTACCGCGACACCCGTCACAACATTGGCTTCATGGTGCTGGACGAAATCGCTCGACGTTTGGGAACCGCTTTCCGCGAGGAGAAGCGCTGGACGGGTCTTGTGGCGAAATTCACTGGCGGTTATCTACTCAAGCCACTCACCTTCATGAACGACAGTGGTCGTTCGGTGCAATCCGTCGGACATTTCTACAAGACCACTGCTGCGCAGACGCTCGTGGTTTACGACGATGTCGATCTACCGCTCGGCCGCATGCGGTTCCGCAGCAGTGGCTCTCATGGCGGTCACAATGGCATTCGTTCGCTTATGGCGGCCTTCAGCACGCAGGATTTTCCACGTTTAAAAGTCGGCATCGCTCCCGCCGATGGCCGTCCTGCCGGCGAACGCATGGTCGGCCATGTGCTCGGCAAATTCAGCGTCGAGGAGCAGCCCGCGCTGCACGCCGTCATCCAACGCGCCGCTGACGCCGTGCTTTCCGCAGTTGAACGCGGCTTGGACAGCGCCATGAATGTCTTCAACCGACTACCTGAATCCTAAACCCCCACCCGCACCACCTATGAACCGCAAATACGAAGCACTCATCGTGCTCGACACCAAAGGCAAAGAAGAAACCATCGACTCTCTCGTCAGCACCATCAGCAAGGACATGGAAAAGTCCGGCTTGAAGCTCGAGCAGATCGACAACATGGGCAAACGCAAGTTCCCCTTCAACCCGCGCCACGTTGAGGCCGGTCACTTCGTGAACATCCAGTTCAGCGGCGAGCCTGCCGGTGTGGACAGCCTGCGCGCCAAGCTGAAGCTCAACGAAAACGTCTACCAGCAGTACTACCTGAAGCGCAGCGCCTAGTCCGCCGCTCTCAGCGTCCGTTTCATCATCACCCCGGTGCCGTGTCACGCGCGCATCGGGGTTTTGTTTTGATGGTCCGTGACAGGCTTGGCGTTGACAGCAGGGCCATTCCATCGCTAGACAGAGAGATCGTTGAACCCATGAATCTGCCGAACCAGCTTACTGTCGCCCGTCTTATACTGACGGCGGTGTTTGTCGTGTGTTTTTACCTGCCAATGGTGCATCACATCTCGATCGCGGCGCTGGTGTTTGGTGTGGCTTCGATCACCGATTACTTCGACGGCCGGATCGCGCGTGCGCGCGGCATTGTGACGAATTTTGGCAAACTGTTCGACCCGCTGGCGGACAAGATCCTCATTGCGGCGGCTTTCATTCTGCTGGTGGAGCGCGGGGATCTGCCGGCCTGGGTGGCGGTGGTGGTGCTGTCGCGGGAGTTTTTCGTGACGGGCATTCGGCTCATCGCAGCGGGACAGGGAGCCATCCTGATGGCGGAAAAGCTGGGGAAACACAAAATGCTCTGGCAAATCATTACCGTGAGCTGGTTCCTCGTGAAACAGGCCTCCGACGAGGCTTTGTTTAGTTTTGCGAAACCGTTTTATGCCGCGACGCCGGGCTGGGTGGCGGACATCATTATTTATTTCACCACTTTCCTGACGCTGGCCTCCGGTTTCAGCTACTTCTGGAAGAACCGTCAGCTTTTCAACGACGCCTGAACCCTTTTACACCATGACTGCTGAACAACAACTCACTGCCCTCGGACTCAGCCTTCCATCTGCACCGCCACGCGGCGGTGTGTACAAGCCAGTCGTCATCGTTGGCAACGTGGCCTACATTTCCGGTCATGGCCCTTATCTAGGTGATGGGAACTACATCACCGGTCGTGTCGGCGCGGATCTCGATCTCGAAGCGGGAAAAGCTGCGGCGCGGCAGACTGGACTCGCGTTGCTGGCAACATTGAAAAGTGAGCTCGGCAGCCTGGATCGCGTGAAGCGCGTGGTGAAACTGCTCGGCATGGTGAACAGCACGGCAGACTTTCCCGATCATCCCAAGGTCATCAATGGCTGCAGTGAGCTGTTTGGCGAGGTGTGGGGCGAAGAATACGGTATTGGCGCGCGCAGCGCTGTGGGCATGGGATCACTGCCGGGCAACATCGCGGTGGAGATCGAGGGCATCTTTGAACTGCATTAAAAAACCTGCGCCGTTGCCAGCGCAGGTTGCTTGATATGAGGCTGGCTGGTTTTCAGTACCAACGTGAGCCGATGCCCAGGCCACTGCCCCAGCCCATCGGTTGACCAAAGCCATAGCCACCACCCCATGGGCGATAGTTGTAGCTGCTGTACGATGGGGTGCTGTTGTAGAACGGGCTGCTGTAGTAGCTGTTTGAGTAATATGGGTGGCGATAGTACGAACTCGAATAGTAGGTGGGCCGGTAGGCAGAGCTTGAGTAGTACCGGTTCCCGTAGCCTGAACTACGGTTCACGTAATAGTAACGATCACGACTGGAGCCGATGGTGTTACCAAGCAAACCACCAAGGAGACCGCCGACGAGCACGCCTTGGACTGGATGACGATTGCTGAAGAGTCCGCCCAGCAAGGCACCGCCTGCGGCACCATAGAGCGTGCCAGCGCGTTGATTGGGGCCCATATTGTAATAAGGATACTGACAGGAACTCAGTGTCATTGAAGCACCGACAACTAGAATAACGATGAATCGAAGAGAAGGCGTTTTCATGGATGAATTGAGTGACGTTTGGTAGTAGCGCACACAATCTCCGACCTTGGCAATCACGAAACATTCAGACTGCGACTGAAAATTTCAGCAGCGATGGAGTGGCTGTGATTTTTATAAGAAGCGCATCACGCAAGCGCTGATCCGGTTCAGAACGCGATGATCTGGAATGGCCAACTGTCCTTCACCCGTTTTTCGGGCGGAGTGCTCATGAGTTTCTCAAACTGTCGTGCCCATTCGCGAATGGCATATTTGGCCTGACCCGAAGGGAACAACTCTTGAGGGAAGAAAAAGAACAGTGTCTTGGCCTCTTCTTTGTCGGCAAATTCGAAGAACGGCTTTCCCGTCTTTGGCTCGATGAGAACACCTTCGATGGCGATCTTACCGCGTGCTGGTTTGCTGAACACGCCACCAATCATCGGCAACGTCACCAGATCCACAGCCTCCCTCACCACCAATCCAGAGTACGTATTTGGTTCCCACTCGATGATGGAAAGCTTCAAGGTCATCGCGTCCTTGGAGGGGGCATCCACGACATTGTAACGCGATTTTTTGTTGGATTTGAAGACTCCCGCGAATTTCTCACGTGTGTACTCAAGCAGGCTCTTCATCTTATACTCGCGACGCTTGTTGCTAAACTCAAGCTTGGTGAATTTCTGTTCCATTGGCCGCAACTGATCGGCCACCACCGGGGCGATGTAGATCGATTTCACCTGTTCGGCGGCTTTTTGCACCCGCAGATCCTTGTTCCACCAGTTGCCGATGAAAGGCGAGCGCTTGCGGTCTTCCTTCAGTTCTGTCCCATGCGGCAGGAAGCCTGAGGGTTTGACATCGACCGCGCTGATCACGCTTTTGGCGGTGCGGCAGGAGATCATTAGCCAGGGCAGGAGGAGGAAAATAGCGGTGCGGATCAGCATTATCAGGAGGATGTTTTTGGTATACGTGTGAGGCAGCAGGATGACAAATATTTCACAGAGTGGACCGGGATCAAATGATCCGGGCCTCATCACACAAACTTCCCGCATCATTTGCGCCAATCATGATGGGATGTTAGCTTTCCGGCCTTGTCTTTCGCTGCACCGGCAATTCCGCCGGTGCTCCGCCTGATTTTCCCTCCCCCTCTATGGCATGGCTTTCCTCCCTCGGCACCTTCGGTGAAATTCTCCGTTTCATCATCCTCATCCTGGAGGTGATTTTGGTCTTTAACCTCATGATCGTCGTCCACGAGTGGGGTCATTTCCTTGCCGCCCGCTGGCGTGGGCTGAAGATCGAGAAGTTCTACATCTGGTTTGGTAAGCCTCTGTGGAAAAAGACCATCAACGGCGTCGAATACGGCCTCGGCAGCATCCCGGCAGGCGGTTTCGTGGCCCTGCCGCAAATGGCGCCCATGGGCGGTCTTGAAGGCGAAACCAGCACTGAGTCGCTGCCGCCCATCACCCCACTCGACAAAGCCATCGTCGCGTTTGCGGGTCCATTGTTCAGCTTTTTGTTGGCTTGTTTGTTTGCCACCGCCGTTTGGATGGTCGGCAAGCCCCAAAGCGAAGCGCATACGACCACCATCGTCGGCCATGTCGAAAAAGGCAGCCCGGCTGAAAAGGTGGGAATCCTGCCTGGCGACAAAATCCTTCAAGTGGACGGCCAGCCGGTGAAACGCTTCGAAGGTCTCGTGGACAGCGTGCGCTGGGGTATGGTGGCCAGCGAAGGCGACACCATTGCATTTGAAGTAGAGCGTCCCGGCCAAGGCGTGATGAAATTCAACGTCGATCCCAAAGCCTGGCCGAAGTCTGAAGAAAAAGCCGGGCCGGTTTCCTGGTGGCAGTCCATTTTCAAGCGCCCTGGATTGCGCGATGTGGGCCTGCAAGGCCAGATGACGCCCATGGTCGGTGGCGTCGCCCCAAACAGTCCGGCGGATGAAGCCGGCATCAAGGCCGATGACCTCGTCCTACGTGCAGACGGACTGCAATTGCGCAGCATGGGTGATCTCGGCGATTACATCAAAGCCAACCTTGGCAAGACCATCACACTCGACATCGAACGTGCTGGCAAGCTCATCCAATTGCCGGTAACACCGCGCATTCCCGATGAAAACAATATGAAGGAAGCCTTGGATGACAAACAGGAGTATCCGATGATCGGTGTCGCTTGGGATGTCGAAGGCAAACGCATGCCCATCACCATCACCCCATGGGAGCAGATTAGCGACGCCGTCCGCCACATGGGCAACCTCGTCTCCAAGCTGTTCTCGCCGAAATCCGACCTCAGCCCGGCGCACATGAGCGGCCCCGTCGGTGTTGGCCGCCTCTACTACAAACTCTTCCAGCATCCTGATGGCTGGCGCCTCGTGCTGTGGTTCAGCGTCGTGTTCAATATCAACCTCGCCATCCTCAACATGATGCCATTCCCCGTGCTAGACGGTGGTCATATCACGATGGCCGCTGCTGAGGCCATCCGTCGCAAACCACCGCAGGGGCGCATCCTCGAATATGTGCAGACCGCCTGTGCGCTGGCCTTGTTTGGCTTCATCATCTTCGTCACGCTGAAGGACACGGGCGACTTTTTTGGCGGGCCGGCCAAGGATGGCAAGACGCTGAAAATCATCTGGAAGTCGAAGGAAGATCGTGCCAAGACCGCCCACGGTTCCTAGCCTTCTTCGTTCATGCGCGTCCTCATCCTCGTCGAAAACCTGCCGGTGCCCTTCGACCGGCGTGTGTGGCAGGAAGCCTGTGCGCTGCGCGATGCCGGGCATGAGGTGACGGTTATCTGCCCGCAGATGCGTGGCTACACGCAGGCGGAGGAAGTGCTCGAAGGTATCCAAATTTACCGCCACTGGATCAGCGGCGAGGCCGGATCACTCGGCGGCTTCATCGCCGAATACGCCTCCGCCTTGTGGGGGGAATTCACCTGCGCCCTCAAAGCGTGGAAGCGTGGCGGTTTCGATGTGATCCATCTCTGCAACCCGCCTGATCTGCTGTTCCTCGTTGCTCTGCCCTTCAAGCTGTTTGCAGGAGTGAAAGTCATCTTCGACGTGCATGACCTCTGGCCCGAAATGTTCGAGGTCAAGTTCGGCAAACGCGGCCTCATTTACTGGGCCGTGCGCATCGCCGAGCGCTGCACACTCGCTCTCGCCAATGTTGTCATCGCCACCAATCAGAGCGTACTGCATGCCGTCAAACAGCGCGGCAAGCTGCGTGATGACCGCGCCTTCATTGTGCGCACCGCTCCTAGCCGCATGAACACCGCCGCAGCGCCGGATGAATCGCTAAGGAACGGCAAAAAACATCTCGTCGGCTACATCGGCGTCATGGGCAATGCCGATGGTGTCGATTACCTCGTCCGTGCCGCCGAACACATCATCAAAACACGCCAGCGTGATGATGTGCAGTTCCTCCTCATGGGTTCCGGTCCCGAACATGCGGCCCTGCTCTCGCAGCGTGACCAGCTCGGCCTGCAAAATCACATCAGCATGCCCGGCCGTGTCAGCGATGAGTTTTTATGCCGCGCCCTGCGCACCATCGATCTCGGCGTCGCCTGCGATCCCATCAACGCCTACAACGACCACTGCACCATGAACAAGGTGCTCGAATACATGGCCTTCGCGAAGCCAATGGTCATGTTCGGTACCGTTGAAGGTCGCTACTCCGCCGGTGATGGTGCCGTTTACGTCATGGAAAACAGCGCCGAAAAGCTCGGCGATGCAATTCTCGACCTCCTCGACGACGAACCACGCCGCAAAACTATTGCCACCGCCAGTCACCAGCGTCTCACGCAGGAACTGAACTGGGAACGCAGTGTGGAGCAGTTAGTGGCGGCTTATCAGGCGGCCTAAGTCGGTTTCTCGTGGCTATTTTGCAGCGAATCGCTCGGATGCCTTGCCAAGCATGACGCTACCGACTTAAATCGTGCTTATGCAGCCGGAGAGAGAGAAAAGCGGCGACGCCATCAAGTTTGATCCTTTCATCCCGCCTTCGACGGCGGAGTTGGACGAACTGATTCCCAGCTACAAGTTCCTTGAGTTCATTGACTGCGGCGGAATGGGGGCGGTGTACAAGGCGGTACAGAAAAGCCTCAACCGTACCGTGGCAATTAAATTGCTACCACAGGTGCACCGTCACAAAGCCACTTTCTCCGAGCGGTTTATTCGTGAGGCACATGCGCTGGCGCAGCTAAACCATCCGCACATCGTCGGGGTGCATGACTTTGGTGAGACGAAGGACGGCCAGATGTACTACGCAATGGAGTTCGTCTCCGGCATGGACCTACAGCAACTGCTCAAACGTGCCCCGCCCGGGCCAAAGCAGATCCTCAAGATCATCACCCAAGTGTGCGAGGCGCTGCAGTTTGCGCATGAACGCGGTATTGTGCATCGCGACATCAAGCCGGCGAATATTCTGATCGACGAACGTGGCAACGTGAAAGTGGCTGACTTCGGACTGGTGAAGATCGTCGGTCCGCAGATCAGCAATTACACCGCCACGGGGGCGACACTTGGCACGCCGGATTACATCGCGCCTGAGGCGCTCGATCACAATGGTAAGATCGACCATCGTGCGGATATCTACTCGTTGGGCGTGATGATTTATGAGCTGCTAACTGGCCACGTGCCCAAGGGCGCTTGGGATCCGCCTTCAGTCTGCTCCGGCTCGGATAAGCGCATCGACATCGTCGTGAGTACGGCCATGCAGAACAATCCTGAGAAGCGTTATCAGCACGTTAGCGACATGACTCAGGTGTTGGAGAAGTTGCTGCTGAACAGCGACAATTGGAAAAATTACCGCCGACCCGCAAAAAACAGCCGCACCGGTAACGAAGACCCTGTTGCCGAGATTTCCACCGACGCAGTCACGATTAAAATCCAGCACGGTAAAAGACCTGCAAAACGTCGTAAGCTGGTCTGGGTAACTGGCGCAGTGCTGTTCATGGTTGCTGGAATATTCGTCGTACCTCAGGCAGGCTGGCTATCCCAGCCAGCGGTGCAAGCAAATGTCCCTGCGCCACTTCCGGTAACGCCGCCATCCGCGCCTGTGGCTCCAGAGCAGTCCAAACTGGCCTTGTGGGTCATTGACCATGGCGGTTTTGTGAATGTGCGGAGCTCCAATAGTGCAGAAATGCTGATGGGTGGCGATGCGGACATCAAAAACGCCTCTAATCTTCCCGTCGGCCCATACAACGTTTGGCGTGTTAGCTTTAACGAAGCCCCCATCGCGGATGAGAGCACGCTAGAAGAACTCGCTGCACTTTCCAGCGCGGAGGGAACAGTTCAGAATCTCAATCTGCGCGGCATGACGGCACCAGCGGATGCGCTACGGCATCTGGCCTCCATCAACACCCTCAGAAACCTCGATTTGATGGCCAGTCCCACGGTTACCCGGGATGCGATCCCGCACTTGGTGGCCTGCAAGCAGCTGACATTGCTCCGCATCGGTGGCTCGCAACTACCAGTGGATAGCGCGATCGCCAGCGAACTACGCACTCTCATGCCGGATTGCACCATTCGTGACACCGACTAACGACGTCACGATTTTCTAATCCAAGCAAAACTCCTCTAGAAAAAGCCGTTTCAGCGAAAGGACTTTTCGCGATTTCACAATCGCCTGCACCAGCACTTGGGCTTGGTTAGTGAAGGAACGCGTTGGTCGTGACTTTGACAAGCCGCTTCTCATTCCAGCCATGAAAACACTCGCCGCTCTCCTCCTTTTCACTCTCTCAGCGCAAGCCGCCATCATGCTGCCCGCCGTATTCTCTGACCACATGGTTCTTCAAAGCGGCAAACCCGTTCCCGTTTGGGGTGCGGCTGATGCGAACACGGAAGTCACCGTGGCCATCGCCGGTCAGAAAAAGACCACCCAAGCCGATGGTGAAGGTAAATGGTCGCTCAAGCTCGATGCGCTCACAGCCACTGCCGAGCCGCAGACACTCACGATTGGCGACAAAACGATCAACGACGTGCTCATCGGCGAAGTGTGGCTCGGCTCCGGCCAGTCGAACATGGCGATGACCGTGGAGCGTGCCAAAGACCTCGAAGCCTCAAAAGCTGCCGCGAATCTGCCGCTGATCCGCGTCTTTACTGAAGGCAGTGGTGCTTCCCCAACAGCGAAATCGGAGGGCAAAGGCACCTGGATCATCTGCACGCCCGAAACGGTCGGCAAATTCTCCGCCACCGCGTTTTTCTTTGGCCGTACGCTGCATGCCGAGCTCAAAACGCCCGTGGGGCTCATCAATTCCTCCGTCGGCGGTACGCCCATCGAGTCGTGGATCAGCCCCGAGGCGCAACAGGCGAGCGAAGAGCTCAAACCGTTCTTCGCAGCAATGAAGCAGGCCGACGCTCAGTTTGACGAAGGGAAAACGAAGGCCGTGTTTGAGCGACAGGTCGCGGAATGGACCGAGGCAGTGAAGAAAGCCAATGCGGAAGGCAAGCGACTGCCGCGCAAACCGCGTGTTCCGTTGGAAACACGCAAACGCAAAGGCAATGTGGGAGGATTGTTCAACAGCAAGATCGCGCCACTGATCCCCTTCGCGATTCGCGGTGCCATCTGGTATCAGGGCGAGTCGAACAGCCAGGATCCGAAGGCACCGTTTTATCAGCATCAACTCACACTCCTCGCCAAAGACTGGCGTACGCGTTGGAACGATGAATTTGCTTTCGCCTGGGTGCAGTTGCCGAATTTCACCCGTGCTGGTGAAGGCTGGATGATCGTGCGCGAGCAGATGCTGAACGCGCTCCAGACCATTCCTAATAGTGGCATGGCCATCACGCTCGACATTGGTGATCCGAAAGACATCCACCCCAAGAACAAGCAGGACGTCGGTTATCGTCTCGCGCAGTGGGCGCTTGGATCGGTGTATCACAAAGACGTTCCCGCCATCTGTGGCCCGCTGATCGACAGCGCGACGGCCAAAGGCGGTGAATTCGTGCTCACCTTCAAACATGCGAAGGGTTTGACCGCGAAAGGTAATCTCACCGGTTTCGAAATCGCCGGAGCCGACGGCCACTGGCAGCTTGCGGAAGCGAAAATTGATGGCGAGACCGTGATCGTCTCTGCCAAGGCCGTTGCGGAGCCGAAAAGTGTTCGTTATGCGTGGAAGGACAATCCCACGGCATCTCTTTTCAATGGCGCGGGCATTCCGGCGTCACCGTTTCGGAAGTGATGAAGGATTGCGCGGCATGAGGTCGTTTGCATGGCCTCATGAACCGCCGCCAATTCATCCAACAAGCCAGCGCTGCATCTACGCTGGGATTTCCTGCCATTCTGCGCTCTGCATCGCCGAATTCGATGCTGCAGGTCGCCAGCATCGGTGTCGCCCGCATGGGCGGGAACACGATGCGCAGCGTGGCGAAGCATGCGAAGGTGAAAATTGTCGCATTGTGTGATGTGGATGCACGTCACATCGCGGAAGCAGCGAAGGATTTCCCCGAGGCAGCGCAGCACAAGGACTGGCGTGAGTTGTTGTCGAAGTATGGCGACAAGTTTGATGCGGTGACGGTGGGAACGCCCGACCACATGCATGCCTCCATTGCCATCACGGCCCTGCGCGGGAAGAAGCATGTCTATTTGCAGAAGCCGATGGCCCCCACGCCACATGAATGCCGCGTTCTCGCGCAAGAGGCCGTCAAAGCCGGTGTGGTGACGCAGCTCGGCAATCAAGGCCGTTCCAGCATCGAAAGCCGCATGATGGTGGAACTGCTGCGCACCAAGGCCATCGGCAAAATAAAAGAGGTCATCATGTGGGAGAACAAAAAGCTCAACTGGTGGCCGAAGAATACCGAACTTCGGCCGCAGGGTGATGCGATTCCCGAAGGTCTCGATTGGGACCATTGGCTCGGTGTGCGCATGCCACGTCCGTATCTCAACGACACCTATCATCCGCAGACCTGGCGTGCATGGTTCGACTTCGGCTGTGGCGAACTCGGCGACATGGGCTGCCATCATTTTGATGCGACCTTCGATGGCTTGAAGCTCGGTGCGCCGAAACGCGTGCGCCAGCTCACGGAAGGCAGCAGCGGCGCTTTGTGGGCCGACAAACGCCGTGTCGAATTCGAGTTCGCGGGCAATGAACTCATCGCCGGTGACACGCTGAAGCTCACCTGGCTCGATGGCTGCATCGAGCCCGACAGGAATGTGGTGAAAATGCCGTCAGCGCTCACCAACTTCCCCGCCAGCGGCGGCTTCTGGATCGGCGAGCACGGCGCGATCTTCAAACCCTATGGCGTGCGTCCTTTCGTGTTGCCCGAGGCCGATTTTCCGGCGGAAAAGTATCCGCGTGATATTAAGCCGCAGGATCATTACTTCGATTGGGTCGATGCGATCCTCGCTGGCACCAAAAGCTGCGGTGATTTCAGCCACGGCGGTCCGCTGACTGAAGCCGTCGTTGTCGGCACCATCGCTGATCGTTTTCCCAACCAGTGGCTTGAATGGGATCGCGCCGGTTTGAAATTCACCAACCTCGAAGCCGCAAACGCGCTGGTGAAGCGCGATTATCGCGACGGCTGGAAGATCGAAGGCCTCGGCTAAAAATCTCTGTGAGAGCGAAACACCACTTCCACTCCCACAGAGACAGGACCAACCTAAATTAGAATTTCAAACTGCCGCCGACGTAGAAGTTCCGGCCAATGGCGGGGATGATGCCGCTGGAGGTGACGAGCGAGTAGTAGCGGTTGTCGAAGACATTGTTCAAGCCGCCAAGAACCGAGAAGTTCTTGGTAATCGGGATTTCGCCGGTGAGATCCCAAGTGGTGTAGGCGGGGATATCGAAGCGGGCATCTGCGTTGTCGCTGCCGTTGTGGCGTGCCATGAGGGTGCCGAGGAAGGCGATCTTCAGGCCACTCTTGCGTTTGTAGATGGCTCCGGTGCGGAGCATGTATGGGGGCGCATACTGAGGCGTGCCGCCATCATTGACACCGCCGGAGAGCCGGGCTTCGAGCAGCGAGATGTTGCCATAGAGATTGAGGGCACCGAGACGCTCACCACGGTGCGTGCTATTCAGTGCGTCGAGGCCGCCGATGACATCAAACTGCACAGCACCGTCCCAGCCGTAGTTGATGCTGCGACCAACGCTCTGAATGTTCACGCCAGCGGTGCCGAGTTTGTCATCGAGATCGATGAGGAAGAAGGAGGTGTCATAGGTGAACCAAGGCCGGGGATTGCCGCGAATGCCGACTTCATAGCTCCAGCCCTGCGAAGGTGCGACATCGCTGGCGGTGCCGCCTGCGGCTGGGATAAGCGACTGACCAAAGGTGGTGGCACGATAGCTTTGCGAGACATTGGCATAGACGGCAGTCTCATTGCCGAGGTCATAACACAGGCCGAGGCCAAAGAGCGGCTGTTTGTCGAACTTGCTGTTGTTGCGTTGCGTGGTGGCGACTCCGATGTTTCTGACGGTGACATCCTGATTGATCATTTCCATGCGGAAGCCGGGTGTGATGGTGAGGCGACCGAAGGTGAACTTGTTCTCCACAAAGAAAGACCCGTAGATGACATCGCGCTGTGCGTCGGTGGTAACCGTGCCGATGTCGTCTGTGGGCGAGGTGCCGGCGGCGTCTTTGCGCGGGGAGTGGCACATGTAGAACTGCATGCCGGCGGCGAGCGAGTGATTGCCGCCCCACAGCTCGTAGTCGTGGCGGATGCGCGGTTCGATGCCCCAGTTATAAAACTGCTGATGCTGGATGGCATTGGTCAGCGCAGTGACGGTGCCGAACCCGCCGGTCTGTCTGCGGCTCCAGCGATCATAGGCCCCTGCCCACACCTTCACACTGAGTTCAGTCTGGCTGGAAAATTTGTGCTGCAATTCGGTGCTGGCGACGACACGGCTTTGATTGAAGCGGTCATTTAGGCGGATCGCTTGATTGCGATCCGCGTTGTAGGCTGCCGCCGTCAGTCCGCCGGGCTCGCCATGACGATCCGAACCAGCATCGAGGGAAAAGATCCAGCGTGTGTCGGTGGCCTGCTGGTAGATGAGCTTCAGACGACCGGCATAAACCTCGAAGTCATTGTTCGCGCTGCGGAAGCCATCACCCGAGCGATAATTGAACCAACCGAGCCAGCTCCATTTTCCAGCCGCTCCTTCGATGGAGTTGAAGGTAGAGTACAGATTGTTGCTACCAAAGATGTGCTTCGACTGCATGCCGAAGAGCCGATCGGTGCGCGGCATGCGCGAGACGTAATTGATGGCACCAGCAGGCTGCGGTCCGTAGAGGAGCGAGGCACCACCGCGGACGAAGTCGATGCGTTGTGTGGACTCCAGCGGCGGCATCCAATAAGCTTCGGGATAGCCCTGCGGGTCGGCGGCGATGGGAATGCCATCCTGTAGCACCATCATGAACTGCGCGCGGTCGGGGGAGCCGATGCCGCGGTAGCCGTAGCTTACCAGCGGCGTGCTTTCTTCGGTGGTCAACAGGCCGGGCGTCATCGCAAAGGCTTGGCTGTAGTTGTTGGCCTGAACTTCAGGCAGCGCCTGAAGGTTCAGCGAGGTCGCTTTCTTGCCTGCATAAATTTTGGTGCCTTCGACCGGCGGCAGGTAGGGAATCTGCACTGCCGGCTCAGGTTCGGCATCAGCGGTGATGACAATGTTTGGCAGCTCAGTGTTGGTGATTTGCTTCGGTTTGCTGACTGGATTGACCGGGCTTTGGGATTGAGCATGCGAAGCGATGGCAAGGAATAGGAGTGCAGCAGCCGCCAGCGCAGGTCCGGCGCTGCGGGGGAGATTGGAAGTAGAGAAGGACTTCATGAAAGGTTGATATTGAGATTCGTTCGCAACGGTTCGGATAGTGAATCGGAAGAATCAGCGTGCAAGTTTTTTATGCGACTGAGTCGCAATTGCAAATTGACAGCCATTTCTGGCGTTTCATCCTCCACTCCCCGCCGCTGTCTTGTGACATGACCTCCTCCATGATAAACACGCTGCCCACCATGGGTCTCGACCTCTCCAGCACTCCCACCATGCCTGGTTCTGCCAGCACAACGGGTGTTTGGCGTCGGCGGGGCACCGTTCAGGCGATCATCATGCTCTCGTGGATCGTGGGTATCAGCTCGAGCTTTCTGACCATCGGTATCGTCGGATTGTTCGCTGCCGACCTGCCGCCTATTCATCTCAAATCTCTCGCCGATCTCGATAACGCCGTCGAGATGCCGATGATCGAGACCTCGATGGCGGAGCTGCAAACGCTCGAAGCCAATGAAACACCGGTGGCCGAGGTGGAACCCGTGCTTCCCGTCGAGATTCCTGAAGCCGTCGAAACGCCTCCTGAACAGCTCGATCTGCCTGAAATCGCCGAAGCGATGACGATGGAAGACATCTTTGCCATTCCCACTGCTCCGAAAATCGAAGACGCCCTGCGTCCCATCGATCCCGTGGTCAAACCTAAGCCTGCACCGACACCACCGCGCCCCCGCACGCCGGTGGCGAGTGGCGGTACGCGCTCCACCACGCCACAAGCTGGCAGCGCAGGCGGGATCGGTGCCTCCGGCAGCGGCGGCAAAGGGAAATTTCCTGCGCCCCCGTATCCGACCTTCGCGCGCGGTGCTGGCATGCAGGGCACCGTGCGTTTGAGCATCAGCGTCGGCCCATCCGGTGCTGTGGAAGGTGTTTCAGTCATCGGCAGCACTGGATTCAGTGCGTTGGATGAATACGCCGCCTCCTGGGTGCGCCGGAACTGGCGCTGGCCCGGCGGAACCTCCAACCGCTACACTTTGCCCCTCACCTTCCGTTTGCGCTAACCATCTTGTTTTATCATGCCACTCCTCGCCAATGCCGCCGTCGATCTCTTTCACAAAGGCGGTCCCATCATGTATCCCATCGCAGTGGTCACGCTGGTGGCCGTCTGCATCTTCGTTGAGCGTGTGTTCTGGTGGCTGCGCTTCGCCACCAAGCGTTCCGTGAAGCAATTAGACGAGGTTTACGAAAAACTCGAGGCAGGTGACTTAGCCAAAGCCATAGCTCAATCCGCCAAATCGAGCGATCCGGTCGTGCGCATGATTCATCACGGTCTGCAACATCGTCACAGCAGCATGCAGGGCGCTCTCGAAGTCGCAGCGGGTCAGGAACTGCGTGATGCGGGCCGCTTTTTGAGTGCGATGGACACCATCGTCACGCTAGCGCCACTGCTCGGACTGCTCGGCACCGTCACAGGCATCATGGGCAGCTTCACCAGCATCGGCAGCAGCGAACTCGCTGTCGAAAAAGTCACCGGTGGCATCGGCGAGGCCCTCATTGCCACCGCGGCCGGTCTCGGCATCGCCATCGGCACGCTGGTGCCAATGAACTACTTCCACTCTCGTCTCGCTGCTTTGAAGTTCGATCTCGAAGCTGCTGCGAACAACGTGCTCATCCTCGCCGCCCAGCACGGTTTCGACAAAGTCACTCCCAAGGCCTGATCACGACGTGAAACTTCACTCTCCATTGCCCGAGCGCAAAACGCGGCTTGAAATCATCCCGCTCATTGACGTGATGTTCTTCCTGCTGGCTTCCTTCATGATGGTCAGCCTCACCATGTCGAAGCAGCAGACCATCAAGGTCAACCTGCCCGTCGCCTCGTCGGCGCAGTCCGACTTCAAGCCGGACATGATCAATCTCGCCGTAAATGCCACCGGCGATGTCTTCTTCGACAAAGCCTCGACCACACTGCCCGAACTCGACCGCAAACTAGCCGAACGCTTCGGCAAAGACCCCGCCACGCCCGTTTACATCAGCGCCGACGTGAACACGCGCTACGCCGACCTCGTCAAAGTGCTTGATGCCGCCAAACGTGTCGGCTTCACCAAGGTCGCCTTCAACGTCAAACCAGCCAACGCCCCCGCTCAGCCGAAATGAAGCGCCTGCTCACCACGCTGCTCATTTTGATCTCGCTCGGCCTCTGCGCCGTGTGTGTCGTGCAGTGGCAGAGCGAGGCACTCCTGCGCGGTCACATCACCGACCTCGTGAAACGTCTCGAAGCCGAGAACGCCCTGCGCATCGAAGCCGAACGCAAAGTGCGCGAGTACGAGAAGGAAATCGAGCGTCTCACCGAACTGCGTGCGGAAGTCGAGGCCAAGCTCGTCGAAGTCACCCGCGAGTACAACGATCTCTCCGCCGACTCCGTCTCCCGCGGCATCGTCATCGCGATTTACATGCGAGAGCTAATGCAGTTGCAGCACGGTTTGGAGGCCACCCAGCTTGCCTTTGGTAAAGGCACCGAAGCGCTCAAGGAGCACAACACCGCCGTCACCGCTCAGAACAGCACCATCGAAAAGCAGAACGAGATGCTCAAACAGCTCGCCAAGGAACGCGACGCCGCCATCGAGAAGCTCAACGCCCGCACCATTGAGTTCAACGAGTTGGTCGAGAAGTACAACAAGCTCTCGAAGAGCCGGTGAATCCTTTTTGGCATGATTGAACAAGCTGACATGGTGTGATCGTTCAGCTCGAGTCATCATGAACTCTCTCCGCACTTCCAGCCGCTCACGCCGTCACTTTCTGCGTGCTGTTTTGCAGTCGGCGGCACTGCCGCTTGCCTCATCAGTCTCGCCAGCGGCGGTTCAGCCCGGCACGCGAGTGGTGGTGATCGGCGCGGGTGTGTCTGGTCTGGCGGCGGCACGCGAATTGCATGCGGCAGGCTGCCGCGTGACGATACTGGAGGCACGCAAGCGCCTGGGAGGACGTGTTTGCACTGACCGCAAACAATTCGGCGGCTTACCGGTCGAACTCGGGGCGCAGTTCATCCATGGCATCCGCAATGGTAAAGGTGAGGTGAATCCCATCTACCGCATCGCGCAGGAATCAGGCTGGAAGATGAAGCCGTTCCCGGAGGACAGCGGGGAAACCTATCGTGCTGGCAAGCCTTTGAGCAAAGCCGAGGACAAAGCGCTCGTGGACCTGCTCGATGAATTTGAAACCTGGCTGATCGACGAGTTCAAGGACGAACACGAAGATGACATCAGCATTCCATTGGAGCGGGCGATCGCGGCCAATGCCAAGGAAAACGAGCTGAGCAGTCAGGAACTCTTGGATCTGCGTGGCATCATCGCCTCAGACATCGAGGAAGACTTGGGCGGGGATGCGCGCAGGCTTTCGGTCGATGGTTATGATGAGGATGAAGAATTCGCCAAGGGCGAAGATCAATGCCTGATCGAAGGCTACGATCAACTACCAGCGCTGCTGGCTCAAGGACTCGACATCCGCCTCGGCTGCATCGTGAGCGAGATTGATTACACCAAGCGCCAGATCAACATCGCCAGCAGCCAGGGAGATTTTGAGGCCGAGCATGTGGTGGTGTCTGTGCCATTGGGCGTGCTGAAGGCAAAGAGCCTGACGTTCACACCGGAGCTGCCAGACGCGAAGATCAAAGCCATCTCGCGCATGGGCATGGGCGTGCTGGACAAGGTGATCCTGCAATTTCCGGCACGCTTCTGGCCGGCGGGGAATTGGTTTCTCAATCTAGAGCGCACCGCTCCCTACGGCATTTCGTTCTCCAGCATGGAAGCCGCGCACTTAGGCTCAAATATTCTGGTGTTCTGGCATTTCGGTTCCCATGCGATCGCTCATGAAGCGATGCCTGATGCGGAGTTGATCGAGCTGGTGATGGGCCATGTGCGGCAAACGTTTCGTGACATCGACGTGCCTGCTCCCACCGCCACCGCGATCACCCGCTGGTCCGAGGATCCATTCTCACGCGGCAGTTACTTTTATCCTCAAATCGGTTCGCCGATCAGCGACATCAAGGTTTTGGGGGAAGCCGTGAGCGATCGGCTGTTCTTTGCCGGTGAGGCGACGAGCAAAGCCTACTTCGGCACCGTGCATGGCGCGTATCTGAGTGGTTTGCGTGAAGCCAAAAAAGTGATCGCTGCCTCGAAAGACTGAGTTCGACGCCCGCACGCCAAAAGCCTTGCCATTCCCTGTGCCCTGCGAAAGACTCGCGACCGCATGAGCCAACCAGCCACTCCTGAAATCACCCGTCTGCGGGATCTTTCGCCGCAGCAACGCCGTTCCGGACTCGCCGCATGGCTGGGCTGGATGTTTGACGGCCTCGACATGCATCTCTACACGCTGGTGGCCACGGCGTTCGTGGCGCAGCTCATGCTGGTGCCGGAGAGCGATCCCACCGTGGGCAAGCATGGCTCGATCATTCAGGCGGCCTTCCTCGTCGGCTGGGCGGTGGGTGGAGCTTTTTTTGGGCGTATCGGCGATGTGCTGGGTCGCAGCCGGGCGCTGACGCTCACGATTCTGACCTATGCCTGTTTCACCGGCCTGTCGTTCTTCGCACAGGAGTGGTGGCACCTCATGATTTTCCGTTTCCTAGCCGCGCTCGGCATCGGTGGCGAATGGGCCGTGGGCGCATCCCTGCTTTCTGAAACGTGGCCGAAGAAATGGCGTCCGTGGATCGCTGCCACGCTGCAAAGCGCCGTGAACTGCGGTGTGCTACTCGCGTGTTTCGCCGGTTGGTTGCTCGCGGGCAAAGAACCACGGTATATCTTCCTCATCGGCATTCTGCCAGCGTTGATCACCCTGTGGATTCGCAAAGCAGTACCTGAAACGGAAGAATGGGCACAGGCGCGTGAAGGCCAGGAGGTGCCGAAGATCAGCGCGTTGTTTGGCCCTGCCGTGCGAGGTGTGACGTGGCGTGTGATGCTCATCTGCGCGGTGTCCTTGACCGCGCACTGGACCTTCCTGTTCTGGCAGCAGAAGCATGTGCTCAGCCTGACAGAGATCGCCTCGCTCGATAAAGCGGGCAAGGATTCCGCCGTCGTCACCGGTTTGATGTGGATCATGTTCGGCTCGCTCGTTGGCAACTATATCGCTGGCGGCTTTGCGAAGCTCTTTGGCTACCGCAACACCATCGTCGGCATGATGCTGGCCTATTTCGCCTTCATGTATCTCTCCTTCTCACAGGTGTGGAGTTGGGAGGCCACCAAGTGGCAGTTTGCCGCCATCGGCGCGTGTCAGGGCGTGTTTGGACTCTTCACCATGTGCCTACCGCCACTGTTCCCCGTGCTGCTGCGCACCACTGGCTCCGGCTTCTGCTACAACATCGGCCGCATCGTCGCTGCGGGCGGCACCGTGTTCTTCGGCATCTTCGTAAAGGTTGGCGACTTCCGCACCGCCCTGCTCTATGCCGGTTTCCTCTTCATTCCCTCCGCCGCTGTGGCGCTCATGCTGCCCTCCGAGCCGAAAGAATCGGATGGCATGGCGAGTGCGGTGGATTGAGCGTGTAAAAGCTGTCTCAGCCCGATTTTGCCGCGCCTGGCGCATAGAACTTGTGCCGCGCCGAGAAGCCTTCCACCTCGCATTCACCCGCGAGATGGACTTCCCGTTCCGCCTTCATCTTTTTCATCGCGGCTTCACTGAAGATGACGTTTTGCTTCAAGCCAGCAGCCACCTTTTCGATGCGGAAGACGAAGTTCACCTCGGGGCCATGAAGGTTGAGTTCATTCATCGTCGGCACCGTGCCCAGCGCGGCACCGCCGAAGTGCAGCACGAGACGGAACGGCGGATTGGCCTTCAACTGCGCCTCATAAAGCTTTGCCACGGCCTGCCTCACGCGGATGGAGCCGTCGTCGGTGTCATCCCAGTAGCAAAAGAAGCCGTCGCCGAGGTACTTCGACATGTGACCACCGCATTCGTCGATGATCTGGCGGCAGTTCTTGAACCAAGTGCCCGTCATGCGCGGAAACTGTGCGCCCGGAAGTGTTTGGGCCATCTGGGTGGAACCAATGATGTCGGCCACCATCAGCCAGCATTGCGCCTGACGGATGTGGATCATGGTCGAGGCCATGACTTGCTGCCCGGCCGGATGCATGGAGCTGAGAATTTCCGTGCAGAACTCCAACTCGCTGCTGGCGATGCGGATGATGTCGCCATTGTGCATGCGCACTGACTGCGAAATACGGCGGCCATTGACGTAAGTGCCGTTCGCGCTGCCGAGGTCCACCAGCCAGAATTCACGCTCGCCCTGCGCCTGAATGATGGCGTGGCGGCGTTACACCTCGTGGTCCGCAATCGGCAGAGAGTTATCCGGCGCACGGCCGATGCTGGTCGTTCCGGTCAGATCATGGCGTTCCCCGTCGGGCAGACGCAGCCAGGACTGGAGAAGGTTGTTGCTCATGGGTTGGATTAAACCGCATTGTGGCAAAGGATAGTGTCCAAGCCAAGAGACGTTGTGAAGAATTCACAACGGGCATGTCTTGCCTTCGCCAGAACAATCTGAGAGCATCCCGGCATGCCAACGGACTCAACCTCCGCCTTTCATGTGCTTTTCAACCAGGCCGAGGCCGGGCTGTGGTTTGTCATCGCGTTCGTTCTCATCGTTCGGAGCCGCATGAAAATGCCCTGGCGCTGGCTGCTGCCGCTGGCCTTTGCGGTGTTCGGCATTTCGGACCTCATCGAAGCGCAAACTGGGGCGTGGTGGGAGCCGTGGTGGCTGTTCGTTATGAAAGTCGCCTGCGTGCTCGTGTTTGTGCTGGCATGGCGCGCGCATCGGCGGCAGGGAAAGTCACATGGCTGACTCTCCCTTCAAATTTTGCAGCAACTGTGGCAGCAACGCTTGGATCACACAGGGTGATCGCGAGTTCGTCTGCGCCGCGTGTGGACACCGGCATTTCATCACGCCCATTCCCGCCGCCGTGGCGCTGATTCTCGATGCACAGGATTGCATCCTTATCATCCGCCGTGCTCATGAACCCGGTCTGGGAAAACTCGGCCTACCCGGCGGCGTTATCGAACCTGAAGAAACGGGCGAGATGGGTGCCGCGCGCGAGACGCATGAGGAAGTTGGTCTTGACCTGCCTGCAAGTGCTTACACCTACTTCTGCTCGCTGAACAACCGCTACGTGTTTCAAGGCTACGAGTGGCCTACGCTTGATCTGTGTTTCGTCGCACGCGTGCAGGATTTCACCAATGTGGTGATCCAGCCCTCCGAGGTCATGGAATCATTGATCTGCACAATGGACGAAGTGCCATTCACTGACTTCGCATTTGAATCAAACGCTGAGGCGATCAGACGGCTGCGGGCGCATCAAACCAGCGGTCGTGTTCTTTGATGAGGTCAATGAGACGCTCGACGGCTTCGCCTTCGGGGATGTTGAACTTCACGGCGGTCTTGCCGACGTAGAGATTGATCTTGTCGGGTGCGCCACCGACGTAGCCGAAGTCGGCGTCGGCCATTTCGCCGGGGCCGTTGACGATGCAGCCCATGACGGCGATGCGCACGCCTTTGAGATGGCCGGTGGCGGCGCGGATCTTCTGCGTGGTGGTTTGCAGATTGAACAGCGTGCGGCCGCAGCTCGGGCAGGCGACGTAGTCGGTCTTGAAGATGCGCACACCGGCGGCTTGCAGAATGTTGTAGCTGATGCGCAGGGACTGGCCGGGCGCGTCTTCGCCATTCACGATGACGGCGTCGCCGATGCCATCGCAGAGCAGCGATCCGATGTTGGTGGCGGCGATGAGCAGGTTCTCGGTGAAGTCATCACTGCCTGATGATTGCAGCGTGTCTTTGAGGAGAATCGGATGCTTCTTGTCGATCTTGGCTGCGAGCAGGCGATACGCGGCGATGACAGGCAGCTTGAGGCCGTCTTTGATCGAAACGAGCTTCGCATTGGCGGATGCATTGAGGCTGGCGATGCCAGCATCGTCGCGTGGGTCGATTTCGATCACGCCGCTGTCTTCGATGACGATCTCGGGTTTGTAGTCACCGAGCTTGTCGATCTTGTGAGCAACGGCGTCCCATTTTTTGCGCGTGGTGAAGACGGGAACGGTTTCATGGCCGCCAGCCTTGACGCCATTGATCGTGACCACCTGCGATTCGCGGCGCACGTAGTCGAAGGGATCGTAGCTGACTGGCGGTGCGTTTTCTATGCGCTCAAAGTGCGCTGGCAGGCCTTCGTTGTACGGCTTCACGAGCTGCTGAGCCACGGGGATTTCGAAGATGGCGTCTTCGGTCAATGAAACACGCACGGTGTCGCCGATGCCGTCCGCCAGCAGCGAACCGATTCCGATGGCGCTCTTGATGCGACCGTCTTCGCCATCACCTGCTTCCGTGACGCCGAGGTGGATGGGATAATTCCAGTCGGAGCCGAGTTGATTGAGATGCGCGACGAGCAAACGATAGGCCTCGATCATGACCTTGGGATTGCTAGCCTTCATCGAGAAGAGGAAGTTGTGAAAGCCATGCGCACGCGAGATGCGGGCGAATTCGAGGGCGCTTTCGACCATGCCGAGTGGGGAGTCGCCGTGGCGGTTCATGATGCGGTCGCTGAGGCTCCCGTGATTGGTGCCGATGCGCATGGCGCGGTTCAGGCGCACGCATTCCTTCACTAGCGGCACGAACTGTTCTTCCATGTAGGCCACTTCAGCGGCGTACTCCTCGTCGGTGTATTCTTTGACGGCGAACTTCTTTTTGTCGGCGTAGTTGCCGGGATTTACACGGACCTTTTCGACCCACTTCACGGCTTCCATTGCCGCATCGGGTTTGAAATGGATGTCAGCGACAAGTGGGACATCACAGCCCGCTTTGCGCAGGCCATCGCGGATGTGCTGGAGGTTTTCGGCAATGACACGCGTCTGCGCCGTCACTCGCACGATCTGGCAGCCCGCTTCGGCGAGCCCGAGCGCTTCCTTCACGCAGGCTTCCGCGTCCCGCGTGTCGCTGGTGAGCATGCTCTGCACCACGATGGGCGCGCCGCCACCGATGGTGACATTACCGACCTTCACCGGCCGTGTTTCACGGCGCTGGTAGTTGTAGAGGTCGGGGCAGTAGCGGAGCAGGGGGGAAGACATGGCGGGCAAGAATGCCGGATTGCAGGCGCGGCGCAAACGGGAAGCCGCAATGCCAAGTGGGGGATTACAAGTTTCTTACATCCGCCTTGCTCAAGGGGAGGGGAGATGCTAAAAATAGACTCAATGTGGCAAATATCGTTGTTATCGAAGATCACCCGCCTGTCCTCAAATTGATATCAGCGCTCTGTCGTTCGCAGGGGCATGAGGTCATGGCTTTCGACAATGGCCGAGCTGGAATCAATGCCATTCGTGAAATGAATCCCGATGTCGCACTTGTCGATCGACGTCTCGGCGAGATGGACGGCCTCGATGTCGTGCGTGAAGCGCGTGATGCTTCACCCACAACTCGCTTTGTCATGGTTTCAGCCTGCTCGGAAACGCGTGACATCGTCACTGCCATCCGCCGCGGTGCCTGTGATTATGTGACCAAGCCGTTCGAGCCTGAGGAAATCCACACGGCAGTGAACCGTGCTTTGCTGGAGCCCGAGACACCAGTGACACCGACACGACAGAAGCTGATCATTCTCTGCCCGAAGCAAGCGGCTTGAATGGTGCGCGAACTGGTTTGGTCCACCGCGCTGGACTGGCGGAACATTGACCTTTGAAGTTTTCCACCGTTGACGCATTGATACGCATGGAAAACCTTCGCCGATTGATGTTTGCTGCCATGTTGTTTGTGCTGGCTGCATTGCTGTTCTCATGGATGCGGCAAGGCAGCGAGGACTATGGCTTGCTGAACCTGCTGCGGGGTGAAAAACCCACTCAGACTTCCCTGACTCCAACGAAATCGAAGCTCGATTTCGGCGATATGTCGGTAATGAGCCGCATGAATGATGAATTTGCCCGGCTCTCCGCCGCGGTGCTGCCCTCCGTGGTCAGTGTGACAACCAAGACCGTGAAACCAGGACAGATGAGCTGGCATCCCCTCTTTGGTCTCGTCAATCAGCAGGCGCAGATCATTCCCGGTTTGGGATCTGGTGTGATCATCAGCAAAGAGGGCCACGTCATCACGAACTACCATGTGCTCGAAAATAGCACGGAGATCATGGTCACCACCAACGACAACAAGAAATATCCCGTAATCATCCTTGGTGCCAACCGTGAGCGCGACATCGCTCTGCTCAAGATCGAGAGCAACCGCACGGATTTTTCCGCGCTGAGCTTTGGGAACTCCGATGAAGCGCGGGTAGGCCAGCTTGTGTTCGCAGTGGGTAACCCGTTTGGGCTTAGTGGCACGGTGACGCAAGGCATCATCAGCGCACGTGACCGCCATCTCAGCGACAGCCAGATGGATTTCCTGCAAACCGACACGGTCATCAATCCCGGCAACTCCGGCGGACCGCTAGTGAACATCCGTGGCGAAATTCTCGGCATCAACGTCGCCATTTATCGTGGTGATGAAAACGTGCGCGCCTGGCAGGGTGTGGGACTCGCCGTGCCGGCCAATGACGCGAAGATGGTCGTGGACAGTATCCTGGAAAAAATCAAAGACGGTGAGAAAAACGCGACTGAAGTCTCAGGCAACACTGGCAAGGGATACCTCGGCCTCGAAGTCAGTACCGAACCAGTGGAGATCGACCCCGTTTGGGGCACCGCACGCCGTGGTGCGCTGGTGACGAACATTAATCCCAGCTCGCCAGCGGCAGAGTCTGGGCTCAAAGCAGGCGATGTAGTTACCAAATTTCAAGGCATGGCTTTTCGTTCCCCCGGAGACTTGCTCCACATCATCCGCACGCAACCGCCCGGCAGTGAAGTGAAACTCGAAGTGATACGCAACAACAAGATGGGCGACATCATCGCTAAGCTCGGCACTCGCCCGGATGTAGCAAAGTAAAGGTTTGGATCACGTCATTCGCGCGTTTTCAAAACGATGTGCTTGGCGTTTCTTGAAGCGAGAATGTGCAGTTCATCTGGGGTAAACTGAAGTTCGACACTGCCATCGCTCCAAGTGTCGAAGAGCGGGATGTTCTTTTGTTTGGCGTGCTGGGTAAGTGATTCAGGCAACATGACTTCCGGCTCACGCGCATCGCTACCACAGAGAATCGCCCGTGGATTCGTCTTCAGCAGAAACTCGCTCGTCATGATCTGGTCGAGTTCATGCTGGCTGCGTATGAGCACATCGCAGTGTAGGTCGGCGGCGCTTGTGGTGAGAATTTTCTCCGTGTTCCAGCCCGCATCACTCATCCACAGCACGCGCCATGGGCCTATGTGCAGTAGCAGAACCATCGCACGATCATCACCGCGGCCGTTTTCCACCTGCATTGAGGGATAAAGCACCTGTGCCTCGACCTTGAACGTCTTTTCTTCTGATAGCACTATATGCTCATCGACACGCAATTTGCGCAGCTTGGGCCGACCTGCAGCCTCCAGTCGGCGTAAGGCGGTGAGCGAAGAGTCCTGCCTCCCAGGCTCCTGGGTGCTGCAAAACAGCAGTGGCGCGTCAAACGTCTCGATCAACGGCTCGATGGCACCGATGTGATCGGCATCGTTATGACTTAAAAAAACGCCAGCGATCGAATTCACACCGCTGGAAAATAAGTAAGGCCGTAGCACGCGGCGGAAGCTGGTTTCATCGCCAGTGTCGAACAGCCAGTGGGTCTTGCCGAGGCGCAGATGATTCGCGGCACCGCCATGTGGCAGTTCCAGCATGCGCCACACAGCGGGAGCATTCGTGCGTGGCGCATTTGGCTGAAAATGGAAGTTCGCACCCGGTAGCGCAGCAAACCAAGCGGCGCTCGCGATCATCGCCTTCGCCAGCGACCAGTTTAGATTGTTGAAGATAATCTGCACGCCAGTGAGGTGCAGTCCTGCGGCACACAGGCTCAGACACGTCGCTCCCAGACATAAAAACGATAGCGGCACGAGCACGCAGTTCGCGATCACCGCCACGGGTGTCACCGATTGAAAATGGCCGAGGATGAACGGCAAGCTGCCGATCCATGCGGCGAAGGATACACTCAAGTTGGCCGCCAGCCAGAGTCGGAACTGGCTCGATCCACGCTGTCGCCAATTCGCTAGTTGAGGTGGCAAGAAGGGATCAAGCCGCGTGTAAGGCATTAAGTATTGTAGCAGCGGCACAGAACCGATGACACTGAGCCACAGCACGACGAACGAGAGCTGAAAGCCCGGCATGAAGACCTGGTGTGTGTCGGTTGCCAGCAGTAACAGCATCGCTGCACCAAGACTGTTTTGCAGCGCGGACTCGCGATCTACCAGTGGCGCACCCATGAAAATCGCCACCATGAGCGCCGCTCGCGCTGCGGAAGGTCGCCAGCCAGTGATGAACGCATACGCAAACACGATCACAATCATCACCCACAGTGAGATGCCACGCCGTAGGCCAAGCTGACGCAGCAACGCGAGTGCAATCACTCCTAGCAGCGCTACATGCAGTCCGCTGACCGCAAAGACATGCAGCGTGCCGCTGTTGCGAAACGCATCTTCGATCTCATCATCCGCTTCGGCGGAAACGCCGAGCGCCATCGCACGGATCACAGCGGCGGTTTCAGGATCATCCTCCAGATCGTGCGTGAGCCTCGTGCCAATCCATTGCCTGCAAAGTTCCGCTACCTCCAAAAATGAGCACCACAATGCACCGCCGCTAGCGCCGATGCGTTGCATGCGGTCGGCCTCAAAGCGCGCTACGCGTCCATTCCGCAGCGCATACTCCTGTGCATCAAACGTGCCCGGATTCGACGCCGTGCGCGGCAGGTAGATGCTCCCGTGCAGTTCAAATACACCTGCGCCCGGAAAGCGCATACCTTTGGGTAGGCGCACCAGCAGCACGGCACCTTGCGTGATAACGACTCCCGCCGCAGGAATCTCGATCTGGCGTGTGGTACAGAGCGCATGAGCACGGCCATCCGCAGTCGTGTCGAAATCTGGCAGCAAGCTGCCACGAATCGTAGCCTGCACCGGTTTGTCCATCTGCTGCAAAGCAAGTCGTAGTGGATGGCGGAAGGTTTCATCCGTGCGTGTCTCGTGGATGAAGGCAAAGACCAAAGCTGCGGCTGGCATCAGCAACCATGAACGGCCACAAAGCAAGGCTGCAGCCAGCAGCACCGAGGCGAAACCAATGAGCCATGGCCCACCACCGTTCAGCCAGCCAAACTCAGCTGCGAGAATGCCGCACACTGCCGCCAAGGCCAGTGTCATCAGCGGATTCACCCGGGTCCAAGAATGGAGCTTCGCGAGCATCTGCCGCAGGGATTGAAATGATCATGCCGTCGCAGTCCCAGAGGATCCCGCTTTCGTGCGCAGGTCCATCAGCAGCTTGTACTGCATCTGTTCGATTTCGCTCATCTTGTGGTGCGCATTCGCGCTGTGACGTGTGTTCGGGAAGTTGCCGATCACCTGTTCCAGCATGTCACGTGCAGCTTCAAAATCGTGCCGTTGCGTTAAATTCACGTCGGCGATGCGGAACATGATGAACGCCGCATCATCCACCGGCCAGTCCTTGCTCTGTAGGTGCTCCTCCAGCGCCCGCAGCGCTGCCTGAGGATCGTGCAGCCGCTCGGCATGCACCTTGGCGATTTCTGCCACGGGGAAGGGATCGTCAGGTTTGTCCTCCAACATTTTTTCATAGTGCTCAATCGCGCCTTTATAATCACCCTGAGCAATGCAGGCCGCTGCCTTGGTCATTGAATCCTGTTCCACCTCTTCACCGGAGGAAAACACGGCCTCACCCATCAGGTCACCCAACCACGGAATGAAAAACTTCACCATTAGGATGCCGCCCAAGCCGCCCATCAAAATGACAAACACCAACTTCACTCCGTCACTGCCGTCCTTAACGCTCTCCCACAGCAAAAAGATGAGCAGGACGGCCAGTAGGATGAGGCAGATGCGGATGACAAGTTGGCGGTTCATTTTTGAAATGTTTCGTGAGGCTATCAAACCGCCCTCGTTTCGCCAAGTGCGAAGTTCTAGCTGTCACCAATCCGAATTAAAACGCCCCAGCGGCTTTTCTTCCCACCCAGAAGAGGCCTAGGAGGAAAATCAGCAACCCCGCCCATGCCGGATGTGACCAAAGAGGCAGGCGGCGTTCTTGAATGGCGGGCTCAGGCATGGCGGCGATGGCGGCGACGACTGAGGCGGGATCATTCGCATCAAGCATCTTGCCTTTGGTGAATTGGGCAATTTCACGCAGCACATCGAGCCGGGCTGGTTGGCCACGTTTCTCGCGACTGACGCCTTGAATGGAGATTTTCGTTTCCAAACTGGAGCCTGCTTCGGCGCAGGTGAGCATGACGCGATGCTCGCCGGGTTCGATGGGAGTGAAGTTGCCGTTGAAGAGGCCCCAGGCTTCTTCGCCAGCGGGGATGAGGCGCACGCTCGATACTTTGCCACTTGGTGCGGCGATTTGGGCGATGACGGCTCCATCGCGCAAAGGCTCGCCTGTGAGGCTCATGACGTTGGCGTTGAGCGTGAGCACATCGCCGGTGCGCGGGCGATCTGGCGAGTAAAAGAGGCGCATGCTGTTGCCAGTGCTCATATTGCGCTGGTAGGCCATCCAGCGCACCACCTGGCCCCAGAAGCGGTAGTGGTATTTGTCTTCCACGCCTTTGCGCCAGCGCCATGCACCATCGGTGCCCATGAAGAGAATTTTGCCGGCACCGTAAGTCTTGGTCACGATCAAGGGCACGCGGCCATACTGATTCGACTCCGTGCCGTGTGTGGCGAGCACCTCCGTGCCTGCTTTGGCACGCAAGGCAGGTGCATACCATTGGAAGCCGGGCAGCGTGCTCCAGACTCGCGCACTGGCTTCGTCGCTATCTTCGAGTTTGGTCAAAAGACTGCGCGTTCCGGCCTCGGTGAGCGCAAACTTGCCCGGTGATGATGATCCCCAACCACGTGGCTGCGCGGCGTCCCACACGACGGGTAGCAGATCGGCCAGAGGCGTGTCTTGTAGCGTGGATTGATAACCGTGGAAGCCCGGCATGAAGACGAGGCCGCCTGCTTGATCGCGCACGAGTTTTTGCAGCGCGGCGCAATGTTCGGAGGTGAGCTGGCTTTTTTCCAAGCCGACATCGCCGAGGAAGACGACATCGTATTTGGTGAGTTCTTCGTCTTTCGGGAAAGCTTTGAGATAACCACGTCCTGCACCGCTTTTGCCGAGTCCAGGATGCAGCAGCAGGCAGTTCACTTCGACGCCGGGGTCGCGCTCCAAGGCATTGCGCAGGTAGCGATACTCCCAACGCGGGAAGGTTTCGATCACCAGCACCTTGAGCTGTTCTTTGCGGATCGAGAGCGGTGCTTCCTGCGTGTTGTTTTCGGGATAGCGCTCGTTCGGAGTCTTCGGAATCGTCAGCGTGAGTTTCACCTCGCCCGGTTTGTCCGGCTTCCACGCGATGGCATCCTGCAAACGACCCATGGCAGGCAGCGTGACCTCTTTCGTGATGATCTCGCCGCTTGAGGCCTTCATCTCCAGCATCACGACTTCATCACGCGGCAGCGAACTGTCGATGGTGAATGGAATGCGCAGCGGTTTGCCAGCCACGGCGAAGGTCGGCACGTCAAAGCTGCTCAATTCGACATCTGGCAGCCGCGTCTCGGCACCGGTAGGCACGGCAAACACGGGCACCTCGCGCATGCGCAAGCGTGTAGCGGCCTGTGCAGGTGCTAGGCCAGTGTTCCAATCGCCATCGCTGATCAAGACGACCGCTTTGAGGTTCGGCTGCTGTTCCAGCACGCCGGCGAGTGCGGCATGAATGTCTGTGCCCTCCGCCGCTGGCGTTTGCGCAGACGAAAACGGCTCGATTACGACATCCATGCGTTGTTTGAGCGGCTCCCAGAGTTTTGGCTCGATCAACGGCTTCGCCGCATCTTCACGCGAGGTCACCTCCGTGCCGCGTGTGACGTCTTTTGTGCTCATGCTGCCCGAAACATCATGCAGCATGGCCAACACCGGCTTCGTCTCCGGCTTGAACGTCTCCAGCCACTCCGGCTGCAACAACGTGAGAGCGATGCCGATGGCGATGATCACGCGTAGCAACTCCAGCCAGCCCATGAGCTTGCGATAGCCGCTCCGCCGCCACGCCATGAACGCGAGACCCGCAATCGCCACGACAAACGCCACGCCAACGCCGAATGCGATGGGCGTGGGATTGAAGACGAGTTGTGAGGTGGTGGGTTGCATTATGATTTGGCGGGCAACGGCTGAAGTTCACGTTTCCCAGGCATGCACAGCAATGCCTCGCCAAGGAGGGCGAGCGCCATCAGGAATAAGAACGTGCGCCAGATCTCGCTGGCGAGACTGGTTTCGTTTTCGACTTGGTCTTCGATGATGTGGTGATCGAGTCCGGCGAAGAGTTCTTCGAGAGCGGTTTTGCCGAGCGTTTCGGGGCGGTCTTCGCGCAGCGGGCGATTCAGGGCGATGAGTTTGTCGTCTTTGGTGAGGATGCCAGCACGTGATGATTGTTCGGAACTGAGCATGGCATCGCCAGATCGCTTCCAGTCATTCAGCGTGTCGGTGGTAGCGGCTTCACGTTGCTGCGCTTTGCCGAGGGTGCTGGCACCTTCGTTCAAAGCTCGATGCAGCATCGCAAACATCACGACGCCATCGCGGGCGAGACTGGAACTGCCGGAACTCGTCAGTGTGCCGAGGAACCAAGCATTGCCACCGCCGGGAATGTCAGCGCGCATGAGCAGCGGCTTGTTTTCGGCGAGTCGGGCCAATGGCGTGCCTTCGCCGAGGATGTCGCATCGGCGGGTGACTTCGAGTTCGCCGACGGGCAATGAAGTGCCGCTGCGTGTGTTGGCCAGAAGGCCGGTGTCGTTGCGCCACCACTCGGCGGCGGCGGGTTTGCTGTCGCCACTCCACGCGCCCCAATGAAGGCCACCGAAGGTTTCGGTGTTTGGTGCTTCGGTGGGCAGGAAGAGAATGCTGCGGCCGGTTTTAAGATGATTCGTGAGTTGTTGCGTGATCAAATCATCCGCCTTGGGCAGTGCGGCGTGCCAAATGATGAGCGCGGTGTCATCCCAGGCGATTTCGGCAGCGCGGGAGACAGGAAGAATGGTGGCAGCGTATTTGCGAGTGGGATCGGCAGCGGCTTCGAGTGCGGCTTGCAATGGTCCGGCTTCGGTTTCGTCGTCGGTGAGGATGACGGAGCGCAATACGGCGGGTTCATCGAAGACGAAGTGGAAAACGTTGTCGGATGGCGAGGCATCGGCGGGCAGTTCCACGCGGCCTGAGCCACGTTTCGTTGTTTTGTCGATGGGAATGGCGTGACCTTGCAGCACGAGCTGCGAGTCCTTCATCTCGACCTTCATCGTGGTGCTCACGTCATTGATGACAAAGCGCAGCGGCAACTCGGTGGGCGTGGCGGAGGCTGCATCGCGTGTGATGCGGAGATCGAGCAGCAGTTCGGCTTTGTCGGCAGTTTCGCGACGCACGGTGCGCTCGACTGAGACGGCGAGATTTTGTGAAACCGGCTGCGCATAGGTCAGCAGATGAAAGCGCAGGCCTTTGAGGCTGGTGAAAGCGCCGCGCAGTGCCTGCCAGCGACCGCTAGCGGCATCCCAATCGCTTTGACGCAGATCGCTGAGCACCCACACGTCGGTGCGGCCGGTTTGATTGGTGGTGATGTAATCGAGCGCGCCTTGCAGCAGCGCGGGCACATCCGCCGTCGTATCGGTGGGGCCAGTGAGCGGCAGATCGACGAGTGACTCGGGTTTTTCGAGCAACTGCGGCTGAAGATGCGCATTCTCGATGAGCACGAGCTTCGAGCGCGTGCCCACGGTATCGCGCAAGGCCTGCGAGAGCTTCGCGATGCCTGCCGCACGTTTGCTGGTGCCGGTGGCGAGGTTTTGCTGCTCCATGCTCGCCGAACGGTCGAGCAGCACGATCACCGTGTCCGGCACGCCGCCCGTGAGGCCGAGCAAACCGCCCGCCATCGGCCGCGTGATGACAAACAGGATCGCCGCCACCGCCAGCACGCGAAACGCGAGGATCAAAATCTGCCGTAATCGCGACAGCCCCTTGTTCATGCGCTGCGCCATGCGCAGAAACATCATCGCCGCCCACTTCACCTGCCGCCGCCGATACAGGTGAATCAAATGAATGATCA
>CANIZT010000011.1 GCA_947471905.1 Verrucomicrobiaceae bacterium
AGTAGTAGGCAATGCCGACACTCACGCCGAAGGCAATGAACACGACGGCAATGGCTACCTTGAGCGGCAGCCAGTTGCTCCAACGCGGAAAAAAGTTACCCATAGAAAATGTCGTCAGATGAGCTTGTGAAAAATTTCACAAGGAAATTTAGAATAGGGAGATGGTGGCGAGTTTGCAACCGTCATCTTGATTTTTTTGAACTTTTGTATGCATGGCTTGTCCTGTTGCGATTCCGTCGCAAAAAATCGCTCTTTCGTCCGGGTCTGCTGCCTCGCCTTCTCAGCCCCACTCGACCCAGAGCACCTTGTGCTCAAAATCCAGCGTCACGCGATAGTCCTCCAGCAAATAGGTGCCGAGGCGCGACGGTCCAGGCATCACATCAACCTCGGCAAACGGGTAACGCGAACCAAACAATCCCAGCGCCATGAACTCCAGCACGCGCACCTTTGCATCCTTGGGCGACTGCGCCCCGCCCACACCGGTGATCAGGTAGTTCCCGCCCACATACCAGCCGCCATTCTTGTAGCCGAGCAATTGGGCGATCTGCTGATCAAGCTGCACGCCAAAGACCGAACCCGAATCGACCACCGCTTCCCATGAAATCTTGCCATACTTCAACAGCGTTGTCGGCACGCCATGCGCCATGCTCAAGTTGGCCTTGTGGATGTGTTTTCGGGTTTGCCCTAGGAAGCTGCGGTTGAAACCGAACTCGACCTTCTCCTTCAAAAAATCGAGCGTCAGGTACTTGCAGTGATTCGCCGCCAGATGCACGCCGAGCACGGAAATGCCGAAGTTCTCCTTTAAAATACCCGTTCCTGCCGTCGTGCGCTGCATGCGGATGATGCAGGGCAGGTTCTCCAGCCGCCATGAGCCAATCTGCACGGTGGAAATCAATGCCGCCATGCCTGGCTCTTTTCCCAGCACTCCAGCCATGGTGGGACGCACCTGCGGCACGGTTTTCAAACCATACTCCACCGCCTGCTCCGCATCGAACACACTGAACGTCGCCCCGGTGTCGAACATGAACTTCTTCGGCTTGTGCCCATTGAGGCTCACTTTGATGTACGGAATGCCCCTTTCGTAGTACATCGGCACATTGAGCACACCTTCCGGCGGCGGCACGCTGCGCGTGTTGACCTTCAAACCGTTTTTCACCAACTGCGTTTCGGACGGCTTGATCGCCTGAGCGTGAAGTTGCTTTTGAATGTCCGCCGGGACCGCCTCATTGCGGACGACAAACGACTCCGCACAGCCCGTCACGCATGCCATCACGCTTATTGCCTGTGCCAAACGCGCAGCGAGTTTCAGAAGAGGCCGGTTCATGCGCCGCAGCCATCCATCCTGCCGCCAATCCTGTCAACCACGCGCAAATCGCACACAAATCCTTGTGTATGTCTCCGTACTGTCTGAGATTTCCTGCTCACCGACCTGAATGACCGCCTATTTAATCCGCCGCCTACTGCTCATCCCGCCGACATTGGTCGGTATGACGCTGGTGGTGTTTTTCATCATCCGTTTCACTCCGGGAGGGCCGATGGAGCAGGCGCTGCTGGAGGCTCGCATGAAGAGCGATGGGCAGCGCGGTGGCAGCAGTCGGCAACAGTCGAGTGGACTGACTCCGCAGCAGCTTTTGAAGCTTCAAGAGCAGTATGGACACGATAAGCCCTTCCTCATCGCCTACGCCTCGTGGCTGGGTGCCTGGCCGAAGGACACGAATCGCTCCCGCTCAGACTTTGCCGAAGGGAAGACCGAAACCGAGGTCAAACTGCCCGGCACAGCGAATGTGGTGACGGTAAAGCGCAACGCGAATGATGAGGCCGAGATCGCGCCGCTCAAGGACGTGGACACCTCCGCCTGGCGGGCACGCATCATCACACCGGAAAAGCAGAAGCAGGAATGGGAGAAGGCGAATCCCGGCCAGAAGCTCGACAAACCGCAGCCCTATGTGGCACTGATCTACCAGCCGAAGTTCGCCGGCGTGCTGCAAGGGAACCTCGGTGACTCCACCCGCTACTCCGAGCCCGTTTGGACAATGATGACGCGTCGTTTCCCGATCTCGCTCTTCTACGGCATCGTCTCGATCATACTGACTTACATGGTCTGCGTGCCGTTGGGAGTCTTGAAGGCCATCAAGCATCGCACGCCGGTCGATACGGCGACTTCGGTGCTGATTTTCTTCGGCTACGCGATCCCCGAGTTCGTGCTCGGCGTGTTCTTGATGGTGATCTTCGCCGCACGGCTGCGCTGGTTCCCGCTGGAGGGCTTTGTGAGCACCAACTTCGCGGAACTCGGTTTCTTTGGCAAAATTGGCGATCTGTTCCATCACGCCTTTCTGCCACTGTGCTGCTACATGGTCGGCAGTTTCGCCGGATTGACGATGCTGGTGAAAAACAACCTGCTCGACCAACTGGCGAGCGATTACGTGCGCACCGCCGTCGCCAAGGGCGTCGAGTTCAAGAAGGCCGTCATCGGCCATGCGCTGCGCAACTCCTTCATTCCTGTAGGTGCCACGATGGGCCAGGCGCTCACGGTGCTTGTGGCAGGCAGTTTTCTCGTTGAGCGCATCTTCGACATCGACGGCTTCGGCCTCATGGGTTTCAACGCCCTGCTGGAAAAAGATTATCCCATCGTCATGGGCACCGTCACGGTGAGCGGACTGCTGCTCATGCTCGGCAACGTGCTCTCAGACATGATCACCGCGCGGCTTGATCCGCGCATTCGATTTGAGTGATGAACCGCAAACTCTCCATCGCTGCCATCACCCTCGGCGCTCTCGCGATTCTCGGCGAGTTGTGCGGGATGCTGATCCCGACGGTGTCGTGGCTTTTTAGCAATGGACGCGTGTTTGGCTGGGTCAGTTCGCTGTTGTTGATCGCAGGTGGCGTGCTCGGTCTGCTGTATCTGCCGCGTGAGATTCGCTGGACGCCGGTGACGCTGCAGCGCTTCCGCCGCTTCCGCAGCATTGGCCGCGGTTGGTGGTCATTCCGCATCTTGCTGGCCTTGGTTGCGCTGGCGATGCTGGATCAGGTGATCGTCGGCAAGCGGGCACTGCTCGTGCGTTGCGATGGCAAAACGTATTTCCCCGCCTTCACGCAGAAGCGCTATCAGGCGCAGGACTTTGGCCTCAGTGGCGAACAGGAAGCGAACTACCGCGAGTTGAAGCAACGTCTGAGCAAAGAGAAGCGCGGTTTTGTGCTCATGCCACTCGTGCCATGGGATCCGGTGCTCGACACGGACTCGATGCAGTCGGTCACGCTCGAAGAACGCGACGGAAAATGGTTCAAGCCAGGTGACAGCGAGCCTTTCTCTGGCCGTGCGCAGAGGAGCTACGTGGACACACCGACGCAGAAGCACACGGACACCCGCTTCCGCAAAGGCGTGCCGGATGGCGAGTCGCTGGGCTATGCGAAGAATGGTGCGCTGGCGTTTTCGGCCTTCTACAAAGCGGGTGTGAAGGACCGCGAAAAGTGGACCGGTGAGATGCCGCAGGTGGAGTTCGAAAAAGCAGCCGTCACGACCTATGAAATGGCCATCTACCCGGCGATCCCGCCGCTGTGGAAGGCGGGACACTATCTCGGCACCGACAGCCGTGGTTGGGACGTGCTGGCGCAGATTTATGGCGGCTGGCAGCTCAATCTGAAGGCCATCCTGCTCTACCTGACCTTCACCTACAGCGTCGGCATTCTCATTGGCCTGCTCATGGGTTACCTCGGTGGCGTGTTCGACATCGCCATGCAGCGCATGATCGAGATTCTCGATGAGCTGCCCTTCCTCTACATTGTGATGATCCTGATCAGCATCATCGGCGTGGCGAACATGAACCTGCTCATCCTGCTCGGTGTGATTTGTTTCTTCTCGTGGACGAATCTGACCTACTCGCTGCGTGCGCTGGCCTATAAAGAAAAGGAGCGCGACTACATCTCCGCCGCACGCCTGCAAGGCGCGAGCACCTGGCGCATCCTCACGCGCTACCTGCTGCCGAACATGCTCGCCACCATCGTGACGAAGGTGCCTTTCAGCGTCGCCGGCATCATTTCATCGCTCACCGCGCTGGCTTTCCTCGGTTTCGGCCTGCCGGAGACGTACCCGCAATGGGGCTGGCTGTTTGATGACGGCACCAGCCACCTTTCCGCGCTGTGGATCTCCATCTCGATGTTCAGCGCGATGGTGTTCATCCTCCTGCTTGTCACGTTTGTCGGCGAGGCACTGCGCGAGGCCTTTGATCCGAAAAAGTTCACGACCTACCAATGAAGAATCTAGTGCTCAGTGCTCAGTGCTTAGTCCTGCTGGCCTTATCGGCTGGCGGGGCGCTGCATGCTGCGGATTTCCCGCCTTACGACGGCACGAAGGAGCGCGAAGCGTTTTGGGGCTTCTATAACAAGAAGGTGGTCGAAGGTTTGCAGAGTCAGGAGAAGGAACTTCCGGCGCAAATTGCCAAAGAGACCGATGCGGCTAAGAAAACCGAGCTGGAAGCCGAACTGGTCAAAGTGCGTGAGCGCCTGAAGAGGCCCGAGTACTTCACCTTTGCGAAGCCGGAGGATGTTCCGGCTGATTTGAAGTGGGAAGACGGCATGAACGAGCCAGAGATCGGCGACGACAACGCCAAGAAAGGCGGATCGATGCGACTCTACATCCTCTCTTTCCCGCCGACGCTCCGCATTCTTGGCGAGAACAGCAATAGTTCCTTCCGTGGTTATCAATACGACGACGTAGAGATGTCCTTGATCAATCTGCATCCCGAAACGGGCCGCGTGATTCCGTGCGTGGCCAAGCAGTGGGCTGTTTCGCCGGACAATCGCACCGTTTACTTCCGCATCGACCCAGATGCGACCTTCTCCGACGGTACGCCGATCGAAGCCGACGATTTCCTCAACCATTTCTACATGCAGCTCAGTGAGTATCCGAAGAACCCCTTCGGCAACGAGTGGTATGGCTCCACCTACTCGAACATCACTCGCTACGATGCCCGCACGCTCTCCATCTCGCTCACGGAGCCCAAGCCGCTCACGCCGTATTATGTGAGCACCTCGCCGATGTCGCGGCACTTCTACAGCGAATTCGGACCGGACTTTGAGCAGCGCTATCAGTGGCGCTGCCGTCCCAGCGCCGGACCGTATGTCATTCACGAGGAAGACATCCAGTTTGGCCGCAGCGTGACACTTTCCCGCGTGAAGAACTGGTGGGCGAAGGACAAGAAGTACTACCGCAACCGCTTCAACGTCGATCACATCGTCTATCGCGTCGTTCGTCTGCAAGAGAAGGTGCTGGAGCTCTTCCGCCAAGGCGAGATCGATGTGGAAGAACTCATGATGGGCATTCCAGAATACTGGTATGAGAAACTGGAGATCCCCGAGGTGCACAAGGGCTACATCCACAAGGCCAAGTACTACAACATCTGGCCCGGCTCTCATGCCGGGCTCTGGCTCAACCTCGCTGTGCCGCCGCTGAACAACAAAGACGTGCGCCTTGGCCTCAGCTACGCCACGAACTATCAAAAAGTCATCGACTTCGACCTGCGCGGTGACTTCCAGCGCCTCAACGTCTTTAGCAAAGGCTTCCCGCTCATCGGCGATCCTCCAATCAAAGCGCGTCCTTTTGATGTGCAGCTCGCACGTGAGCATTTCGCCAAAGCTGGCTACACCAAACTCGGCAACGACGGCGTGCTGCTCAATGACAAAGGCGAGCGCCTCTCGGTGACGATCCTGCATCGCAAGACCGAGATGGTGCAGAAGGTCATGCAGCGTCTCAAAGAAGAAGCCATCAAGTGTGGCCTCGAATACAAACTCGAAGGCCTCGAAAGCACATCCTACTTCCAAAAGGCCACGCAGAAGAAGCATCAGATCGCTTCCGTGGCCTTCAGCGTCACACCGCCGATTCCCGATCATTACCAGGCCTGGCATTCCAAGGATGCCTTCATGGAAGACGGCAAAACGCCGAAGCCGAACACCAACAACCTCACCAGCTTCGCCGATCCACGCATGGACAAGTTCTGTGAGGATGAACGCCATGCGACGACGATTGAAGAGATCCGCAAGGCCTCTTGGGGCGCAGATCAAATCATTCACGACGAAGCTGCATGGATTCCCGCCTACGAGCAGAACTACTACCGCGTGGCCTACTGGCGCTGGGTGAAGTGGCCGGAGAAGACCTTCAACGTCGCCGTGAGTGAGCTGCCGATGTCGAATCACGTCCATTGGATCGAGGAAGATGTGAAACGCGAAACCGAGGCCGCGATGCGCAGTGGCAAAGCCTTCCCCGAAGTCGATCAGGTCTTCGATCACAACCTCAAAGCGGGAGGAGACAAGTGATGGCCACACCTCTGCTCGAAGTCCGCCATCTACGTGTCGGTTTCCAGACCGACAACGGCCTGCTCACCGCCGTGGACGAGGTCAATTTCACCTTGGAGGCCGGTAAAACGCTCGGACTCGTCGGCGAAAGCGGCTGCGGCAAAAGCGTGACCGCGATGAGCCTCATGCGCCTGCTGCCACAACCCGCCGGGCGCATTCTTGGTGGCGAAGTGCTGCTCGAAGGCCGCGATTTGACCAAGCTGCCCATCGAAGCGATGCGGAAGATTCGCGGCAACGACATCGCGATGATTTTCCAGGAGCCGATGACTGCGCTGAATCCCGTGCATCCCGTCGGCAAGCAGATCATCGAGGCCATTCAGCTTCATGAGCCCACCACGCCCGACAAAGCCCTGCGTCGTGCCGTCGAACTCATGGAGTGGGTCGGCATTCCCGCGCCCGATCAGCGCGTGAACGAGTATCCTCATCAGCTCAGCGGCGGCATGCGCCAGCGCGTGATGATCGCCATGGCGCTGTCCTGCCACCCGAAGGTGCTCATCGCCGACGAGCCGACCACCGCGCTCGATGTGACGGTTCAGGCGCAAATTCTCGACCTCCTGAAGCGTCTCCAACGCGAAACCGGCATGGCCGTCATCCTCATCACGCATGATCTCGGTGTCATCGCCGAAGTCTGCGACGACGTTGCCGTCATGTATGCCGGTCGCATTGCCGAGCGTGGCCCCGTGCATGAGATCTTCGCCAAACCGCTGCATCCTTACACTCAGGGCCTCATCCGCTGCCTGCCCAAGCTTGATCATCCGCCGAAGACGCCTCTGCCCGTGATCCCCGGCATGGTGCCCAGCCTCAAAGACATGCCCGCAGGCTGCCGCTTTGCCTCCCGCTGCCCGAACAAGCACAGCGACGAAGTTTTGAACACTCGCCAGCCGTGGAAGGAATGCGGCAGCGGTCACGGTGTCGAAGCCTGCGCGTGTTTTGCCGTCACTCTTGCCAAACAAGCCGATTCAAATACTCTTCAGAAAACAACCAGCGCCGCCGATGAAACTGACCTCCAACGACTTGCTCAAGATTCGCTCCAAGCAGCCCATGCTTTCCTCCGCGCAAGTGCGAGCCCAGATGGACCGCCACAAGGCAGCGAGGCACGCCGCGCAGAGCGCGAACGGCAGCTCCGGCTCCTCGCCGACTACGCACGCAGGGAAGGTCATTTGATCACCACTGCGAATTTGGCGGCATTGGGCGCGCCGCAGGACACAGGCTCCGAGCACACGGTTTATTATCACGAGCCAAGCGGGCGCGCCTGGAAGCTCACGTTGCCCGGCAGATGTGGAAACACGTTTCCTGAAGGCCAGTTTGATGCTGCCCTGCCCACGGAGTATCTGGAACGCTGGCAGAAGTATAACGAAGTGCTCGGTGACCATGTTCGCTTTGAAGGAGTGATCGAGACCGCTGACGGCACCTCCGCCATCGTCTCCCAGCGCTGGATCGCCGGGGAAAGACCCGAGCGCGAAGCGATCCAGCGGCATATGGAAGCACTGGGCTTTGTGCGCACCGCAGGCCATCACGACTTTTACCGTGCAGAGGACAACATAGCCGTGCTGGACTGCCACGAGGACAATTTTGTTCTCAGCGAGACGGGCATCGTCGTTCCCATCGACGTCCATGTAATGAGCGCCACACCTGGTTTGAAACGGGCCTTGATGATTTGAATGCAACCATGAGCCTCCTCACCGTCCAGAACCTCAAGATGCACTTCCCGGTGCGCGGTGGCGTGTTCTACACGACCAAGGCCACTTGCAAGGCCGTGGATGGCGTGAGCTTTGCGCTTCAGCAAGGCGAAACGCTCGGTCTCGTCGGTGAAAGCGGCTGCGGCAAAAGCACCGTCGCGCGTTCCGTCGTCCGCTTGCTCAAGCCAACGGCAGGCAGCGTCATCTTCAACGGACACGACATCTCCACCCAGTCGCAAAACCAGCTCCGCGCACTGCGCCGCGAGATGCAGATGGTTTTCCAAGATCCCGCTGAGTCGCTGAACCCACGCCACACCATCGGGCAAATCTTGGAAGAGCCGTTCATCATTCAAAACATGGGCACACGCGCCGAACGCAGCGACTGGATCGCCGAGCTGCTCAAACGCGTCGGCTTGCCTGTGGATGCCATGCATCGCTACTCCTTCGAGTTCAGCGGCGGCCAGCGCCAGCGCATCGGCATCGCACGGGCACTCGCCTTGAAGCCCAAGCTCATCGTCTGCGACGAACCTGTCTCTGCTCTCGACGTTTCCGTGCAAGCGCAGGTCTTGAACCTCCTTCTCGAACTCCAGCGCGACTTCGGCCTCGCCTATCTCTTCATCGCCCATGACCTCAGCGTCGTGCAGCACATGAGTGATCGCGTGGCAGTCATGTATCTCGGCAAAATCGTCGAACTCGCTCCCGCCGCTGAGCTTTACCGCAATCCGCGCCACGCCTACACCAAAGCGCTGCTCGACGCGATCCCCATCGCCGATCCCACGAAGCGCCGTGAACGCCAACTGCTGCGCGGAGACGTGCCATCACCGATCAATCCGCCCGCCGGCTGTGCCTTTGGCCACCGCATGCATCATCCGAAATGGGAGCAGAGCGTGAAAATGGATCTCACGCTCAAAGAAGTCTCGCCGGGCCATTTCGTGCAGCCTTGTCCTTGCTGCACGTAATCGTCGAAAGCATCAATGCGACGTCGCCTTCTCGGCACCGAGCCCGGTGTGGGCGCGGACGGTGAGTTCAGCGAATTTGGCTTCGGCTTCGGGATCGCGTGCGGTGAGGATCGTACCAAGCCAGGCAGCGATGAAACCGATCGGGATGCTGACGATGCCGGGGTTTTCGAGAGGGAAAATGGCGCCTTCCTTGCCGAAGAGGCCGTTCGGGCTGAGCAGGATGAGGATGATGGAGGACGCGAGGCCAACGCTGAGACCGGCTACCGCACCCGTGGTATTGAAGCGCTTCCAGAAGACACTGAAGATGATGACCGGCAGGTTGGCGCTGGCCGCGACGGCAAAGGCGAGGCCGACGAGGAAGGCGGCATTCACGCTGGGGCCCAGGTAAATGGCAATACTAATGCTGATGGCACCGACGCAGAAGGCAGTGATACGTGCCACCTTCACTTCCATACCCGGGCGGTTTTCTTTGCCGTGATGAAGCACGTTGGAATAAAAATCATGCGCAAAGCTGGCGCTGGCGCTCATCGTGAGACCGGCGACAACGGCGAGAATGGTGGCGAAAGCGACGGCGCTGATGAAAGCGAAGAAGAATTCACCGCCGAGCACCTGCGCGAGGATCGGCGCGACCATGTTGGTGTCCGGTTTGCCCGCAGCAGTCGTGATGAGTGCTTTCTTGAGGATGGTGGCCGCACCGAAGCCGAAGAAAGTCGTCATGATGTAGAACAGGCCAATGATGGCCATGGCCCAGACGACGCTGGAGCGTGCGGTCTTGGCATCGGGCACGGTATAAAAACGCACCAGGATGTGTGGCAGGCCAGCGGTGCCCAGCACCAAACCGAGACCGAGTGAAATGAGATCCAGAGGTCCCCAAGGGCCAGCGACAGCGACGCCGAACTTGAGGCCGGGCTCCATAAGGTTCTTCGGCGGAGCGCTGCCGGCGTAGTCGGCTTTGGAGACGGCGTTGAAGAATTCGGTGAAGCTGAAGTGGTGAAATTTCAGAACCAGATAGCTGAGCAGCAGCGCACCTGCGATGAGCAGCAGGGCTTTGATGATTTGCACCCAGGTGGTGGCCAGCATGCCGCCGAAGACGACATAGACCAGCATCAGCATGCCCACGCCAATGACCGCAGGTGCGAAGTCGAGACCGATGAGGCGTTGGATGATCACCCCAGCACCGACCATCTGCGCGATCATGTAGAAGGTAGAAACAGTCAATGTGCTGAGCGAAGCCAGCGCACGCACTGGACGAGGTTTGAGACGATACGCGAGCAGGTCGGCCATCGTGTATTTGCCCGCGTTGCGCAGCGGCTCAGCGACGACGAGCAGCACGGTGATATAGGCGACCAGAAAGCCCACGGAGTACATGAAGCCATCGTAGCCGTAGAAGCAGATCATGCCGGAGATGCCCAGGAAGGAGGCGGCGCTCATGTAGTCGCCGGCGACGGCAAGACCATTCTGCCAGCCGGTGATGCTGCGCCCGGCGGCGAAGTAGGCGCTGGCACCGGTGTTCTTCTTGGCAGCCCAGAAGGTTATGAGAAGCGTGAGGGCCACGAAGGCCAGGAACATGATCAGAGGTACGTTGTTCATCGAAAAGAAAAGGGGACGAATTGAAAACAGGAGTTGCTGTGGTGGCCTGCGGCTTATTCCTGACCGTGGATTACGGCGGCGGCGGATTTATCCCACTGCGCAGCGACGCGCACGTAGAGAAAGGCCATGATCCAGGCCATGAAGAACTGCGATAGCGCGAAGACGTAGGCCACATTCACTTCACCCCAGACCTTCTTCTTCATCAACTCAGGGCAGTAGCCCACCAAGATTGGAAGCGCGAGGTAGTAGATCAGGAAGAAGATCGTCGCCGGGATGATAAAACGTGATTTGCGTGCCAGCAGCGCACGGAATTCGGGCTTCGCTTCCAAGGCTTCCCAGTTCACAGGTGATTTTTCGCTCATAGTGGGCGCGAGGTTAGGAAGACGGCTCCGGTTTGGCAAGACTTAGCGTCCAAACGGACGTGATTTCTCACTCAAACGCACTCGTCACCGGTTTGCCGTCAAATTCAGCAGGCACGGGCACATCGAGCAGCCACAAAGCTGTGGCGGCGGTGTCGTAGGTGGTCACGGGTGCGGTGATGGTGAAGTTTTTCTTCACGCCTTTGCCCCAGGCGACCCAGGGAATGATCATGTCGTCGGGAATGTTCAGACCATGCGTCTTGTCATGGCCACCATGGTCGGCGGTAACGAGCATGACGCTGGAATCAGCGATGCCCGCCTCTTTAATCGCCTGCCAGACCTGCCAAAGCGCTTGGTCAGTGACTTTGAGCGCCTCTTTCTGCTCGGGCGATCCCCAACCGCTTTTGTGACCAGCAGTGTCCACATCTGTGAGGTGAATGAAGGCTAAACGTGGCTTCTGCTCTTTGATCCAAGCTACGGCCTGTTTCGCCACCATCTGCGAAGGCTTTTTGTCTTGTTCTAATTCAGGTGCATTGGCCACGGGCTTGTCAGATTGAGCTCCGCCAAAGTCGAAAATGTCGAGCGAGTTCTTGAGCCAAAGATGACGGAACTTCACTTTGCCGACAAACATGCCAGTGATCGCCTTCGGCTCAGCTGCTTTGAGCAATGAAAACGCTGTCGGCACTTTCACGAAGCCTTTGATCGGCGTGTAACCGTTCCATAAAATCTTGTGCTTGTCCGGCCCGACTCCCGTGAGCATCGACGTGTGAGATGGCAACGTCATTGAAGGGAAAATCGTACTCGCCTGCCAAGTCACCGCGCCTTCAGAGGCAATTTTTTTGAGCGTGGGCGCTTCACTTTCAGCGATTACGGCCGGTTTGGCTCCATCAAGGCTGATGATGAACACATGCTCCGCGCGTGGAACTGCGGTGAGAGTGCCAGTGAACGCAGAAACAAAGAAAAGCAGGTTGGTGATGAAGCGCATGGTTGAAGGGCAGAAACGTACGCAGCCTCGACCCGAATGCTTCAAAAACCTTGGCCGATGGGGTGCTCTCTCTATTGCGCCAAACCAAGCAGCGGCTGGTGTGCGTGCCTTTACGGCACACGCGCTTGCTTGAGTAGCGCACTAGCCAAAATGGCTTCACGATGTGTCGGGCTGGCGATGTGTTTGAGCTTGCTTGCATCTTTGTCCAGGCTGGCAAGAGCGGCATCGGCCTCCGGCGCGTGGCCCAGTTGGCGATTAGCCAGAGCGATGACGGGCATGACGCACGTGACGACGGAGATGTTCGAGGATTTGGACAGTGGTTGGCCCGCATCAAGGCATTCCTGAGCTTTTCCGCTGCGCAGTAGCACCAGGCATTGAGCAAATCGTATCCATTCATCCTTGGGATTAGCCTTGAACGCAGTGGCGATGCTGTTGGTAATTTGTTTAAGTTCGGGGCCCTCCGCTGGAAGAATGAGCGCTGCCTTGGCGACGCGCTCCAGTATGCTGGGGGTGGTGAAGTCCTTGGCAGCTTTCAACAGCTCTGTCCGGCGGCGTTTGTAGTCATCAATGTGGCCATCGTCGGCCAATTGCGCGAGCCATCCCATCCAAACCTGGGAGGCGGGGCTAAATTCAGTCTCGCTTTTTGCTTTGTCGAGCAGGGTGAGTTCGCCAGCTCGTTGGATCCACACCCGTGCGGCCGTATCACGCGCTTCATCCGGTTTTTCCGTGTGCAGGCTGTGGTAAGCGTCACACAGGCGGTTGGCGATGTCGGCACGAAAGCGCGGACTTTCTCCCGGCCAGGTTTTTGCGGCGGCCTTCTGCCACGCAGCCATCGCAATCTTCTCCGCCTCAGCGCATTGACGACGGCTGTTCAGTGTAGAGCTGTAGTCACAGGCAAAGGCAATGCCGCGCCAACCGAGGTCATTTTTCTGCGCGAGTTCATAGGCGATGCGCGCATGGGGTTCGGCCAGTTCATGTTTAAACAGACCCGCATAGTAGTTGCGCACTCTGGAATGTGTTTCGGCCAACAGCAGCGGCTTTCCAGTTCGGCGGGCTTCATCAATCACGGACTGGAGTTCGGCATCAGCTTCCTTGGTCAGATTTTGCTCGTTAAAGATGGGAACGAGACTGGTTCTGGCGCTCAGCGAGCTTTTACCAAAATCGGTAGGAAAATCCTTCAATTCCTCCATGCGCTGGCGCAGCGCAATGATGTGGCGCAGCACCTGGGTGGCTTCGGGCAGGCGCTTGAGATCCCGCAGGTTGTTCAGCATGGAACCAATCGATGAATCATTCAGGCCCGCCAGACGGCTATAATCCGTGGTGTTCTTCAGCATGGCAGGCACGTCTTTCAGAGTGGGGAGCGCTTTCTCAAGCGTCGGGAGGGGCATTTTGGCTGCTCCAAGGCGATTCATGATCTCGATCTCCATGCTGAGCAGATCCCAAGGGAACCCCGTATTCGCGGGATCCATTGTCCGCGCGAGCTGGCGGCGTTTCAGACACTCATTGAGAGACTTGAAGGCGCTTGCGGTGTCTTTAAGAGAGAATTGTGCGCTACCGAGACCGGACCAGCAAAAACTTGCGCGGCTAAAGTCGCTTGCGCTTGGTTTTGGATCGGCTGCGCTGCAACGAGCATCCGCCAGTTTGATGGCCGTCGAGTAGGCAGCGGCAGTTGCAGCGTAGTCCTTGAGATCACGTAGGGATTCAGCAACGTCCTTGTGGGTGTCAATGATCGCCGACCAATGCTTCACGGGATCAAAAGTTTGAATGGTCTTCTTGAATGAGTCCACCGCTTCGCGCAGGTGGCCGCTTGATTTTTCAATCCGCGCTTGCAGGCGCCAGGAACTGCCCAGTGATTCGCGAAAGAGGGCGTTTTCAGGCTCCTTTGCCACGGCCCGCTCAAACAACGGGTGCGCCTTGAGACGCGCTGCCTCGACTTTGGCGAGAGCTGCCGGGCGCTCCGCTTCTGGCAAGACGTTTGCTTTGTCATAATCAGCGCGCGCCAACTCATACATGACTTTACCGGCGTTGAACATGTCCTGCGGCTTGCCTGTGCGGTCGGCCTCGCCGATCAATGCCTTGAGTTCCGCGTCGGCTTCGACATTGAGCTTCTGCTCCCTCAAAACGCCAACGAGACTCATTCGGCCGCTGAGCGAGCTTTTGGAAAAGTCCGACGGCAAGCCCTGCAGCGCCTCCATGCGTTGACGCAGCGCGATAATGTGGCGGAGCACCTGAGTGGCTTCAGGCAGCCGCTTTTGTTCCCGCAAAACACTGTGAACAGAGCCAAGAGGTGAGTCGTTGAGACGCGACAACCGCGCCTGATCGGTTTCATCCTTCAGCAGAGCCGGAAAGTTTTTGAGAGCGGGAGCAGCAGTTTCCAGCGCTGGCACAGGCTGTTTGGCAGTGGCAATTCGGTAAACAATTTCCAGTTGTAAGTTAAGCATGTCCCACTTCATGGAGCGATTGGTAGGTTCCAACTCAACAGTGCGCTCTCGGCGTTTGAGAGCCTCTTTCAGCGATATTAGGCCGCTTTGTGTGTCCTTGAGGGAAAGCTGTACACTACCAAGCCCGTTCCAGCAGGAACTCGCGCGGCTAAAATCCGTTGCAGTTGGCCGGGGTTCAGTCAATGCGCATCTCGCATCGCTCAACTTTGCCGCTATCTGGTATCTTACGAGCGCCGCACTGTAGTCTTTGAGATCACGTAGTATGTCTGCGATTTCTTTATGGGTGTCGATAATAGTGGCCGCATTTTTTTTGGGGTCATAACTGGCAATGGCTTTGTCATAATCCGCGATGGCTTCGCGACGAAAGCCGCCGAATTTCTCAATCATGCCCTTCAGCCTCCAAGAGCTGCCCAGAGAACTTCGAAAATCGACGTTTTGAGGTTCCTTGGCGACGGCTTGTTCGAGCAGCGGGTGAGCCTTGAGCCGTTGTGCCTCCGCTTTGGCGAGAGCGGCATCACGTTCTTCTGCTGGCAGCGCTATGGCCTTGTCGTAGCCAATACGAGCCATCTCGTAACTTACTTTGGCGACATCGTGCACACCCAATGGCGTGGTTTGTTTCTGTGCAAGCTCCGCAAACGTGTCCTGCACCTCGCTCGCCTCTTTGTTGCGCCCTAGATTGATCAGAGCCTGTTGCTGATAACCGAGCAGCGAGCCATAGGAAGCCGTGAGATCGCCATTTACTTTGAGCTTGCCGAATAGTGGTTCGAGTATGCCCCGCGCCCGCTCTAGCCAGTCCAATCCACTGGCAGGATCGACAGAGGCCAGCTTGCCCAAGCGTTCGATGTCGCCTTTGTTTCCATCGCCGACGAGGGAAACAAAATCCGCCTTCTCAAAACTGACTTTTCGTTCTTCCAGCGCACGCAATGTAAGATCAACGGCTTGTTTATTATCTGGCGGCGTCAATTGCAGAAGCGCGGAGGCCAAACCCGAACACGAGGCAGCTAATTCGCCGTACAATAACGGGCGGTTGATTTGCCTCTTCACGGCCTCTTCACGACAGTGCACATCCTCTTTGAGGTGGGCAATCTCCGATGTCTGATCCTTTCTCTCTCGATCAATCCCAGCAAGAGTTCGATAACTGTAAGCTAAATCTCGCCACCACTCTCCACGCCCAGGTTCGAGCTCGACGAGTTTACGGCGGCCCTCAAAAGCCTGAATCACCATGGCTTCACCCCGCTTCTCCACTTCCAAATCACCTTTGACCCTGGCTCTGTCTCGGGTGCTAGCTCCTGCATGATGCATTGCTCCAACGTGCATTTCGCGCAGTAGGGCACTATCGCCTCCCAACTCGAGGGCGCGGGCGAACGAAGCGGTGGATAACTCGAACTCCTTGGTGTTCAAATCAGGCTGCCCTGTGCGGCTTGCAACATTTGCGTTACCATAGTGGATGAAGCCCTCGCACTCACAGACTTCGGCCGTCTCTCCTCCAATCTCACGCATATGCTTCGTGATCTGTGTGGCAATTTGAAAACGGGCCATGCCTTCCGGAATCTTGTTCATATAACGAATCATGCCTTGAGCGGCAGCGTTGTGGGCGAGCACCTCGTAGCGCATGGCCCACAAGCTTTTCGGCTGCTGCTTGAGCCAGGCCTCGCACCGTGCCACCGCCGCATCCGCCATGGGGATGAGCGATGCATAGTCGTTACGGTCTGTAAACAGGTAGCAAAGATTCAGCATCGCATAGCAGGCTTCATCTTGAAGCTTTTCATCGTCGGGATGCTTTGCCGCGAGTTGCTCGGTAATGCGCAATGCTTCGCGTGTGTGCTTCTCATACTCTTCGTCCTGACCCAAAGCGCCTGCGATGATGGCGCGATTGAGCGAAATCGAGGAGAGGTTGCGCTGCGTATCGTCATTGGCGAGCCCCCCAGGCAGGCGGCGATAGTAGTTGTCTGCGGAAGTGACCATTTCCTCCATCACTTCGACCTTGCCCAAAGCCATCAGCTTTTTGCGCAGGCCGTAGATTGACTCGTTGATGAGGCCTTCAGCGGCATCGCGGGCCTGCTCGGCACGGCGGCCTGCAATGACTGCGTTGGTTCCAAAAACTGCGCCCACGATCAGGACGGCTGCTGCACCGATGGTAGCAGCCTTGTGCCGTAACATGAGTAGCTTGATCTGCTTCAAGGCGCCCGCCTGTTCGGCACTGGTGGCGAAGCCGCTCTGATACTTTTCGATGTCCGCACTGAACGCGGCGACGTTTTGATAGCGCCGCTCCTTCTCGAGCCTGAGCGCTTTCATTGCGACCGCCGAGATCGCGGGTGGAACACGTCCACCAGGGCAGTGCTGCAGAGACAGGACTTTATTGGGTTCCAGCACTTCGCCCTTCACGATGGGCTTGCCCTTGGAGGTCGTGGCGACAAAGGTCGCGGGCGCGGTGATATTTGCCGTGGAGACTTTTTCCAGTACCTCCCTCACATCCTTCCCCTCCACCGGTGGGTGCAGCGTAAGGATGGCATACAGGATGCCACCGAGGGAGAAAATATCCGAACGCGCATCCATGTCCGCGATGTGGCCCATCGCCTGCTCGGGCGACATGTATTGCGGCGTGCCCATGACCGCTCCTTCGAGTGTGGCGGTAAGGGAAACAGTACCCGAAGTATTGCCGGGTGGAACGAGGACATCGCTTTCAGCTCGGTCCGGGGTGCCGTCCAGAATCTTCGAGATGCCCCAGTCCATCACGAGCACCTCGCCGAATTCGCCCACCATGATGTTCTCCGGCTTGAGATCGCGATGGATGATCTTCTGCGAGTGCGCAAAGGCGAGCGCGTCGCAAACTTTGCGGAACACATTGAGCAAACGGTCCAGAGTGTATTGCTTCACGACTTCAGGCACCGCCTTGCGCAGGTCGTTGAGGATGTGCTGCAAGGTGCGGCCCTTCACGAGTTTCATCCTGTAGTAGAGCTGCCCCTCCGCATCGCGCCCGACGTCATAAACAGGCACGATGTTGGGATGCGCCAGCTTCCCAAGCACCGCAGCCTCTTGCACAAAACGCTTTTTCTGCTCCTCGCTGGCACCCGTTTCCAACAGCATCACCTTAACGGCGATCTTGCGGCCCAGCCTGCAGTCGTCGGCTTCAATGACGCTGCCCATGCCGCCACGAGCGATTTCCCGACCGAGTACAAACGGCGCTTTCGCATCCGGATCCGCGCCTGCCGAGGATACATTTGTATGCGCGGCCGAAGTCTGAGTGGTCGGTTTCGCGACGATAAGTGTTGCTAGATCACTCATGCCTTCACCGGCAGGATCGTTTGAGGTGGCGGACGATGAATTCATAGAAGTTCGGGGATACCAGACTCTGCTTGTGGGTGTAATTTACAGTAATACTCCTATACTTTTTAAGTGATACGGTGAGCCGTTTGAATTACCTGCTGATGAAGAGTGGACCTCTACACTTAGAATCAGCACGTGAATGATCAAGAAGCATGTGACAAGAATTCTTTCCGAGTGGATTTGGCTTGTCCCTTGAGCGCAGCATTTCCCTGCGCCACAGATGGCGGCATCAAATGGAAGCTTGGATCGTCATCGGACTGCTCGTCATCGCCGTCATCGCCTTCGCCACGGAGAAAATCTCCGTGGACCTCGTCACGCTAACAATGCTTTGCGTGCTGGTCATGTGCGGCATCTTGAAGGCGGAACAGGCCTTCGCTGGCTTTGGCGACCGTGTGATCATCCTGCTGGCGGCGATCTTTGTCATCGGTGCGGCATTACGCGAAACCGGCGTGCTCGACACGATGGGCAGCGTCTTGGCGAATACGCTTGGTACCAAGCCGCGGCGGCTGATGGGCATGCTGATGGCCGTGGTCGGTGGAGTGTCCGCTTTCATGAACAACACGACCGTTACGGCGGTGTTTGTTGGCCCGGTCATGGGTCTGGCGCGGCGCTTGCGCATCCCGCCATCGCGTCTGCTCATGCCACTGGCCTTTGCCTCGCTTATGGGCGGCACTTGTACGCTGATCGGCACTTCCACGAATGTGGCTGTAAGCGGTGCGATCACGAAGCTAGGGCTGAAGCCGCTGGGCATGTTTGAGTTCACAGGTGTCGGCGTGATTATAGTGCTCGTAGGCATCTTATACATGGTCTTCATCGGCACGCGCATGGTGCCGGAACGTGATCGCAGCAGCGTCGATGGCGGTGATGCGATGCGTGAATACCTCGCGGAAGTCGTCGTGCTACCGAGTTCACCACTCATCGGACAACAGGCCTTCGATTCCGACTTCTCCGCGATGGAGTTTCAGGTGCTCAAGATCACTCGCCAAGGCGACACGCTCGATGTGGGGCCGCAGATCTACTTCAACGAAGGCGATATCGTGCTCGTGGCCGGCAAGGTTGAAAACCTCATCAAGGTGAAGAAGATCGAAGGTCTCGACATTCTCGAAGACGTGACGCTGCGCAGCTCCGGCATCGACATGAGCGGTGCCCAGGTCGCTGAGGTCGTCATCACGCCGCGTTCCGGTCTTGTCGGTCGTTCTTTGCGTGAGAGCAACTTCCGCCAGCGCACCGGCCTCTCCGTACTCGCCCTTATGCGTAGCGACCGCTCCCTACTGCATCACATGGCCGACGAAAAAATCCATGCTGGTGACGTACTGCTGCTGCAAGGGCCCGCCGAACGCTTCCGCACCATCGAAGAAGGCGCAGAGATTATTGTTCTCACGCAACATCAAGCCAGCGCAGAATCACGGCGTCGCGGCATCGTGCTGCTGGCGGCTTTCATTCTCGCCGTCATCGTCAGCAGCCTCGGCTGGGTGCCGGACACGGTCGCCTTCGTCATTGTCGCCATGTTTGCCGTCTTCAGCCGCTGCATCAGTCTCGAAAATGCCTATGGCAACATCGACTGGCGGCTGCTCATCCTCATCGGCGGCATGATGGCCTTCGGCGAGGCCATGAAAAGCTCCGGTGCCGCCGCCATGGTGGCCGATGCCATCACTTCCTGGCTGCAACCTTGGGGTGTCTTCGCCGTTTTCGCCGGCTTCTGCATCCTCACGGTCCTTCTCACGCAACCGATGTCGAACGCCGCCGCCGCGCTCGTCGTGCTACCCGTCGCCATGCAGGCCGCCACGTCGATGGGAGCCAGCCCGCGTGCCTTTGCCATCGGCGTCATGCTCAGCGCCTCCGCCTCCGTGCTCACCCCCTTCGAGCCCAGTTGCATCCTCGTCTATGGCCCCGGCAAATACCGCTTCTACGACTTCATTAAAGTCGGCGGCGGCCTCACCGTTGCCATGCTCCTCGTTGTGCTGGCGATGGTGCCGATGTTCTGGCCGCTACGCTAATTCCCCCGCTACCGCCGTCGCTTCGGCGAGAAACGTTTCACCCAGCGGTGACAGGCGTCCGGTCCACAGCGCGCCGAAGCTCAGCGGCGGAAAATCATCAAGCGCGAGGGCTTTGACACCAGCGGGCAGTTCAACACGCGGATGACGCAGGGCTAGGCCGGCACCGAAGCCTTCGGCGACATAGCGCAGCACGAGATCGAGGCTGCCGACTTCGAGACTCGGAATCCAGTCCACACCACGCTGCCGCAGCGCGGCCTGAAATGCCCGCGAGAGCACGTCCTTCGCATCCAGGGCCACGAGCGGCAGGTCGATGCGGTCCTGATCGAAAATCTGCGCGGCCTTGGTGACGCCGCTGGTCTTCGGCACGAGCAGCACCATTGGCAGACGCAGCAGTTCGCGGGCTTCGATGTTCGCGGCGGTCTTGTCCATCAGAGTGCTGAGACCGATGTCGATCTCCTGCGCCGCCAGCAGCGCCTCAATCTCCTGCTGCCGACCATGCGTGAGCGTGAAATGAAAGCCCTTCACCTTCCGGCGCATGCGGGCGAGAAGCTCCGGCAGATAATCCCGCTGCACGATCTCCGCCGCCGAGATGCGCAGTCGGTTCTGACTACCGCCACGCAGGCGGTCGCTCATTTCCGCCAGCCCGCTGAAGAATGGCATGATGAAATCATAGAGCGTCTGGCCCTCCCGCGTGAGCTGAAACGGCCGCCGCTGATACAGCGTGACGCCGAGCGCATCTTCAAGCTGGAGGATCTGTGCGCTGATGGCCGGTTGCTGAATGCCGTAAGGCATGGCCCGCGCTGCGGCACTCACACCGCCATTTTTGGCCACGTAATAGAAGAGTTCGAGGTGGTGGACGTTCATACGCTTGGTGAAAGCCTATACGGTTTATCAATGATGCCACCTGGAAATATCAATTTCCATTGCCCACCGATGCTGAGACACTCCACAGCATTATGGAAGAACTCATCATCTTCGCTTTGCTCGTTATAGGCGTTCTGGCCCTTGCACTGCCCATCAGCGCCATCGTCACCGCCCGCCGCGCCAACCGCCAAGTTAGCCAAATGGGCCGCGACATCGGCTTCCTACGCGAGCAGCAGGCTCGCTCCATCGAACGCGAGGCACGGCTCATCCAGCGCATCGAGTTGCTGGAAGCAGTGAACAAAATGCCGCGACCGCAGGAGGAGCCTGCGGTTGAGGCACAATCTAAATTCGCGCCGCCGCCCGTGGCACCGCGTGAGTTCATTACGGCGGCGGCTCCAATACCCACCGTCGAGCCCGTCCCCGAGACTCCTGCGCCACCGCCGATTCCCCAACCTGAGCCGACGGTCACGAAAACACCTGCCCCCGTTCGTAATTCGGGCTTCAGCCCGTCCGTGGAAGCCAAACCGCGTGCCATCCCGGCTCCCAGCATCAATCTCGAACAATTCATGGGCGCGAAGCTCTTCGCCTGGGTTGGCGGACTCGCGTTGTTCCTCGGCATCATCTTCTTTGTGAAGCTCAGCATCGAACGCGGCTGGATTTCACCCGAACTGCGCACGGCCATCGGTTTTGTGATTGGTATTGGCCTCGTGGGAGCTGGCGTCGTCATTCAGCGGCGCAAGCCCTACGCCACGCTCGCGCACACGCTCTGCGCCACCGGCATCGTCATTCTTTACGGCGTGAGCTTTGCCGCGCATGCGCTGTATCATATTCCGCCCTTCGACAATGCCCTCGTGACCTTCGGCATGATGACGCTCATCACCGCGGCCGCGTTCCTACTCGCGGTGCGCATGGAGGCGCAGGTCATCGCGGTGCTGGGCATGCTCGGCGGCTTTTTGACGCCGATTCTCTGCTCCACCGGTCGTGACAACCCGGTCGGCCTCTTCAGCTACATTGCGCTGCTCGACATTGGTGTGCTCGCCGTTGCCAAACACAAGCGCTGGCTGCATCTCACGGCCTTGGCGGCCGCAGGCACGATCTTCATGCAGGGCGGCTGGATGACCAAATTCTTCCACTCGTCCGAATACGCCGTCGGTTCGGCCACCTGGACGCCTGTGATCGTGTTTCTCGGCTTCGCGACGCTGTTCATGCTCGCCGCATGGTGGTCGCGTCAACGGGATGATGACGATGCTTTCCCTGCTGGCTCTGCTCTGGCCCTCTGTGGCAGTGCGATGTTCACCGCGCTCGTGTTTCTCGGCTACGGAGCCATCACCGAACGTCCGACGCTGCTCTACAGCTTCGTGCTTGGCATTAATGCCGTTGTGCTGCTCGTCGTGTGGCAACAGCCGCGTGTCGCCATTGCTCAAGGCATCATCGCTTCATTGACGTTCCTGCATCTCTCGATCTGGACGACCACCAAACTCAACGCAGAGCTGCTGCCGTATGCGCTGGGCATCTATCTCGGTTTTGGCATACTCCACACCGCGTTCGCTGTGCTGTGGCAGCGCCGCAGTCAGAATGCGACACCGTTCATGGGCTGGACGCCGGTGATCACACTCGTGCTGCTGTTCATGCCGGTGCTATGCCTTGATTCCATCAGCCTCATGATCTGGCCGGCGATCCTGCTCGTCGATCTGCTCATTATCGGCCTCGCCATCTTCACGGGAGCCTTGGTGCCAGTGCTCGCGGCACTCGCACTCACGTTACTGACCGCCGGAGCATGGTTGTTCCGTCTTCCCGCGAACACCTCGGGTAGCTTGAGCCAGTTCCTTCTCGTGCTCGGCGGTTTCGCCGTGCTGTTTGGCATCGCCAGCACTTTCCTCTCACGCAAAATGCCCAAAGTGGCCTTCGCCTCGATGCTGCCGGTCAGCTCGGCCGTTTTGCCCTTTGCACTGCTCATTCTCGCCACGCTGCATCTGCGCGTGGCCGATCCTTCATCGGTGTTTGGCCTCGCGTTGCTGCTCACCGTGTTTCTGCTCGGCCTCACGCGCATCAGCGGCATCACCGTGCTCGCTCCGACGGCGCTTGGCTGCGTGCTGGCACTCGAATGGGCTTGGCATCAGCAAAGTTTCAACGCCGCGCAGCCGATCACGCCCTTGCTCTGGTATCTCGGCTTCTACCTGCTCTTCACGGCCTTCCCGCTCGTGTTCCAAGACCTCTTCGCCAAACGCCAGTTGCCATGGATCGCCTCAGCCGCAGCCGGTTTGGGCACCTTCGGCCTCGTCTATCGCCTCGTCGGTGCAGCGTGGCCGAATCAGATGATGGGCCTGCTGCCCATCGCTTTCGCCATCGCTCCGCTGCTCTGCCTCGTCTTCGTGTTGGAGCATCACAGCGCCGACAATCCCGCGCGTCTCACGCAACTCGCGTGGTTCGGTGGTGTGGCGCTGTTTTTTATCACGCTCATCTTCCCGATCCAGTTTGAGAAGCAGTGGATCACGCTCGGCTGGGCGCTGGAAGGCGCCGCGCTATGCTGGCTCTTCCGCCGTGTGCCGCATCCCGGCCTGCGTGGCACCGGGACCGTGCTGCTAGTCGCTTCGTTCGTCCGTCTCGCCCTCAATCCCGCTGTGCTGGCTTATCAAACACGCAGCGACGTCGCGATCCTCAACTGGCAGCTCTACGCCTACAGCCTCTCCGCACTGGCGATGTTCTTCGCCGCCGCCTGGCTCACGCCTCCCAACCATTGCTGGGACAAAGTGAACCTGCGCGGCCTGTTCTGCTCGCTCGGTGGCATCCTGCTCTTCCTGCTGCTCAACATCGAAATCGCCGATGCGTTCACACCCGTCGGCAGCCGCTCGATTGTCTTCGACTTCGATGGCAATTTTGCCCGTGACATGACCTACACCATCGCCTGGGCATTGTTCGCACTTACCTTGCTCATCCTCGGCATCTGGAAGCGCAATCCGCACACACGCTACGCTGGCATCGGCCTGCTCGCCGTGGCGCTGTTGAAGCTGTTTTTCCACGATCTCGCGAACATTGAGAGCATCTTCCGCATTGGCGCTCTCATCGTTGTCGCCATCATTGCCCTCGCGGCTTCGTTCTTGTATCAACGCTTCCTCACTGACGACAAATCATGAACACGCATCCCCTTCTCCTCGCTCTGTGCCTGTCCACGGTCGCCAGTGCCGCTGATTTCGCCGCGTGGACGCATCAGCAAACCGTGCGCATCACGCAGCCCGGCCTCACGCGTCTCGAACTCGAATCCGCACTGCTCGATGCCTCACGCACGACCGGTGGTGCCTCGTTTCACGATCTGCGCGTCATCAGTCCTGCCGGTGTCGAAACGCCCTACATCGTCGCATTGCCACGCATCATGCGCCCGAGCCGCGTCGATGCCAAAGGCTTCAAGGCAACACTGAATCCGACCACAACGGTGCTCGAATTCCAGCCGCCGGACGGCAACACGATCCAGGAAGTGGAGCTTCAAACCAACGCGCAGAACTTCATCAAAGCCGCCACGCTGGAAGCCAGCAACGACGGCACGACGTGGCAAACGCTGAGCAGTGGCGAAGTGCTCTGTCGGCAAAACGGCACGGAACGTCTGCGCCTGCCGATTGCACCGGCCGTGTGGACACATTTTCGCATCACCATCGACGATTCTCGCCGCGGCCCCGTCGTCTTTACTGGCGCCCAAATCGTGCGTGAACTGCCAGAGCTGCGCACCGTGCCGCATTCAGCGACAATTCGATCCCGCACCGAAGAAAAGAGCGCCAGCCACCTCACGCTCGATCTCGGCACTTCGAACGTGCTCCTCGGAACCGTGCGCATTCACACGCCCGACCTTGTGTTCCAACGCGTGTCCACGCTCTTGAACACGACGCACACGCTGTTCCGCATCCAGCACGACGGCTTCACGGCCGAAGATCTCGAAATTCCCGCGCATCAGCTCGCCGCCAAACGCGAGGTCGAACTCGTCATTCACAACGGCGACAGCCCGCCGCTGCACATCGACCGCGTCGAAATCACGCGTCATCTGGTGCCCCTCGTGTTTCAAGCTGACACCGCTGGCGACTGGCAGCTCAACATTGGCAACGCCCAGGCTCCCGAGCCACGCTACGACATCGCCGCGCTCAGCGACAAACTGCGCGATGCGACCGCGAACTCCGCCACAGCCAGCGCCGTCGAAGCAAACGCCGAATTTCGCAAGACCGCCACCGCACCCGAAGTCGGCGAAACCGGCGCGGCCATCGATGTCTCCGCGTGGTCGTTCCAGCGGGCCATTCAGTTCAGCGAAGCCGGCGTCATTGAACTCGAGCTCGATCCCTCCACGCTGGCCCGCTGCGAGAATGATCTCAACGACGTGCGGATCGTTCGTGAGGGCCGTCAGGTTCCCTTCGTCGCCATCAAACCGGGCCTGGAGCGCGAACGCGCCGTCTCCTTCATCGAAGTCACCGACCCGAAGGCTCCAAGCTGGTCCAAGTGGGACATCACGATGCCCTCTCCCAATTTTCCAGGCAGCACCCTGCTGCTCGACTCGCCCACGCCCTTGTTCAGACGCACCCTCAGTGTCACCGAGCAAATTCACAACGAGCAGGGCCACTTCGAGCGCATTCTCGGCACCGCGAACTGGCAGCGCACGCCGGGGCAGACGCCCAACACTTTCCACCTTCCACTCTACACCGCCCCACGGGCCGAAACCATGCGCCTCAGCACAGACAACGGCGACAACGCGCCGCTGCAAATCACCAGCGTGCGCATCGTGTATCCCGTGGTGCGCCTGCTGTTCCGCGTTCCCGACACGAAGCCGCTCCACCTCTGCTACGGCAACCGCCGCGCCACCCGCACGCACTACGATCTCCAGCTCGTCCGCCGCGAATTCGAAACCGCCACCAAAGTCGCAGCCACGCTCGGCGACGAAGAAAAACTCCCCGGTTATCAGGCCGATCCCCTTCAAAGCGGCAAAGGTTCGCCGTGGCTCTGGGCCGCGCTTGCCTTAGTGGTCGGTGCGCTGCTGTGGATCGTGGCGAAGATGCTGCCGAAGCCCGAAAGCAAATAATCTCGACATAGAGGAGTGCGGATTGATGACTCCCATCATGAACTATCGAACCCTGTTAACCGCTGTTTGCATTCTCGTTGGCCTCGTGGCATGCCAGCAGCCCACCGAGAAAACGGGTATGCCCAAAGGTGGCGTTTCCTTTTTTGAAGCCCAGCCGGGAGATGTCTTTGAGATCAACTTCCAATCGCATGGTTGTTTTCATCATGAGGTGCAGAAAATCGTCATCACACGAGCGAAAAAGTGGATGGTCGAGATCGTGGACTGCTCTGACCACTATAATGAAGCGACCAAGAAAGTCGTGACCCATTCCCGGCGGAAAATGGCTTCTCTGGAGCTGAAGGAGGCGGATGCCGCACGCCTTGATCGGTTGCTGGAATTTTACCGGCTGCCTCACAGTGGTGGTTGCACCACGGAGGATCGGATCACGATTCGTCAGAGGAGAGGTGCCAATATTCTGGCCAAAGAGACCTTCGTGGATGGCAGTTGCGCCACTTATGACAAGAAAGAGCTGCTGACCATTGGGCAACTGGTGCGCCGAGCGGAAATGGCCACAAACTGAACTGCCTGCTCCTTGCAACCCCGCCTCTCATGCGGACGTTAGCTCATTAGCCCCACCATGAGCGACACGACTGCTACCGCCCACAAATTCACCAACGCCCTCGCCAAGGAGCGTTCGCCCTACCTGCTTCAGCATGCCCACAATCCGGTGAACTGGCTGCCGTGGGGCGATGCCGCGTTCGCGAAGGCCAAGGCCGAGGACAAGCCGATCTTTCTCTCGTCCGGTTACTCGACCTGCCACTGGTGCCATGTCATGGAGCGTGAGTCGTTTGAAAACGAGGAAGTCGCGAAGCAGATCAACGACAACTTCATCCCCATCAAAGTCGATCGCGAGGAGCGGCCTGACGTCGATCTCACTTACATGACCTACGTGCAGGCCGCTAGCGGCCACGGCGGCTGGCCGATGAGTGTCTTCCTCACGCCGGAACTGAAGCCGTTTTATGGTGGCACGTATTATCCGCCGGAGAACACGCCGGGACGCATCGGGTTCAAGAACCTGCTCACCGAACTGCACAAAGTGTGGACGGAAGACCGCAAAGGCATCGACGAAAGAGCCGCGCGCTCCGTGGAGAAACTGCAGGACCATCTCGACAACGAAAACACCGCCGTCACCGACATCAATCACGAGACGTTGGTGCAGAAGGCCTACGACGACCTTTCTGGCTCGTTCGATTACCATGAAGGCGGCTTTGGTGGCGCACCGAAGTTCCCGCGCCCGACCTCGCTGAACATGCTCATGCGCATCCATCGCATCCTCGCCGAGCGAAAGGGCGAAGACCGCGTCTCCGAGAGCAACTGGGCCATGGAGATGACCGTCAAAACGCTTCGAGGCATGGCCAATGGCGGCATGCGCGACCACGTCGGCGGCGGCTTCCATCGCTACAGCGTCGATGCTTACTGGCACATCCCGCATTACGAAAAGATGCTCTACGATCAGGCGCAGCTCCTCACCGCCTATGTCGAAGGCTGGCAGATCACGCAGACCGCATTTTTTGAAACTATCGCACGCAACACCGTCGCCTACCTCAAGCGTGACCTGCGTCACAAAGACGGCGGCTTCTTCTCCGCCGAGGATGCCGACAGCCTCGCCACCGCCGATGCCGCGCACAAAACCGAAGGAGCTTTCTACGTCTGGAAAGCGTCCGAAATCGATGAGCTGCTCGGCAAAGAAGACGGCAATATCTTCCGCTACGCTTACGGTGCTCGTCGCGATGGCAACGCACGTCCGGAAAGCGATCCCCACGGCGAACTCAAAGGCCTCAACACCCTCTACCGTGCCGTCTCTTTCAAGAAGACCGCAGAGTTCTTCCAGAAGACCCCCGAAGAAGTCCAAGTCATCATCGACAAAGGCCTGAGCACGCTCTTTGAAGCCCGCACCAAACGTCCGCGCCCTCATCTCGATGACAAAATCATCGCCGCATGGAATGGACTCGCCATTTCCGGCCTCGCCCGCGCCGGAGCCGCCTTTGGCGATGCCGAAACGATCACGCTCGCCGCTGGAGCCGCGCAGTTCATCCACGACCAGCTCTGCACCACCCCCGGCAAAAGCCTGCACCGCTCCTGGCGCGAAGGCCAGCGCGGCCCCAAAGCCTTCGCCATCGACTACGCCTGCCTCATTCACGGCCTGCTCGATCTTTATCAGGCCTCCTTCGACGTGAAGTGGCTCCAGTGGGCCACCGCATTGCAAAGCGAGATGGACGCGCTCTTCCTCGACACCAAAAACGGCGGCTACTACAGCGTCCACACCGACATGCCCAACAGCGTCCTCCGCATCAAGGAAGACTACGACGGCGCCGAGCCCTCACCCAACTCTCTGGCCTCTCTCAACCTCGTGCGCCTCAGCGCCCTGCTCGCCAAAGACACCTGGAAGCAGCAGGCCGAGAAAATCTTCGCCCTCTTCGGCTCCACCCTGCAAAGCAGCCCCTCCTCCGTGCCCGTCATGGCCATCGCCTTCGACCTGCACCATCGCGGCAAACAGCAAATCGTACTCGCCGGCGACAAAACATCTCCCGAGTTCCAAAAACTCGCCCAACATCTCCGCCGCCAGTTTTTGCCCAACGCCGCCCTTTTACACGCCGATGGCAGCGAAGCCCAAACATGGCTCGCCACGAACAACGAAGCCCTCGCCGGCATGAAACCCGTCGGCGGGAAACCCGCCGCCTACGTCTGCCAAAATTTCACCTGCCAGGCTCCCGTGACGACGGTGGAGGAGTTGGAGAAAGCGTTTGGAAAATAAGCTCCGGCCGCCCAACTGAAAGCTCTTCATTGAGAACGTAGAGCGCCCGTTTGCCACTTCGGAGCGTATCGATACTCTCGCGCTCCCCATGTCTCGTGTTCCGAAAAAAACTGCCCGCCGCAAAATCTCTGATGACGTCATCCGCATTCGCGGAGCAAGGCAGAACAATCTGAAGGGGATCGATCTCGATCTGCCGTTGGGGAAGTTGAATGTGATTACGGGACCGAGCGGATCGGGGAAGTCGTCGCTGGCGTTTGATACGATCTATGCGGAAGGGCAGCGGCGGTATGTGGAGACGTTTTCGCCGTACACGCGGCAGTTCTTCGAGCGCATGGACAAGCCGCAGGTGGATTCGATCGAGGGCATTCCGCCAGCGATCGCGATCGAGCAGGTGAACAACATGCGCAGCACGCGCTCGACGGTCGGGACGATCACGGAGATAAATGATTACCTCAAAATGCTGTTCCCGCGCCTCGCTTCGGCGACGTGTCCGTCATGCAAGCAGCCCGTGAAGCCGGAGACGGCGGAGAGCATCCTGCACACGCTGCTGCACGGCCATGCGGGCAAGCAGGCGCTGATTCTTTTTCCCGTGCCGGTGCCGAAGGACACGGCGTCGGCCGATTTCGCGGCCTTCCTGCAAGCGCAGGGCTTTGTGCGCATCTGGCTGTACGGCCAGATCGTGCGACTCGATGAAATCACCGAGCGCAAACTGCCTGCACAGGTGATGGTGGTTCAGGATCGCGTCACGCTCGAAGCGAAACAGCGTGCGCGTATCAGCGAGGCGGTGGAAGCAGCGATTCGATTCGGCAAAGGCAAGGTGGCGACGAGCATTGACGATGAAACTCGGCATTTTTCGACTGACTGGAGCTGCGCAGACTGCGGCATCACGCTGCCAGCACCGACGCCGGGTTTGTTCAGCTTCAATTCACCCATCGGCGCATGTCCGACGTGCCGTGGCTTTGGCCGCACGCTCGGTCTCGACATGGGGAAGGCGATTCCTGATGAGTCGCTGAGCATCAATCAAGGTCTGGTGCGGCCGTTTCAAGGCAGCACCTATGGCGAATCTCAGCTCGATCTCGAACGCGCGGCGCGGAAGCGTGGCGTGGACATTCACAAGCCGTTTGAAGACTACAGCGATGCCGACCGCAAATGGCTCATCGAAGGCACGCGGGCCGATCCCGAGGAGGCTTACAATCGCGGTGAGTGGTATGGCGTGCGCGGGTTCTTCAAGTGGCAGGAGTCGCGCAGCTACAAGATGCATGTGCGCGTGTTCCTGAGCCGTTACCGAGCCTATACCGAGTGCATGGACTGCGGCGGCGGTCGTTTGAAGAAGGAGGCGCACAGCTTCCGCATCGGCGAGCACACGCTGGCGGATCTGTGGCGTTTGCCGGTGAGCGATCTACATCCGTTGGTACAATCCTGGTCGCTCAAAGACGGTGATCACGCCGCCGCGATGCTGCGCGACGAAATCGCCAGCCGCATCAGCTACATGGATCGTGCGGGCTTGGGGTATCTCAATTTGGATCGCCAAACACGCACCTTGAGCGGTGGCGAGCTTCAGCGCGTCAATCTGACGACCTGTCTCGGCGCTTCGCTGGTGAACACGCTGTTCGTGCTCGATGAACCGAGCATCGGCCTGCATCCGCGCGACATCGGCCGCCTCATCGGCGTCATGGAAGGCCTGCGCGACAAAGGCAACACGCTGCTCGTCGTCGAGCATGAAGAAGCCGTGATGCGTAGCGCGGACAACGTCATCGACATTGGACCTGGGCGTGGTGACAAAGGTGGCGAGTTGGTTTTTAGCGGTCCGCTGTCGAAGTTGAGCGCGAAGGTAGGGTCGTTGACAGGAGATTATTTGTTTGGGAGGAAGTCGGTGCCGGTGCCCGAAAAGAGGCGGAAAGTGCTCAGTGCTCAGTGCTCAGTGCTCAGTGCTCAGTGCTCAGTGCCTAGTGAGGCGTCGAAAACCAAAAAGACCAAGACTGAGCACTCAACACTGAGCACTCAGCACTTGAGAATTATCGGTGCACGTCAAAACAACCTCAAGAAGCTCGATGTGGACATTCCGCTCGGTGTGTTCTGCTGCGTCACAGGCGTCAGCGGCTCAGGCAAATCGACGCTGGTGCATGACGTGCTCTACCGGAACCTGCAAAAGCTGCGTGGCGAGGTTTGTGAAGAAGAACCGGGCCGCGTGAGCAAGATCACGGGCCATGAAGACCTGCGCGAGGTGGTGATGGTGGATCAGTCGCCTCTGGCACGCACGCCGCGCTCGACGCCAGCGGTGTTTCTCGGTGCGTTTGATCACATCCGCACGCTGTTCTCCGAAACAGACGATGCGAAGGCGCAGGGCATCATGCCAGGCTTCTTTAGCTTCAATTCCGGCGAAGGCCGATGCGAGCGCTGCGCGGGGAATGGCTACGAGAAGATCGAGATGCAGTTCCTCAGCGATCTGTATGTGACCTGCCCGGAGTGCGAGGGCCGCCGCTATCAGCCGCATGCGCTGAAAATCTTGCTGCATGGAAAAAGCATTCATGATGTGCTCGGTTTGACCGCCGAGGAGTCGGTGGCGTGGTTCAGCAGCCCGTTGTTTGAGTCGTCAAAGAAAGCCGCACAGATCGTGACGCAGCTTCAAATGCTCAATGAGGCCGGACTCGGCTACTTGAAGCTCGGGCAGCCGCTCAACACGCTTTCCGGTGGTGAGGCGCAGCGTTTGAAGCTCATCGGGCACCTCATCGAGAACCCCACGAATCCCAAAGCGAAACAAGGCTCCGGCAGCCTGCTGCTGCTCGACGAGCCGACCACCGGTCTGCACTTCGATGACATCGCGCTGCTGGTGAAACTGCTGCAACGCCTCGTCAACGAAGGCCACAGCCTGCTCGTCAT
>CANIZT010000012.1 GCA_947471905.1 Verrucomicrobiaceae bacterium
AACTCCTCTGCGCCCATTGTCTTAGAATATTGGCGCACCACTTCAACCGTGGCTACATCCAAGCAGGTAATCTGATCCTTGATGCCCAGCGTCACATAGACTTTGTCCCCAATTGCCGCGAGACGACGAGTTAACTGCGTCGGGCCTGACTTCAGCGGCCAAAGATGTGTACTCCATTGCGGGATCGCTTTCTTCCACAGCACAGTACCGTTGAACGCATCGCGTGCGATCAGCGCAAACTTCGCCGGCATCAGGATCGAAATCCGGCTACCCTCATCCATGATGTAATAGATGCGTCCGCCTGCGCTCACCTGCGCACTCACCGACGACATGCGGTCATGGTGGCGACTCCAGCGTGGATTTCCCACCCACTGCATGCGCGAAGGCGGACCCACCAGCACATCCTTCGAAGTCGGATTGCCTTTTGAGTCATAGGCATAATGCGTCCACTCATCCATGCCCTTCGGCCATGCCTTTGTGGTCTTCTCCCAGCCGCCTCCCGCCTTGCGCACCATCGCCACACCTAACGGCGTCAACACACGGTCGATCTCCTCTTTCGCCACAAGCTTGTCGTCCTCGATGACGAGTAGGTTCACATAATTCTCTATATACGGCAGATGTTTTCCATCCCAGGCCTCAACGGAGACCTCCCCATAACTACCCGCCTTGGAAATGGATTCACGGATGGCAGTAACTGCGCTCGCGTTGGTGGTCAGACCCTGGACTTGATACGACTCATTCGCTCGCAGCTTCCGCGTCACCATACCGTCATCGAGACCCACATGCACCACGATGCCGCCTTTCACACCGGATTGCGAAATCAGATGAGCCGCATCATCGGCAAACAGTGAGACGGACAATAGCAGGAGAGGAATAAGGATTTTCATGGTGGGACAGGATGCTGCAACGCTGACAGGTAGCCTATATTTCGGGCCATTTAAAATCTTGATTCATTTCCCCAATTTGATTCACCAAAAACGCTTCAAAAGAGTCACTAGCTTATGTCGTCTTAGAAACCCCGCCGCAACAAAGCCGTCCCACATTTCAAAGGATTCACCTTCACGCCCATCGCCTCCAGCAGCATCTTTCCCATCTGCCGTGTTTTATTAACGACGAATTTGGGTGGAAGCATGCCAGGCAAACCACTCTACTTCATGATGAAGCGGGCGTAGCGGGTGGCTTCGGCAATAAGCGATTTGAGGGGCATGATAGTCAGTCTTTGATTGCCGCACATTGCGCGGCTTTTCAATCTGCGACATCATCGACTCCACCATGCCCCGCTGGATCTACAATCGCCCACCTGAGAAATGCCAGCACACGGAGATTCTTTTCGCGCAGGCCTTGAACGAGGTGCTGCCTGACACTTGGATCGTGCGCTGGGGCTACCGGTATGAGGACGACAAGGGCACCTTGCGTGAGGGGGATTTTCTGGTGCTCGGTCCACACGGCGGGCTCACTGTTCTGGAGGTGAAATCAAGCCTCAGATATCAGGCCGCGACGGGGCGTTGGGATACGGCGGATGGTGACAATCCCCTCACCCAACTCCTCACGGAACACGCGGGAGTGCTCAGGCGAATGCAAAGCAGCAGTGGCGGAAGAAGGGACCCTTGTGTGGCCAAATCCCTAGTCTTCCCATTGTTGCAGATCGCCTCGAATATCACTGAGTTTTGCGGCATTCCGCGTGAGCTCATTCTCGCGGCCAACGATGTTAAGGACTTCCCCGCTGCATGGCGGAGTTTGTTCCCCCAGCAGCGTCCCGTGCACCCCGAGCAGACGGCCACCTTCCTCGATGCCTATGGCGAAGGATTGGAGCCGAAGGCGGTCAAGGCCTTCATCACGGAAACCGACAAGCTGATCCTGCGGCAGGCCACCGCCAGCTACCGGTTGCTCGACATGCTATCGGGCAATCTCAAACTCGTGATCGAGGGTGGCGTCGGCACCGGCAAGTCCTGGTATGCCATCGAGCAGGCACGCCGCCTAGCCGAAAACGCCGGAGGTGAAGCTGGCCGCGATGTCCTCATGGTCGCCTACAATCTCGCGCTGTGTGAGCGGCTACGCACCAGCGCCGGCGGACAGGGAGGGAGTGGAACGCTATTTCAATGAGACGCTTCCACTGCTTGCCATCGAGACCCTGACCACCGAACCCGCCAAACTGGGCCATCTATGTCGGCTGTTGAATCAAGGTTGGCAATCTCCGATGGCCATCTTTGGCGATGCCGCCCAGCGACCGCCGTTTCGTGCTCCGGATCGCTTCGCGCTGAACACCGTGCGCCAGCTGCTCAGCCAACATGCGCACCTGCGGCTGAATTCTGCCCTGCTCTACACCCGGCCGGTGTACCGTTTCCTCAAGCAGCTCAACGGTGAAGTATCCCACGATCTCGTCACCGGCCTGCACAGCGATGGTCAATTGCCCGACGGTCCCGAGGTCGAGATCAACAGGCAGCGGCATCTCAGACACCCGCGCTTGTTGAACAGATCCTCGACCGCTGGCAATCCTCCGGTCTCTGCGCTCCCTCAAAGGTGCTCATCCTTCATGACCGCAGCCAGATCGGCAACACGCCGCTCGCCGGCCTTTAGAACCTGCTCGATCATCCCTTTGACCAGATTCCGGAAGATTGGCAATAGGCGCTCTGACATGGGCAGCGCGGTGCTTGAAATGTAGTTACCCAGATCGCCCAAGGTCATTCCTTGCTTTTCCAGCAGGTCACTGGCGTGGGAGAGGAGCACATCAGCCCCAGATGATGGATCAAGTTTACCGACCGTGTTTAGCATTACGTGCATCGAGACCAGACTCGGCAGTATCTCCCCCCTGGCTTAATAGCAGGCTTTCCAGAGAGTCACGCCGATTGAGCAAGCACCTATTCCCAAAGCATCCTCCGAAGTTCGACATAATCAATTTTGGCATTGTGGCGTTTGTCCAATGGGAGACGAGAAAAGATTCTGACATCATCAATCTCTGCATTGGCGTAGGCTTGCAACATCGGAGGCTGCCCTGTGCACGACAACTCGAGAGCGAGAACCCGTTTGCCTCGGTGGCCCACGAGCGCGGCACGAACGATGTGTGGATCTAGGAGAACCGCGGCTTCGACCTGAAACGGGTAGATGGTGCCTCGCGAATCGTGAATTCTCGCGCTGCTGCGGCCTAGAAGCCACAAACGGCCGGATGAGTCCAGACGACCGGCGTCGCCCGTCCGGTGCCAGATCGAATCCTTAACGCGAAACTTGGTTTCCTCGTCACCGATCCCATGAAGATAACCCGGCTGAACGTGAGGACCGCTCACGACCACCTCGCCAGCGGCACCCGCAGGCAGGCAGCACGCAACGAACTCCGCGTCGGAGAGTGCACCTTTCAACCACGGAGCATCCTCGCGCACGATCCGCAGATGGATCTCCGGCACTGGAAAGCCCGCGAGCAAGCCGCCACCGGTTTCCATGATACGTCTGTCGGCATTCGTGATCTCTCTGCTACGGATGTGGGCAATGGGCTCCGCCTCCGTTGAGCCGTAAACCGCCGCAATTTCGGCAGCAGGCGACATGCGCTCCAGTTTATCAAGCAAGCGTGGAAACACTGGAGCCCCTCCCGTGTAAATGTGACGGAAGCACACGAGTGTTTGAGAGGATTTTGCGCAGGAATCGGCGAGCCGTTCGAGGAGAGAGGGTGACGCCGTGATCCGATCCGGCTTCAACGCCTGGATTTCCCGGATTAGGGGCAGAGGGTCAATACGACCTGGTGCCCGGAGATTGACCGATGGAATCACCGAAGTGACTCCGGCAGCGAGATTGGGAAGGACAAACATCGGCATGGTTGCGATATCAACCTCTCCGGCCCGAAGGTTGAGGTTGGTCTCGATGACATGGAGTTGCTCCAGCAAAAATCCGTGCGTCCGGAATGCGGCCTTGGGTTCTCCAGTGCTGCCACTGGTGAAACGGATGAGCGCCGGTGCCTCGGAAGGACAGTCATGCAACGATATTTCGCCCCCAGGAGGCTGATCATTTTTGAGCGCTCTCCGGACCAGCGGCCCCATCCATAACTTCACCGGGATGCGACGGAGTGCGGGTGAGATGAAGCGGAGGAGTTGAGCTTTAGCGGAGCCAATGAACGCTTTGGGAGGACTCATTTTGCAGCACGAATCAAGATGTCTTCGGCCAGACGATGGATCCACGAACATCGCGACCAGACCCAACCGGAAGATCGCGATGAGAACGCAGTAGAGTTCCAGTGACATGGGTTGCAGTACCAGCACGCAGTCTCCAGCACGCAAACCACACGTGTGCAGGGATGCAGAAGTGCGCGCGACCGCCTGATCTAGAGCCGCGAATGTGAGGGTGCGCCGCTGCCCTCTAGAGCTATCGATGATTGCGGCCCGCCCGCCGCAGGCAGCGGCACGTGAGCTGAGCAGCGCTGCTACATTCATAGTTTCTTGGAGAAAAGAGTGTAGCGGCGGAAGTGTCTGCTGTATCGACTGCTGATGTTCAGCGATCCGTTCGACTCATGCATCAGCGCATGAATCACGCGGCGATAACCGAGCGAATTCGCGATACGGTGTAACTGCCGGACCATGTAGACACCCAGCCCTGCAAGCTCACGTTCGGGAAGTATGGCAAGGGTCTTGATAATGACGGTGTCCACTTTCTCTCCCCTGCGTGCTTGAAGCAGATCAGGGATGGCAAAAATGAAACCGACCTCGCGATCATCGTGCATGGCAATAAGAACAAGTTCTGGGCGGACAAACGGCGTCAGTCGTTCGTGCGAAGCTAGAAACTCCGCCTCCGACACCGGTTGGTAAAGAAATCCATTCTGAAACGCCTCCAAACTAATGCGGAACACAGCCTTCAGTTCATCCGTAAGACGGTCTTTTTCCAAGACTCGCAGCTTGATCCCTCGCGCAACCAGTTTCCGTTCCGCCCGGTCTGCCTTCGGATCATGGGAATCCAGATGGTCAACCAGCGTCGAACGATAAACGGCGAGTGGCGTGAACCCGAAGGTAACAAATTGTGCGGGCAACTCTGGAGGATTACTGGGTTCCAGAAAGAAAGCAGGCGCATCGGTGCCACCGGTGATGTAGCGGTAGCTGCCCCACGTGCTGCCATCCATAGGCCCAATCGCCAGTGTGCAGCCCTGGCGCGCAAGCTCATCACAGGCCTCCTGCAGCAGGCGTGAACCAGACTCGGACGTAGCCATTGCATAGTGCCCAATAAGCCCCGTCCGATGTCCTGCAAGTGTCGGCGTATGGCTCCACCACAGAGAGCAGCGTCCGGTAATACACCCACTTTTGTTGGTCAGCACCCGGTGCGCGTCGGGCCGGGGACCACTTTGCTCATCAAGATTGTAGGGCGGCAGCGGCACCTGCTCCGTTGTAGGGGTCGGTCCATCCAAGGTCGGTGCTGGCGGGAGAAGGCTCACGCTTCGGTTCGGTCTAGATGATTTCTTCGACAAAAAACGCGCAGTAGAAGAACGCCTTGTCTTTTGCGTGCAACCTGCCGCTGAGATCATCGAGGGACCGGAGTCGGTCAGCCATGAAATCCGGGCGGTGACGGTCCGCGAGCGTGTTCCAATACGCGAGCCGCGCCCCCGGACGTCCCGATCGCACGATCTGCTCCAGCAGCCGATGATAGTTCTCCGCCGAGATGTATTCGAAAATGTCGCTCAAGTTGAAGGCTCCGAGAGTTCCGGTATCCACTGTGTCCAGAAACCCTTCGAGCGGACAACAACGCCATTCGAGCCGGTCAAGATTGTCGCGGATGAGTTCGAAGTTCTCCGGCCTCAACGCAAAGGGAAGCGCGGCAGCATGGCCCCCGGAGAGGATCCAATTGAGGTAAGGATTTTCGGCGGGGTTTAGGACGGTCAGCGCATGCCTGGCGCGTTTCAAAATCCGCTTGGCAACGCTGCCCTCTACGTAACGGAAGAAACTCGGGTCGCGCCCCATCCGCCCCATCACGAATCTGGAGAAAAACAGACGAAACATCAATTGCCAACGCCATGAGTTCCATCTCGTAGCGTAAAAATCTTCGCGCTCCTGTGCAGTCCCCCCTTTGAGCAACTGTGCGACCATCTTGCGGGAATGCACAAGCGGCAGAACCCGCTCGCGGAACGTCTGGAAGTAACGCTCAAATTTTCCCGCCCCTCCGATGCCACGATCGATTTCATTCGGCTGCGAATCCCAGAACGACCTCACCGCGGAGGAGAGTTGGCTGCGGCAACGCTGGTAGAGTTGTCTCCGACGTTCACTTGGACGTGATGCCATGAATTCCAGTAAGGCCGGGTGGTCCAGTTCCCGGTAGGCTGCGACACGCAATTCGAGACAGGCCAGTTGCGAGGGATTGAGATCCACGGCAACGACCCGCGCAGGATTGCGTGCCAGCATCGAAAGCGAGTTGTCTCCTGCGGAGGCAATCGAGAGGCACACATCCCCTGGTCGAATATCGAGGGCCTCAAGCAGGATGTCAGCATCTTCCCAGCACTGGGCGTAACGGATCGACGAAAAATCCGCACGCGATGCCGCCTCGCTGTGAGGCGGCGCCTTCGGCGATGTCATCGTGGGGTCGGCGATGAGGCTCATATCAGGCAATGGTTGGGAATTCAGTAGTCGGTTCACGACTTGCTTCTGCGGCCGAGTAAACGCCCTACAACCAACCCGGCGAGTAAAGCCAGGCCGGCGGCCAAGTAGAGTGAGTTCTTGGCCAAGCTCAGGATTGGGTTGTCGAGGACGTTCATGGAGACGTGATAGCTAGCGAGAAGCCACCGGCCATTTTCCTTGATAAGTGTCGCAGTCCAGCGGCTCTTCATCTCGTGAGTACTTCCGAGCAGATGGTAATCCGCGACTGTTTGACCGAAGGACACTCCAGTGTTCCCTCCATGAAGGATGGTAAGTTCGTCGGGCGTCGGTGGCGTCTTATAACCCTTGAAGGTATCCTTGCCCATGCGGTCGAAAAAATCGCGCAGTCCCTTGTGACCACGGCACACTTCGTTGTTCTGCCAGGTGATGACGACATCCGGATGAACTGAAGAGAGCATGCGATCGAAATCGCCTTTGGTGATAGCCTCAATGATCTGGGTGCGCAGCCCCCGCAGTTCATCATGCGCCGGATCATCGGCGGGTTTGGCTTGATTCTGAGCGGACGCCAGTCCGCATGTCATAAGACACGCGCATACAAAAACGATGATTTTTCTGTGCATAGGTTTGGTCCTTTCGGTGGTTCGGGTTCGGTGTTTACGGATCATTTCTTCTCAAGTCGGTCCGCTTTCGCAGGCAGCCTTTGTCGGATCTTCAATCTCTACTAGGCCTTCGCTTCCGTGGACCGTCACGACGGCTCCGTCGGGGATGCGGGCCGTGGCGTCGGGCACGCCGAGGACGGCGGGGATTCCATATTCTCGACAGATCACCGCCGCGTGCGAGAGCAATCCGCCGGTCTCGGTCACGACTCCCGAGACCCGGTCCAGAACAGGGGTCCATCCTGGATCGGTGAACGGACAGACCAGAATGGAGCCCTTCTCCACGCGCATGGCTTCCTCGATGTTGCGCGCCACGCGGGCCGTGCCGCGAACCATTCCACTACTCGCGGCGATTCCGCGCAGCGTTCCCGAAGAGGTGCCCGCCTGGAAGGTGAAACGTGACCCGATCTCGTTGGGGGCCTTAAAGTTCCGGAAGCCCTCATGGACACCGCGATTACGTTCCACGCTGGAGCGGTCGTCGGCGATGATCTCCTGGAAGCTCATAAAGAAAATATCGTCGCCTATTCCACGCCGCTTGGCAATGGCGAGAACATAACGGCGGATGAGGTGATACATGCGGCTGGATAGATCGCGCATTTCCTCGCGCAGCCAAAGGAAGTGCCGGAGGCGGTCCAGTTTGCGTTTGAAGACGCGGCGCTTGTGCCAGGGCAGGCTGGCGAGCGCCTCTGCTCGGGCCCGATCGTAGCCCGGGCGGGGATCGCCTCCGGCCCCGCCAGAGTGCTGACTCAAGAGTGCCTCGACCCAATCCCGGTCTTCATCCCAGCGGGGTGCCTGGATGTCCAGTTCACGGCGGCTCCTGTGGGCAAAACGCTCCTGCAGCGAAGTCACGTCGGTCTCACCACGCAACGTCATCTCCCGGATCGCGCGCGTGGGGTCCAGATGTCTCATTTCCGGTAGCGCCGCAACAAGCTTGGAGTAGTCGGCATCGGGAAACGACTCCATGAAGGTGAGTTTCGCCAGCGACGCGCAGTAAATGGTGCGGAAGTAGTTCGACTCGGTGATCGTGTACGCTTTCTCGATGAGGTCACGAAATGCCGCGTCGGGTTCCGCCGGCACCTGAAGATACGGCCGGATGAGCCGCTCGAAACCGCCCGCGAGAAAATCGCGGTCAAAGCGTTCCTGCTTCTTCCAGATCGAGGGAATCGCAAATACCGTGGGAAGGGCCGCAATGAGTCCGCGCAGCGTGACGGGAGTGTGGATTCCGTCGCCTTCGTAGGTTGGCTTCACACCGAGGTCGCTGTCGAACTCGCGTTCCACAAACCCTGGAAGTCTCGCGAGGCATTGTTTGACCGCTCCGAGATTCCAATAGGGACGGCCGAAGAACATGCGCGCCGCCGGAAAATCGCCGTTGAGCAGCTTGATTTCGCGCAGGAAGCCCTTCAGGGACGCTTCCCAGATGAAGTCGTAAAGCGACCACATGAGCGGTGTGCAAACGCCGCACGAGACGCCACCGTCGCGGAAGTCCGCATTGGTCCATTCACCAGTACCGGGGGCGAATTGGATGCGCGTGATTGGCCTGGACTGGAGGATGAACAACTGCCCGTCCTCGATAGCGAACTCGATATCCTGTGGCGCACCAAAGTGCCGCTGGATGGAACGCGCCACTCGTGTGATTTCCGGCGCGTGCCGCTTTAGCAGCGGGTGGTCGGATGACAGTGCCCTCCCCTGCCCCGAAAGCAGTGCATCGGCTAGACCTTCGCAGGCCTCGATAACCACCTCCTCGGCGCCCGTGGATGGATTCACTGTGAAGGCAACCCCGGCTAGCTCTGGCTGCACCATGCGTTGAATAATCACCGTCATGCCAAGCGATGCAGGGTCGATGCCATTCTTGCGGCAGTAGTCCGCGACCGAAGGGACATCGACTGACTCCATGCATTCCTGCATCGCGGCCTGAACTTCCTCGACGGTGCGCAGGTTGAGAAAACTCCGGAACTGCCCGGCAAATGAGGCATCACGCCCATCTTCGGCGGAGGCGGAAGAACGCACCGCCAGCGGCAAGCCGAGAATTTCAACGGCTTTGGCCGCGTCTGTTGAGCAGAGAAAGTCGGGCACGTGAAACCCAGCGAGCTGCAACTCCACCAGCGTGCGTGCCTTGCCGCCAATGTCCTTGGAGGTTGGATTAGCAAGCGCCTTCATACGCCACCTCCTTGCAATTAGATCCGAGGACGCAGGTGCGTTTGTACCCGGCCAGATTGAACCCGTGTCGTGCCGCCATGCGCGAAACCCGTCCTACGTGGTCCGGCGTCAGTAGACCCGTGAACTCACGGTCGCGGATGCCTTGGAATCCAAGCAGCATCGCCTCGGCCATGCAGCCATAGGCCTGTCCCGCCGGGCGCGGGAAACCGACAATGCCCAAGTCCTCCTGAAATGGCAGGGAGGCGATCCCGCCCTTGATCACTAGGAGGTCGGGCCTTTTTGCAATCACGGCCGGCCGCACACTCGCAGGCACGGAAAGATCACAGACGATGGCTTGATATGCGAGGCATTCAGAATTCAGCGGCGCATCGACCGCGTTCATCGCGGCGACCACAACATCGCCCTCACACGCTGCGGAAAGGTCAGCGGTCATCACAGCATTCGGTATTTTTCTTCCAAACACTTGCAGTCGTTGCAGAGCGCCGGGCTTGCGGCTGCCAATCAAAATGGTGCGCCGGAAGCGGGGCGCGAGGATTTCCGCACAGGTCCGGCCGATGTTTCCTGAGGCACCCGCGATGACGAGAGTTGACTCCGCCGCTTCCTTTCCTGCGTCGTCGCAGGCACGCTCAATAGCCTGGATCGCCAGCGCGATCGCGTAGCTGTTGCCGGTGGTCACGCCAAGCCCACGGGATTCGATTCTCGTTCCATTGAGTGTCACCATGGAAGTGTATTGCCCTAAGGAAACAAGCTGGCATCCGAGCGCGTGCGCCGCATCCACGCCTTGTTGAACGAGCGCGCGGGGCGGCGCAAACGAACGTGCGTCCATTCGTCGCTTCACCCAGTCGGAGGTGAATGGAAGCATGATCGGATAAAACCGGACCGCATCCCCTAACACCGACTTCACATCGACCGAACTCATCACGACCGGTGAAGCGCGTGACACCCAGTGGGCGAGATATTTCTCCCTCTCGGAGTGCGGCATCCCGGCAAACGACGGCTCAAGAGATAAAAGGTCACCGGCATCCACCAGATGACACAGCCAGGCGACCTTCACTTCTGGGCAGGATCTCTGCCGTGCCCGGAACTGCACTTGGTCAAAAGCCACCGCCTTTCCGTCACTGCGCATCGCGATTGGCGCGTCCGCGGGTGCATTAGGTCCATTGGTGAAGAATCGCGTCAGTCGCAGAGCATCATCGTGTTCGAGCAGCGAGCAGACGTTATCGAGAGCCACCAACGTCCGATCAATTTCCTCATCGCTAATCAACACCGAAGGTTCCAGTCGAAGGGTGAACTTATCGCTCAAGGTCGGCGCAATGCGGATGCGATGCCGGTTCAGGAGATATCCGGTAATCACATAGCCCAGATCCTCCTGCGTGGTCAGGAAGCGGAGGATGAAACTAGACGAACGAGCAAGGGGTCGGAACTCAATGGCGGCCAGAAGCCCAACGCCGCGGGCATCAGCGATAACACCGGGATGCCTGGCCGCGAGTGCTCGAAGCCCCGCGAGCAGTTTTTTACCCTTCTTGCGGCAGGCCGCCAGCAGTGATTCATCAACGTGTTTTAGTGTCTCGAGCGCGATGGCGCAGGAGAAGTCATCCTCTGCAAAGGTGCTCGTATGCTTCAGATCAAACTCGTCGTCATAACGCTCCCGCCGGATGAGAAGCGCCGATATCTTCGCCAGACCTCCGCCGAGGGCCTTGGAGAGAATGACGTAATCGGGCTGGATCCCGAGGTTTTCGCTGGCGAGAAAAGTACCGGTGCGGCCCATCCCCGTCTGACACTCGTCAGCGATGAGAGGCACTCCGGCTGCCTTGCACAATTCCGATGCGCGTTGGGCGAAAACAGATTCCATCGGGCGGACGCCGCCCTCGCCCTGTATCGGCTCGAAGATGAAGCCGGCCAGATCACCTGCGCTGGCGAACGCCTCCTCCAATCGCAGCACATCGTTCAAGGGGACGCGGATGACATTCACACCAGAAATTTCGAAGCAGTTCCGGTATTGCGGATTTGCGGTGAGTTGGAGCGACCCGAGAGTCTTGCCGTGAAATGCCCGCTCCAGTGCAATGAAGGTTCGCGAACCCGATTCCATCATGGCGTGCTTCATTGCAGCTTCCACCGCCTCCGCGCCGGAGTTTCCAAAAACAACGCAGTAGTCACCCTGCGCGCGCCGGGACAATTCGCGGGCCAGTTGTTCCGCATAAGGATGCCGCGAGCCTTGACTGTGAACCGGACGCCCTTCAAGCAACAGACGTTGCGCCTCAGCAATGATATCAGGGTGCGAGTGACCCAGCAGGAGGGAACCGTAGCCACCAACCATGTCGAGAACTTCCACCTCGCGGTTCTCAGCATCCCGATAATAGAGATGGCTGCCTGAGCCACGCTCGTAGGACACATCCAGGCGCAGGGTGCGCAGAAGCTGGCCGAGACGTGGTTTGAAATGCGGTTCCGCGTTGCCGACGTTGTATGCGGGCATTCTGCCTGCAAGGGTTCTCATTTCCACGTTCATGTGAGGATGGTTATCGTTGATGAGGTTTCTGCGCCAATATGGTTTTTTTGACTTTGCATTGACTGGATCAATGATGGTGATGGATCTTTGCCGCTGTCAGGCGCGAGTTTCCGGACGACCCCAGTGCTGCCGTCAAACTCGACATGGTCACCGTCGTTTAGCCATGCTGTGAGACCGCTGATGGAGACGATCGCTGGGAGGCGCAGTTCGCGCGCTACGATGGCGGAATGGGAGAGCAGGCTTCCACGTTCGACCAGCAACCCCACCGCGCCGGGAAACAGCATGATCCAGCCGGGATCGGTTCGCTCAGCGACAAGAATTTCTCCCGAGCGCACGACCGATTGCCCTGGATTCATAACCTTGCAGATCCGTCCGCGCACGACACCGGGGCAGCAGCCGATTCCGCGGCGTTCATCTCCCGAGGTGATTCCTGCTGAAGGCGTGAGCTCAACCGCAGGGAGACACTGGCTGGGAATGCCGCGCGTCGTGAAACGATCCGGCAACGGCACCGCATCGCGATATGCGGCGAATTCAGCCTTGCGCACCTTCACAAGTTCCATGAGGCGCGTGGTAGTCGCCGCGCCGGAAACGAAGCCGAGCAACTCGTCGATCTCGAGATAAAAGACATCGCGGGCCTGCGCGAGGTGTCCTTGAGAGTGCAGACGGTGGCCCATGGCGCCAAAAATCCTGCGGACCACACCAAAAAGCCGTGTCCGCTCGAAGCGGAGGTTTTCGCGCTCGCGCACCCCTGACCGGGCATGCCGCAGGATCCAATGAAAGATCATTCTTCGCACAGGACGTCTCTTGAGCGCGATGCTCATGCGCTTTTCCGCGCAAGCGCGGGGATCTTCTGGAATTGCAGCGGCTGGAGAACCGGAGCACCGCAACCGCGCCGATGCAAGCTGCCCCACGGCGCGGAAAAGCGGCAGAGGATCGTCGTTCAACGTGGGGCTTTCGAGCTTGAGCTCCTCGAAGCATCGATCACCGAACGTCGCCAGATAGTCGTCGAAAGCCTTGCGAAACCCGGGCACATTTTCGATCACCGGCACGATCGCAGAACTTGGCGCCTCACAGAGCAGCTTCACAAATTTCCGGTCCACGCACGCCATCTGCGCCAGTGCTTCGATGCGCCGTGCAGGTTCAGCGCTGATCATTCCGCCTCCACCGCAGAGCAGATCGTTCTGGAGCAGGCCAGCAGAATCACCAGCCCACTTCGCTGTCAGATCCCGCAACAAGCCGTAAAAAATCATGGTGAAAAAATCATTGAGCAGTGGGGCATCCCACCGCCGCAGCAGGCTCCGCTCCAGACCGAGAAAGCACGATGACAGTTCGCCCGATGTCATGGTCTCGATCGAAGTCGCCGTGGGTTGCAGCGCCGCGTCAAGGCGCGCGCGGAAGCAGCGAATCTTCTGGGGCAGCCGCAGGTGATTCACCGCGAGGGCCATCACGCTGAACGCCAGATCGATGCCGTCCTTCAAGCGCGCACCAAAGCCCGCGCGACTCAAGCCGGCGATGATTTCCGCCGGCATCTCCTCCTTCACGCCCATCATTTGCTCCATGAAGCGTCGGTTGATCGTGAATCCAGGCAGGAGCGCGAGCACACGATACCAGTTGAGCAGGTTGTAGTAGATCCGCCCGCGCATAAGACCCAGCATGTGCCGGAAGGTCTGGTCATGCGCCGCGATTCTCTTTTTCGGAACGGCGAGGATGCAGCAGAATTGCCGGTAAACGCCCTCATAGGCCCGCCTTGCGAAGGAGAACGTTAGCAGAGTGGTGACGCCGCAATAGCTTTCGATGATGTTGCTGTTATCCCAGATCGCCAACTGGTCATCTTCGCGTGATACGCCGGTGGGTGAGGTGATAGCGCGGGATTGCAGCAGAAAAAGCCGACCGGATTCGATGGCCCATTCGATGTCCTGGGGCCTCCCGAAAAATTCACCTGTGCGACGGACCATGGCCGCCACAGCGCGGAGTTCGTCGTCCCGCAGCGAAGGTTGCATCGATTCATCCGCCAGGAGCGCCTCGCGACGAATGCCGTCCGGTTTGAGGCGCAGCACGGAACGCTTGGATGCGGTCTGCCGCAAGATCACGTTGTCGGAGGCGTCCACATGCCAGGTGTCTGCGTCCGTTTCCCCGCCGACCAGTTCCTGCCCCAAACCGGGAACAGCCGAGATCACCACATGGTTACGCTGGCCCGTAACCGGATCAGCACCGAAGGCAACACCCGACACATCTGCGCGGACCATTCGCTGAACGAGCACGGCAGGCGCGCTGAATTTCAACCCGCGATTGTGCTGTTCACGATAAGCCCGGACACGAGGTGCAAACGCCGACCTCCAGACCTCGACGATTTTCCCGGCCACATCTTCAGCGCGGACGGCGAGAAAACTTTCCAACTGCCCTGCGAACGAAACCTCACTGCCGTCCTCCTCCTGCGCGGATGAGCGGACCGCCACGACATCCCTGTCGGGACACAGCCGCACCAAAGCGCGATCCAGTTCCGCGATCATCTCACGTCCGGGCATCAGGCGTGAGAGGATGGCATCGAACTCCTGCGCGTTTCCACCCGAGCGCAGGGACTCCAATTCGGATCCGGCAAGACTGGCTTCGAAGGCCTGCGGCAAAATCACAAACCATGGCGGTATCTCCAAGCCGCTCGTGAGCAAGGCCGAAAGAGCGCGGGCTTTGCCTCCGAGCATCGCCCCGTCATCCGATTCATCAGGCCAGAAGATGAATTTCATTGATGCACCTCCATGGTTTTGCACAGCAAAGGAACCACACCGAGCATCAGGTAGAGCACCAGTGTCCAGACGCCGGAGAAATGTTCGAGCATCCTCGCACGGCGGGTGACCGGCTCATTCAGATAGCGGTGAACGAGCAAGGCGGCAACTCCGAGAAGCATGAGAAGCGCGGTGGCCACGGGGCCGGTGAAGTTGATCTTCACTGAGGCGAAAATCGCGCAGGCTGCTGTCACGATGAGTGCTGCCAGCCACGCAAGCGATGCGTGTTTCCGTCCCCAGAGACGGCTGTAAGTGCGGACACCATCCTCCTCGTCTCCCGGGGCGCGGATCTTCCTTCCCAGTTCCAGTGTGACCCCGTTGCAAAAACTGAGGGCGACGAACCAGAATAACCCCGCAGGAGTTGCACTTCCCGCCCGGAGCCAGTCGCAGGCCGTCGCATAGAAGTCCGCCAACGGCAAGATCAGCATGTGCGTCCACAAATAAGTGATCGGCCGCGCGCAGATCCATTCGCGCGCAAAGAACTCGCGCGTCATGAGCGCGAGATAGGCCCACGTCAGGAACAGGAGCAGCGCCAGTCCCGGAGCCAGCCAAAGCGCAAGCGCCAGTTGCACGATCGCGCCGACCACCCCGATGACCGCCAACTCACGCAACTTCACGAGTCCGCGGGGAACCGGGCGGTAAGGGCGATGGCGCAAATCCTCGTCGAAATCCTTGAACTCATCCGCGATCCGCAATTGCAGGAAAAGAAGAAACGAGGAAACGAACGCGACCAGATAGGACGCCAGTTGGGGCACCTGATGTCCGCCACGCAGCAGACCCGAAAAGCTCACAGCCGAGGCACTGAACGCCGCGATCAGAACGCCATGGGCCAGCAAGGGAAACCTTTCCCGTTGGTAAATCCACCAGCGATTGGCGGCTGGGGCTGGTGCGAGGGAGGTCACAGTGGCGTGTTTTCGAGTGGAGGTTGGGATTGCTCTGGCACGCCAGAGCTCTGCGTAATGAAGTTTAGGCATTCCACCCTGTAGATCAGGAAACAAATGGGAAGGTTACAGAACCACATCAAAAAAGAATCACACCGGGAAGCGTGAAAGAGTGAGGTATTGACTGAACCCGGTCAACACGGCGGGCCGTCTTTCGTGCGTGGGGTCGGATCCGGCCTGATCATGAACGCCACCATGAGCGCGCCGAGCCACGTCAGTCCCGCGGCCAGGCCGGCGATCCCGCGAAAGGCATCGACGAACGCCAGCTTTTTCGCAGACGAAAGTTTCGCGTAAATCTCCGGATCGAGATGGGAAGGCAGCGGTGCTTCAAGAAGCCTTGGCAGATCCGTCCGCATTTGCTCGATAACATTGGCAGGCAGATTCAGGAGGGACATTTGCTCCTCGACGGAACCTTCGAACAATTTCAAGAAAACGGGACCCAAGACGGCCATCGCCAGCACAGCAGATAGGCGCGCGAGAGTGCTGTTGATGCCAGAGGCTGCGCCAACACGGTCCTGTGGGACGGCCCCGATCACGGCCGCACTGAGCGGTGCGGCGGTCAGTCCGAGCCCCGCACCGAGCAGCAGCAGGCCGGGAAAGAAACTTGTCCAGAATCCGGCGGGTCCTTGTCCCACCCCCGGACACGTCAGGAGCAGGAAGCCTGCCCCAGCCGTGAAAGGTCCGATCGTCAGCGGGAAGCGCGGGCCGTGACGGTCAACCAGCGCACCGCCCAAGGAGAGAGGGTGATCAGCATGATCATGAGCGGAAGTTGGGCCAGTCCGGCGTGGAGCGGGTCATAGCCCTGCACCTGGATCAGATTCAGCGGCAGGAAAAACAACATGCCGTTCAGTGCTGCGTAAAACAGCAGAGTGAGCACACTTGCTGCGGCGAGCACCGGCGACTTGAACAGCCGGAGCGGAACCAGCGGATTCCTGCCGCGCAGTTCCACCCTCACGAACACGCACAAGGCGATCACACCGGCGAGAAGCGCGGCTGGCACCACTGGGTTGCCAGCCCCTGGCTCGGCGCACCGGATCAGCCCGTAATTGATCGCCACAAGACCAGCGGTCCCCCACCAGGCACCGCGGTAATCGAGCGGTCCTGTCGAAGCATCTTCGTTCAGCCGCGGAACTTTCAGCCGCAGCAGCATCAGCGAAACCGCCGCGAGAGGAAGGTTGAGAAAAAAAATCCAACGCCAATGTCCTGTGCCAGCCAGTAGCCCCCCCAGCACCGGACCCAAGGCGGAGGCCACCACGCTTCCAGCGGACCATTTTCCGATGGCCTTTCCTCTTCCCGACTCGTCGAAGAAGGTCGCGAGCATCGCCAGCGAGCTTGGAATCAACAAGGCGGCCCCGACTCCCTGAAACACACGCGCTGCAATGAGCGACGGTATCCGAACCGCAAGTCCGCATGCCAGCGACGCCACGGCGAACACGATGATCCCGATGCTAAGCACTCGCTTCCGGCCGTAGCGGTCGCCAAGCCCGCCGCCGAGAAGCAGCAGCGAGGCGAGGGGGAGGGCGTATCCGTTGTTGATCCACAGCAGGTCCGTGCCGGAGGCGGACATCTCGCGTTGCAGCGCCGGCATGACCACACTGAGCGACGTCGCGTCAACAAACGCCATGGACGATGCGAGGATCGCGCAAAGGAGAACCCAGTGAGAGCCCTGTTGACTGCCTCCGTCGCGTGAACCTGAAACGGACGCGCAACGGTTCATTGGGAAGAGCGCTCCCGTATCGTCATCAACAATCCGTGACGGGTCCTCAGGGTGATTCCGGGCCACGGCTCGACTCGATGACCGGGGACATGTTGCAGGTGAAATGCTTGCACCACCATCGCGGTTATCACCTGCGCCTCGAGCATGGCGAACTCCCTGCCGATGCAAAAGCGTGGCCCCGCGCCGAAAGGAATGTAGGCCTCCGACGGCAGATGCTCAAAGCGTGTGGGGTCAAACTTTTCCGGATCCTTCCAGAAGGCTGGATGACGATGCAGGGCATATGGAGCGATTACTACGGCCGAACCAGCGGGAAGATGGAAGCCGCCAACCTCATCATCACGGATGACGCGTCGCTCGATGATCCAGATTGGCGGATATAGCCGCATCGACTCCATGACGACCATCTTCGTGTAGGTCAGACGCGGCAGATCCTCGAACGTTGGAACCCTCCCTCCCAGCACCGTGCATACCTCCTCCATCAACAGTCGTTCCACCTCCGGGTGCTGTGAGATGAGGTGGAAAATCCAAGTCAACGCGTTGGCCGTGGTCTCATGGCCTGCGAGTAGGAAGGTGATGGTTTCATTGCGCAGTTGCCGGTCACTCAGCCCCTCGCCGGTTTCCTCATCGCGCATCCGCAGCATCATCGTGAGCAGATCTCCCTGAGTAGGCCCGTCTCCGGTCATGGAGCGGCGGTGTTCGGCGATGATGCGAAATACGGTGGTATCAATCACGCGCAGCGCATGGCTGAAGCGCAGGTTCGCAGGCGTCGGAACCCAGTCGGGCCAGTTGAACACCCGACCCAATCGTTCAAAAGTGTGTGGCAGGATCGTTTGCATGGCCCCATTGATAGCGTCCGCGTCGGAACCCACCTCGGTATTGAACAGCGTCCGTCCGACGATTGTATAAGTGAGCCGCATCATCTCCGGGGCCAAGTCTATCGGACCGGCGTCGCCGCTGCGGCATCGCCAGCTTTCAAGCATCGCTCCGGTTGACTCCGTCATCTGAGTGGTGAATGCGGCGATGTTCTGCCGGTGGAAGGCAGGCTGCAGGAGACGGCGTTGCCGCTGCCAGAACTCGCCGTTGGCCGTCAGCAGACTGTCACCGGTGACGGCCTTGATGAAGGAGGCGCTGCGCGTATTCTTATCGAAGTTCTGATGATTCCGCTGGAGAACGTGCTGCACGTGGTCGGGATGATTGAGCAGATGGATCACCTGGGGCCCGAGACGGAAGCGCACCACGTCCCCATGCGCACGCACCGACTCCATCATCAGGCCGAGCACGTCGTGCCTGAACTCCTGGAGGCTGCCCAGTAGCCAATGACCACGGGGTCCTGGTGCGATGCTATCAATGGATTTTTTCATCGGACAATGGATAGCCCCACGCTTCAAAGCTCCGGTGCCATGCGCGGGAGACTTTCTGCCGTGCAACTGCATCGAGCCGTGGGAACTCATTCTTTCGATAATCGGAAAGCGTCGCAACATATCGTTGCAGCTTCGGGGCGAATCCATCGAACCCGGGCAGCCCCAGCTTTTCATATGTCTGCTTCATCTGGCCCATCGGGTCACGCTCGAGGTCGTCGAACCGGATTTCGTGGAACCGGTCCTCTGGAATCAGGCTGCGTTCCTCGAAGAACGCATCATGAAGGGTGTTGTAGCGTTCGATGATCCGGTCGTCGAGGGTCGACAGATCGGGGCGCTGGAGATAAGCATACCATGCGGCGGTGTCGAAATAATGTCGGAACGACCGAAAAACCGCATAAGGATGGCGGTGGATGTGGATAAAGCGCGCGCCGGGAAACATCTCCAACAGCAAACGGATGCGCGCCGTGTGCGGAGGCGACTTAAGGACCAGAGGCTTCTGGTGCTTGAAGGTGAGCTTTTTCAGAAACCAGAGAAACGCAGTTTTCCATCCCTCAACTTCTTCGCGCGGAACACCGCGAAAGGTTAGGTAACGGTCATAATTCTCCTCCCGCCGCGGAAAGCTTATCCCGAGATAGAGCGAGCGGAGGGTCATCAGGCACGGCGCGAACTCGTCCTCCTGCGGCGCTTCGAAGCTCAGGGCCATGTTGTCCATCGGGCGTTTGTCCGGAATCATCCACGCAAAGCGCCGGGTGTTGACCGCCTCGGTCGTGAGGAACGTGTGAGGGTTCACCACCTGGTAGGTGTTCGCGAATGCAAACTGGTCGGTGTCCAGCGCAAACAGGTTGTGAAGATGCGTCGTGCCTGTGCGCCAGTGCCCGAGGATGAACAGCGGCGGAGCCACTTCCGTCCCGGCCACCAGGGAGTCAAAGCGTCTTTGTTCCCTCACACGATGGATCGAGTTCATCATGCTCGACAACGTGATGAACGCAGCCCGGTGCCAGTAGGCTCCATCCACCGAAAAGCGATTCTCCCGGAGCAATCTCATCCAGTCACCCGCAGTGATGCCCGCGAGATAGTTGTGACCGAGGCTCCAGCGATTTTTGAGTTTGGCAGGCAAGGCGTGCATTGCGGGAGGAGAATTGGTGGCACATGAGTATGGCTTTGTCATCCGTTCTGCTCCCTCTCCAGCGAATGGTATCCCATAGAATGCCGAAAAATGCTTAAGCCCTCCCTAGCCAAGTTTGGTTTCACCAGCATCATCGCCGTCATGTGAGGTGCTGTAGATTTCTGGACCAAGGACAAACCAACTAACGAAAGTCCTTCCATGAACCGGAGAACCTATCAGGGTTACACGGCCGAATTCAAGGAGCAAGCCCTTGGCCTGCTTAGCTTAGGAAAGTCCGTCGCAGACGTGGCGCAAGAGCTACAAATCAGCAGCAACCTGCTTGACGGCTAGCGCAGCCAGAGCCAACGCAGGCATGGCGGGAGCCCAGGACTACGAGTCCCGCAGACGCGGGACGAGCAGTCCGAAGCGGACGCCTTGCCTGCGTTGCGCCGCGAGCGAGTGCGGGAGGAATTGGAAGGGATGGCAAAAACCAGCTAGTGACCCATTTAAGCTCGGCTCCTCATACAATTCTGCGATGCGTCTGACATCCGCCTGCATCTTGCTTGTCCAAGCCTCCCTCCCCCTCCCGGCTTCGAACCACGCTCAAGGCCGCTTCGCTCCGGCACCCCGCAAAAGCAATTTCCCAGCAGCTAGGAGCAAGAATGAATAGCAGCGAGGTATTTAGGCGGGCAGTTCAAAGCCTTTGCGATACGTCTTCCTGATCAAAGCATCCGCTTCGGGGGCGTTCGTGGCCTTCATGGCGGCGCTGTCCCATTCGATGCGTTTGCCGAGGCGGATGGGGAGCACGCCAGTGAGCAAAGCTTCGGTGTAGGGAGCGGCGTAGGCAAAGTTGGCCTTCGCATCTTCGGGCTTGTTCGCAAGGCAGGCAGCCACCCATTCTTCACGATGACCGGGACTGCGAGCGATGGTGTGCGGCGGCAGTTTGAAGCTCTGCATCTGACTTTCGGGAACGATGCGTGGCGTGCCGGACCAGCCGGGAGCGATGATCGAGCCGTTATCACCGAGGAAGATGATGCCGTTGTCGCCGATCTTGCGTGCGGGGTCGAAGCCCGGCGGTGGAGTGGGCAATTTGCCGCCGTCATACCAGGTGAGCTTGATGGGGCCGCGATTGCCTTTGGCGGCGAAGTACCATGTCACGATGCTCCACAGCGGGAAGGAGTCCGCATTGGTCTCCGAGCACTCCGCTTCCACGGACGTCGGCGCATCGAGATCCAGTGCATACCACGCGGGATCAGCATTGTGCACCATCATATCGCCGAGCGCACCGCAGCCGTAATCAAACCAACCGCGCCACTTCCGGGGCACATAGAGCGGGTGGTAATCATGCTCCGGGGCCGCACCCTGCCATTGATTCCAATCGAGCGTCTCCGGCACGGCCATCTTTTCTGTGGGCCGTGGTTTGCCCTGCGAATCCCAGAACTTGCCGGGTCGATCCGACCACACATGCACCTCCTTCACCGCGCCGATGGCTCCCACGTCGATCCATTCCTTCGTTAGTCGCAGACCTTCGCTAGCATGGCCGGTGTTGCCCATCTGCGTGACCACTTTCATTTCAGAGGCCACTTTTGCCATGATGCGGGTCTCCTCAATGGTGTGCGCCAGCGGCTTTTCGCAATACACATGCTTGCCCAGTTTCATCGCCGCGAGGGAGATTGGGGCATGCCAATGATCCGGCGTGCCCACCATCACGGCGTCGAGGCCTTTTTCATTCGCTAGCATCTCGCGGTAGTCTTTGTAAAACGGCCTGCCGGGATAGGCCTTCGCCATCGTGGCCTCGTGCTTCTGCTCCACGTCACAAAGTGCTGCGATCTGCACATTCGCAAAGCTGGCGAGGTCCCGCGTAACGCCGCCGCCTTGGCCGCCGATGCCCACGCAGCCGATGTTCAGCTTCTCCGAAGGCGTAGGCACACCCGGTGCTCCCAGAACATGACGTGGGATGATATTGAAGCCGAAAACGGCAGCGCCCGTCGCGATGAAGTCACGGCGGGAAGAAGTGGGCTTGAGATGCTTTTTCATGAGGTGAGGAAGTCGTTGGAAAACGAAAGGCGCTGTAAACTGAACGTGTCGCTGTTCGACTTTGTGCAATATCCCCGAATCTTTGTGGGGAAGGTCATGGCGGCACTCATCTGGATTTCTCGCCAGCACTTCTCCATTGCAGAGGACACTACCACACTCCTTGTGCCGGAGGGCACTGCCCATAGATTATCGAGCCGTGGTCCTTATAGCGAACCGTGATCGAGCACTGGTGTTGGAAGCCATCAATGGCGGAGCGGAAAGTGGGCTGCGGCTGCGTGCCCGAGATGCTAGCCCCCTTCACAACCCGTCCCCGCGCCACGTCCAACACAACCCGTCGTCCGAAAAAGCAATTTCCTATCAGACGAAGTAAACTTTACACTAGCCCACGTATCGGTTCACCGCGTGTCAGCACATTGAGCAGACTTGGTGGCAATCCATCGGTGATGCGGGCCTCGCCTACATCGACCAGCGTGTGCATGATCGTCGAGATCAAATCAGGGATGGTGATCGGCTCGGAGGCAGGCTCACCACCGTTGCGGGCAGATTGGCCGATGACTTGGCCCATTTTTAAACCGCCACCATAGATCATGAGCGGCGCGAGGCCACCCCAGTGGTCGCGACCGCCTTTGGCGTTGAGTTTGGGTGAGCGGCCCATCTCGCCACAGCAGACGAGCATGATTTTCTCACTCAAGCCACGTGCTTCGATGTCTTCGATGAGCGCGGAGACGGCGTGGTCAAAGGGACGTCCGACGTAGTCCATGCCGGTGCGGCAGGGGGCGTTGTTGTTGTCGGCATGCATGTCCCAAACGAAGCTGGTGGTCACCGTGACAAAGCCGCAGCCGCGTTCACATAGGCGGCGTGCCATAAGCAGCAGCCTGCCCAGCGTGGCAGCGTTGTCGGCGTAGTGCTCACGGTTGTTCCATTGTGTGCTGATGCGGTCCTTCGGCAGCAGTTTGGAAGTGTCATAGCGAGCGATGAGGCGTGGGTCTTCTTTGGAGAGATCAAACGCATCCGAGACACCGCGCCGGAGCACATCGAAAGCCAGCGATTGAAAATCTGACATGCCGCCAATGGCCGCGCAGGCATCCATCTCGCGCTTCCATTGGTCCAGCGAGCTGAGCAGCAAGCGACGGTCATCCATCCGCTGCTGGGGCATACTCAGCGTCATGTCTGACTGAGCACCACTACCAGCGCCCGGCACGAAAGGCTGATAAGTCGCGCCAAACTCGCCACTGGAGGTAAAGTCACCGAATTGCTTGATCACTGGACCTGCTGATGATGAAACTGCCTTCGGGAAGAGTGCGACATTCGTCGGCATGGCACTGCCTTGGCGTAAAGGGCCGGCAATGCGTGAGTAGAGCGAGCCGATGTTGGCCTTTAGCGTGTCCTTGCCGACGATGGTCTTGATGTCGTGAACCGCATCTCCCGTGACGAAAGAACGCACGATGCTGAATTTGTCGGCCAGACTGGCCAGTCGCTCAAAGGTGCTGCCAAAAGTCACACCTGGGATTTTGGTTTTGATTTCCCCCGTGACGCTACGGATCTCGGAAGGAGCATCCATCTTGGGATCAAAAGTCTCGAACTGCGATGGCCCGCCGTGCATGAAGAGAAAAATGACCGACTTGTCTTTGATGAGGCTTTTGTTGGCGGCCATGAGGTCGCTCAATGCCAAACCACCAAGCCCCAGTCCGCCCACGCGCAAGAAATCACGCCGCGCCAAGCGTGAGGTGCCTTGAGTTTGGTCCGAGAAGGTGAGCATGTGCTGCTTCATACGCTTCGCATGATCGACTCCTTCCCGTTTATGCCTGCCATGACCTAGCGCGTTCGGGATGATCGCGCGCCATGCGCCTCCAATCCATCCTCATCGCTGCTGCAATGCTTTCTTCGACTGCTATTGGCGATTCATTTGATTGTCGGCATTACGAGAAGCACTTGCTGACTCAGCCGATCAAGATCGTGCCTGGACGGAAGTATGCGCGAGATCAGCACCCCTCACACCCCGCCCCCGCGCCACGTCCAGAGCCAACAAGACTTGTCACCCAAAAGGCAATTTCCAAGAAGCTCAACTCGGTTGAAACCCAATCATCTTCCGGTCCCTCTCTCCCGAGTGCTCCGCCTTCCCAATCTCCCGCTCCAACATCTTCTGCGTCACCCGTCACTTCGTCGGATCATCATCCGTGCCCCCCGCATGAAGCGCGTTCACGCACACGTTGAGGATGTCCCCGCCGCTGAGGCCGCGTGAGCGGGCAGCGAGAGTTGCGTAATCAGCCTAAACCCGGTCTGGGTTGGGGATATGAATGGCGAACAGTTCCCTGCGCATGGAGTCAGCGCACTCGTGCTGCTTTAAGTTCTGGGTGAATCTATTTGTGGGCAATAGCCGCGCCAATCGGCTCGTATAAAAAGCCCGATCATGAAGAACCCCAAACTGCAACCATGCATCAGCTTCGCGACTATTGCCGTGCTGATGCTTGCCTTGCGGACAGTGGTTGGTGGTGCAGACATGAAGCCTGACCAGTATGCTTTTTTCGAGAGCAAGATTCGTCCCGTGCTGGTGAAGCAATGTTACGAATGCCACTCGCAGGGCGCGAAGAAACTCGGTGGCAAGCTGCTGCTCGATGCGCCTTCTGAAATGATCGTCGGTGGCGAGTCGGGACCGTCTTTGATTCCCGGCAAGCCGGAGGAGAGCCTCATCGTGCAGGCCGTGCGCTACGACGGCCTCGAAATGCCGCCGAAGAAGCGCCTGCCGGACAATATCGTGAATGATTTCGTCGAGTGGGTGAAAATGGGGGCGCCTGATCCACGCAACGAGCCGCCAAAGATCGTCAAAAAGACCGCGCAGGAGCCGCTTTGGTCCCTGAAGCCGATTTCCGACCCCAAGCCGCCGAAAGTCCAAAACACCGCCTGGCCCCGCCAAAGACTCGACGCCTTCATTTTGGCGAAAATCGAGCAAAACAATCTCCAACCAGCGCTCGACGCTGAAAAAGCCATTTTGAAGCACCGCCTCTCCTTCGACCTCATCGGCCTTCCACCGTCCGACGCGTATGACATGTCCGACCTGTCTGACTACGTCGATTCGTTGCTCAACAGCCCTCACTTTGGCGAAAAATGGGGCCGCCACTGGCTCGATGTCGCCCGCTACGCCGAATCAAACGGCAACGACGGCCTCAGCCGCAATCCGAGCTTCCCGCATGCGTGGCGTTACCGCGACTACGTCATCCGTGCCTTCAACGAAGACCTGCCATACGACCGCTTCATCACTGAGCAGCTCGCCGGTGATCTGCTTCCAGCCGATTCACCTGCGCAGCGTGACCGCCAGCTCATCGCCACCGGCTTGCTCGCGCTGGGGGCAAAGCCCGCGAAGGCCATGAACGAGAACTTCGAGATGGATGTCATCGCCGATCAAATCAACGTCATCGGCAGCGGCATCCTCGGTCTCAGCGTCGGCTGCGCCCGCTGCCACGATCATAAAACCGACCCCATCCCCACTCGCGATTATTACGCACTCGCCGGCATTTTCAAAAGCTCCGAGACGATGTGGGGTGCCGCCGCGCATCAAGGCCTCACCGCACCGCAGACACCGCTACACGAGCTTCAGGCTGCTGCCAAAGTCACGCCGCGTGCCGAGTTGGAGCCGATCGTCAAAGACAACCCGCCTCATCGTCCGCCCGCCAAGCCCTCTTTCGCCTACAAGGCCGACGCGCCGCTCGCCATGGGCGTTCGCGAAGCCAAAAAGATCGAGGACTGCAAACTCAACATCGACGGCGAATCCAAGAAACTCGGCGCAGCCATCCCGCGTGGCTTCCTCAGCGCCTGCGGCGGCGGCACCGTCACTGATTTAAAGCAAAGCGGCCGCCTCGAACTCGCCAAGTGGCTCGCCAGCCCGCAGAACCCGCTCACCGCCCGCGTCTTCGTCAATCGCGTGTGGCTCCAACTCTTCGGCGAAGGCCTCGTCACCACCCCGAACGACTTCGGCCTCTCCGGCGAGCGCCCGACGCATCCCGAACTCCTCGATCACCTCGCCACCCGCTTCATGCGCGAAGGCTGGAGCATCAAGAAACTCATCCGCAGCATCGTTCTGAGCCGCACGTATCAAATGGCGTCACGCAGCGGCAGTGCGCCGATGTTTTCACATCATCTTCGTCGTCGTCTCGATGCCGAAACGATTCGCGACACGATGCTCTTCGCCACCGGTGAGCTCAATCCGCAGCCAGCAAGCGGCTCGCTCATCCAGCATCGCGATGTGCTCATCAATGAACTGCCGTCACTGCATCAGCCCAGCTCTCAGCGCAGCGTCTATCTGCTCATGCTGCGCAATTCGATGCCGCCGGATCTCACGCCCTTCAATTTGCCCGACGCCACCACCGTCGTCGCCCAGCGCGACAGTTCGACGCTTGCCACGCAGTCGGTGTATCTGCTGAACAACGCCTTTGTGATCGAGCAATCACGCCGCTTCGCGAAGCGACTGCTCCAAACACCCGCCGAGGCGGAGAAACGCATCGCCCAAGCCTATCGCAGCGCGTTGGGACGCGACGCCAGCGCTGCCGAACTCCAGCGCGGTCTCGATTTCCTCCGCGAGGCCGATTCGATGCTCGTTTCGACGCAAACCGATCACCCACGCCGCGAACTCGACACCTGGGCCGCGTTTTGCCAGGCCCTGCTCGCCAGCAATGAACTGCGCTATGTGGATTGAGTTCGATTCCAACAAACAACATTTCCAAATCATGAAACGCATCCTCCTCTCCCTCCTCGCCGTCAGCTCTGCTTTCGCTCAAAACGACCTCAAACCACTCCGTGCAGGCATCATCGGCCTCGATACCTCGCATGTGCCAGCGTTCACGAAGCTCTTCAACAAAGGCGAGACGACGGGCGAGCTTGCGGGCATCAAGGTCACGACGGGCTATACCGGCGGCACTGACATGCCGGCGAGCAAGGACCGCAAAGAGAAGTTCACCCAGCAGCTTCGCGACATGGGCGTGGAGATCGTGCCGACCATCGCTGAACTGCTCGCGAAGGTCGATGTAGTGCTGCTGGAGAGCGTGGATGGCCGCATCCATCTGCAAGAAGCGCGGGAGATTTTCAAAGCGGGCAAACCGGTCTTCATCGACAAACCTGTCGCAGGCACACTAGCCGAGGCCATCGCGATCTTTGAACTCGCGAAGAAGAGCAACGTGAAGGTCTGGTCCAGCTCATCCTCGCGTTTCGGGGCCGATTTGATCGCCATGAAGACGAACCCCGAGATCGGCGACATCCTCAGCGTGATGACCTGGGGCCCGTGCTCGTATCAAAGTGGCACGCCTGACCTTTTCTTCTACGCCATCCACGGCATCGAGTCGCTCTTCGCGCTCATGGGCACTGGCTGCGAGACCGTTTCACGCACCAAAGGCCCCATCACCGATCAAGTCACCGGCGTGTGGAAGGATGGCCGCGTCGGCACCTATCGCGGCATCGTGAAAGGCAAGTCGGAGTTCGGCGCGCTCGTCTTCGGCAGTGCCGGTGTGCGCCAAGGAGCCAAAACCATCAGCTACGAAGCCCTCTGCCGCCAGATCGGCACCTTCTTCCGCACCGGCACACCGCCCGTGAGCGAGGTCGAGACGATCGAGATCTTCACCTTCATGGAAGCCGCCGACGAAAGCCTGCGCCAGGGTGGGAAGCCAGTCGCGCTCGCTGATGTGCTGGCGAAGGCGCAAGTAGCGGCTGCGGAGTTGACCAAGTAGCATGCATCTCGTCACGACATTTTCACTGCTGGCTGCCGTACCTTTGCTCGCGGTGGAGCAGCGAGTGGAATTCAATCGCGACATCCGGCCGATCCTTGCCGCGAAGTGTTACGCCTGCCACGGTCCCGACGAAGACAAGCGCGAGGCCGATCTCCGACTCGATGTGCGGGCGGAGGCGGTCAAAAAAGCCATCAAGCCTGGAAAACCGGATGACAGCGAGTTCTGGCATCGCATCACCACCGCTGATCCTGATGATGTGATGCCGCCGCCATCCTCGCCGAAGCAGCTAACGAAAGCCGAGCGCGATCTGTTTCGTCGCTGGATTGCTGAAGGGGCCGAATATCAGAATCACTGGGCTTTTGCGCCGATCAAGCGGCCAGTCGTGCCGACATCGAAACGCAGGAACCCCATTGATGCCTTCATTGGGCAAGAACTCACCAAACACGATCTCAAGCCGGCCGCTGAAGCCGATCCGGCCACGCTGATCCGTCGTGTTTATCTCGATCTCACCGGCCTGCCACCGACTCCAGAGGATGTTGCGTCCTTTATTCGTCAGCCATCTTCGTTTGAATCGGTCGTGGACCGACTCCTCGCCTCTCCCAACTTCGGCGAACGCTGGGCGCGTCACTGGCTGGACATGGCCCGCTATGCCGACAGCAACGGTTTCCTCGGCGACGGCCTTCGCGCGAATGCTTACCGTTATCGCGACTGGGTCATCGATGCGATCAACCGCGACCTGCCCTTCGATCAATTCACCATCGAGCAGATCGCCGGTGACCTGCTGCCCAATCCCACGCGCGAGCAAATCGCTGCCACCGGCTTCCATCGCAATGCCGCGCTCAACACAGAAGCGGGCCTCGACAAAGAAGAAGCGCGTTTCCAAAACCTCGCTGACCGCGTAAACACCACGGGGCGCGTCTGGATGGGCCTCACCGTCGGCTGTGCGCAGTGCCACACGCACAAATACGATCCCATCACCATCCGCGACTACTACAGCTTCTACGCCTTTTTTGACAACACCGAGGACCGCGACGAGCCGACATCCAAAGCACCCGCCCTCGCTGAGGTGATCAAGGATCGTCGACAAACTTACGTCCACATGGCCGGGGACTACACCCGGCGCGGCCCTGATGTCGTGCCAGCGAGCCTCTCCTCTTTACCGCCGATGCAGAAGCCTTCACAGCCCGAGCCAAATCGCCTCGATCTCGCGAAATGGCTCGTGTCGCCCAATCATCCCCTCACCAGCCGCGTCGCGGCGAATCACATCTGGAGCAAGCTCTTCGGCACTGGTCTCGTGCGCACGCCCGATGACTTCGGTACGAGCGGTGAATCGCCTTCGCATCCTGAACTGCTCGACTGGCTCGCCAGCGAGTTCATGCGCGACGGTTGGAGCCGCAAACGGCTCATCAAGCTCATTGTCATGAGCGACACCTATCGCCAGTCCTCCACGCATCGCGATGACATCGTCGTGATTGATCCGCTGAATCGGCTCCTCGCTCGTCAAAACCGTGTTCGCCTTGATGCAGAGATCTTGCGCGACTCCGCGCTCGCTGTCAGCGGCCTTTTGAAGCCCACCATCGGCGGGCCGAGTTTTCGCCCGCCATTGCCGGAGGACGTGTTCGATGTCGGCCGCTCGTCGAACTGGCAGGCGAGCCCCGGTGACGAAATTTATCGCCGCAGCCTCTACATCATCACCTTGCGCAGCGTGCTCTATCCTACGCTCACCACTTTCGATGCACCAGACGCCGCCGATGCTTGTGTGCGACGGGAACGCTCGAATACACCGCTGCAAGCTCTCGCGATGATGAACGACGGTGTTTTCGTCGAAGCGGCGCAATCGCTGGCCCTACGCGTCATGCGCGAAGACTCGTCAGAATCATCAAAACGCCTCCAGAAGCTCTTCCAGCTCGTTTTGAACCGCGCCCCGCGTGCAGAAGAGCTTTTGCGTCTGCAATCATTCCACGCGGAGCAAAAGACTCGCGTGCAAAACGGCGGCACGGAAGCACTCAAAGCTCTCGGCTTCATCGAAAAGGCCGTTTCGCCTTCCGAAGTCATCGAAGCAGCCACGCTCGTGGCTACAGCGCGCGTGCTCATGAACTTGGATGAGTTCATCAATCGCGAATAGCGTCGTTGCCACGTCCCGCTGCTGCAAAACCTTCTTCCCTTCGTCCGTTAGACTTCCAATGCTCACCCTCTTCTCCAAACAGACTGCCAACCGCTATTGCGATGGCCTCTCGCGCCGTTCGTTCTTGCGCATCGGTGGACTCGGTCTAGGAGGCTTGAGTTTCCCCGAGCTGCTGCGTGCGGAATCGGAACTGGGAGTCGGCAAATCACAGAAGGCGCTCATTCTGGTTTATCTGCCGGGCGGGCCGCCGCATCAGGACATGTATGACATCAAGGTGAATGCACCCTCGGAAGTACGCGGACCATTCAAGGCCATCGGCACGAATGTGGCGGGCATCCAGATCAGCGAGCACCTGTCGCGCATGGCGAAGATGGCGGACAAGTTCAGCTTCATTCGCAGCGTCGTGGGTGCAAAGGACCGGCATGAGAGCTTTCAGTGCGTGACAGGCCGCCTAAGCAACAATGCGCCTCCCGGCGGCTGGCCGGAGATCGGCAGCGTGGTGTCGAAGCTCAAAGGCGGAGCGCCCACCGTGCCCAGCTATGTGAATCTCTCGCAGCACATGAAGCACACGCCTTACAACCAAGGACGTCCGAGCTTTCTCGGTGTGGCGCATGCGCCCTTCATGCCTTTGGAACGTGGGAAGGAAGACATGTCGCTCAATGGCGTGACTCTGGAGCGTCTGGGAGATCGTCGAGGTCTGCTTTCTGCTTTTGATTCGTTCCGTCGTGAGACGGATGCCTCGGGCACGATGGCGGGCATCGATGTCTTCCGCCAGCAGGCTTATGGCATTCTGACCTCCTCGCAGTTGGTCGATGCGCTCGATCTTTCCAAGGAGTCGCCGAAGATCCGCGAGCGCTATGGCAAGGGCACCGAAAAAATTCAGGGCGATGCCGCACCGCGACTCAATGAGCAATTTCTACTCGCCCGCCGACTCGTCGAGGCCGGTGTGCGTGTGGTGACGCTCAGCTACAGCTTCTGGGA
>CANIZT010000013.1 GCA_947471905.1 Verrucomicrobiaceae bacterium
CCGCTGGTCATGTTCCTAGTGCGATCAACTTCGCCACCCAGAAGGACAGCCTCGCCACTGCGTTGCCAGCCGACAAGGGTGCCCTCGTCGTCGCCTATTGCGGCGGTCCTGCTTGCAGCGCTTACAAAGCTGCGGCCAATGCTGCCAGCCAACTTGGCTACACCAACGTGAAGCACCTCTCCGCCGGCATTTCCGGTTGGAAGGCCGCCAACGAAACGCTGGAGAAGTAATTCTCCAATTCATCAACCGGGTGTGCGGGAGAAATCCTGCCACCCGGTTTTTTTATGCCTGATTTCGCAGATTTCAGGCTGGCGACCAAGCTTCCATCGCCAGACTCGCTGCACCAAGTGCACCAGCATCATCACCGAGCGCCGAAGGCACCACCTTTAGCGGTGCTGCTGCTAGCGCGGGTGGTAGCGCACGCGCTGCCTGGATGATTGACGTGCAAAAACGCTCCCCCAGTGAGGTCAGTGGTCCATGGAGGATAAAAACCTCGGTATCGGTAAGCAGTTGCAGGCAGCCGATAACGCGCGCGAAATCCGCACATATCGCATGCCATTCCGCGCTATCAGATTCTGCAAATTCAGCCAGCTCCACCCGCAAATCTTCCGGCAGTTTCGCCTGCGCCGAGGCACCCGCTAGCCGTCGCCACGTCGCGGGTGCGTTGAGCACATGATGCAGTTCCTGACTGGCGACCTCACTACCACCCAGTGGCCATGGCCAGCGACCCACTTCACCTGCGGCATAGTGCGCTCCCTCCACCAGCTTGCCCTGCTGCACCATCGCAATTCCAAAACCACTGCGCGGCCCGAGAATCACGAAATCATTCAATTCATGACCCATACCAAACCAGCGCTCGGCAAGGGCAATCGCACGCAGGTTGTTCTGCAAAATGACCGGTACACCAAGTTGCTTGCCGATCAGACTGGAGACCGGCACCTGATTCCAATCAGGGATGAAAGCGTAGTGCAATCCTAGGCCCGCCTTTGGGTCCACCAAACCCGGCGCACCGAGGCCAACCGCCAACAACGGCCCGTGCATGGCTTCAGCCAGTTTCTTGACGCAAACGAGTATGGTTTTGATCACCACGTCCGCCGTGACTTTCGCTGGTAGCGGACGCACCACCGCAGCCGTCTTTCTGCCTGAAAAATCAACGCCCACCGCCTGCACTCGTTGCGCATGAAATTCCACTCCGGCAAACCAGCCTGCATCAGCCAGTGTCGTCAGCAACCGCCGTGGCCGCCCCATCGGCCCCTGTCTGACGCCAGATTCGCTCAGATATTTTTCCGCGATCAGACGGTCCACATACATCCCGGCCGTTGAAGGCGAAAGGCGCAGAGCCTTTGACAGCGTGGTCCGCGATCTAGCGCGCATACTGCGAACCTGCAGGATCACCGCGCCAAGCACCTCATTTTGGACCACCGGATTTTTACGCATTTGAGTAAAACATTGATTGCTGTCGTTCAGGTAACAGGAAACAAGTCCTACCTGTCACTAGTTATCAGTATGACTGCTCTACCCATCCGTACGCCTGACCGCAAGGCCGAAGTCGCCTGGTTCTCCGCACTTTGCGCAGACGATTACAAATTTCTTGGCGTGCCAGATGACAGCCTGCGCTCCAGCTACGAGCACTGCGGCGATATTGTGAAAAAAGCTGACGCCCGCGGCTATCAAAACATCCTGCTGCCCTCCGGCTGGATTGCGGGACAAGACGCGCTGGCGTTTGCCGCCGCCATGGCACCACAAACAAAACAGATCAATCAACTCGTTGCCCTGCGCATGGGCGAAGTCTGGCCGCCCATGCTCGCACGCGCCATCGCCACTGTCGATCACATCGCTCAAGGCCGCCTGTGCATCAACATCATCTCCTCCGACCTGCCCGGCCTGAAGGAGAGCAACGAAGTCCGCTACGCTAGATCCAGCGAGATCATTCAGATTCTGCAAGGCATGTGGCGCACCGACGGCCCCTTCGAGTGGAAAGGCGAGTTCTATAACATCAGCCTCCCCACCACCGAACCCGCCAAGCCTTACCAGCAAAGCGGTGGCCCGCTCATGTACTTCGGCGGCATCTCGCCCGCCGCGCAGGATTTGTGTGCGAAGCATTGCGATGTCTTTCTCATGTGGCCGGAAACCGAAGACCGCATCGCCGAAACGATGCGCGTGATGTCCGAAAAAGCCGCCGCCTATGGCCGTCAGATCGACTTCGGCTTTCGCGCCCATGTCATCGTCCGCGAAACCGAGGCCGAAGCCCGCGCTGCCGCTGATCGACTCATTTCCAAGCTCGACGCCGCCAAAGGAGCCGAGATCAAAGCAAGATCGCAGGACAGCCAAAGCGCCGGAGTGAAGCGTCAGGACGAACTCCGTGCGCAATCGAAGGACCTTTACATCGAAGACCACCTCTGGAGCGGCATTGGCCTCGCCAGAAGCGGTTGCGCAAGCGCCATCGTCGGCAATCCCGATCAAGTGCTGGCCAAACTCAACCGATACATGGACATGGGCATGCGCGCCTTCATCCTCAGTGGCTACCCGCATCTCGAAGAGTGCGAACTCTTCGCCAAGCATGTGCTGCCACATCTCCCCACCTGCCGACTGAACGAACTTCAAGGCCGCCGCGTTGAAAATCCCGTCACGCCACTCACCACCGCACCTCGCCGCTGATATGTCTTCACCCGTTCGCTTCGCTCTCGCCGGATTCGGTGCCTGGGGCAAATTCCACGCACAATCCATCGCGGGAAATCCCGATGCGCGTCTCGTCGCCATCACCGCGCCATCCGAAGCTTCGAGGGAGCAAGCGCGGAAGTTGTATCCCGAAGCCCAGATCTTCGCCGACAGCCTGGAAATGATCGAGCAGGCGGAATTCGACATCATCGACATCGCGACGCCGAGCCACACGCATCGCGAAATCGCGCTCGCGGCCATGGCGAAGGGCAAGCACGTCCTGCTGGAAAAGCCCATGGCCATCACACTCGACGATTGCAAAGCCATCGTGGCCGGAGCTCAGCAGTTCGGCGTGCATCTGGCTGTCGGCCACGAACTCCGCCTCTCATCACAATGGGGTCGCATCAAGGATATCATCGACGCAGGAACCATTGGCGATCCGCAATACGTGCTCGTGGAGCTTTCGCGCAAACCTTACCGCTTCGGCGCTTCCGGCTGGCGTTACGATCAGAGCCGCGTCGGCAGTTGGGTGCTCGAAGAACCCATCCACTTCTTCGATCTCGCACGCTGGTATCTCGAAAGCAGCGGCGATCCCGTGGAACTCCACGCCTACGGCAACTCACGCGATCCGCAGCGCCCGACCTTGTTCGATAACTTCAGCTCCATGTTCAAATACGCCAACGGCAGCTACGCGGTCGTCTCGCAGACTCTCGCGGCCTTTGAGCATCATCAAACCGTCAAAGTCAGCGGCACCAAGGGCGCACTCTGGGCCGCGTGGAGCGGCGCACTCGACCGCACGCTTGAGCCAGAATACTTCCTCAAGGTCTTCGACGGCGACAAACTCGAAACCGTGAAGCTCGAAAAGCACAGTGGTGAAGTCTTCGAACTCCGCGAAGAAATCGCCCAATGCGTCGAGATGGTGCGCACGGGCAAGAAACCTGCCACCACTGGGCTTGATGGTCTCTGGTCCGCCGGTTTGTGCCTCGTCGCCGAAGAATCCATCAGGCAGGGAAAACCACTGCCCGTGGGAGAGTTGCTGAAGTTCTAAACCCACCGCAGCTTCGACAAATTGATGGATCGGCAGTCATGGCGCCATCAACTGATGAGCAACAAGCGCTTTTGTCCAGGAATGGGATCCGGGGCGCGATGAATGCACGGCGGCACTGAACACTCATCATGCAGCGTGGCGACACGCCAAAGATTACCGACACCAAAGGTGTAGGGCTTTGCGTCTGGGAGCGGTGCGTAGTGCAGGTCGTAGTAGTGGTCGTTCAACCATTCGCGAAAGGCTTCGTCATCGGCACCGCCATACGCTTTGAGAAGCAACGCATGTGTCTCGGGCACATCGACGCGGCGGATGGCTTGTTCATTGGGCAGACCCTCCGACGATGCGCCGAAGTAGGTGCATAGGTAGGTGTCCGCCTCGCAGGTGGCGCTGTCCACATGCCAGGAGCAGACATCGGTGCGCACGGGGCCGGTTTCTTCGGGCTGCACGTAGCCATTGATACAATCCAGAGTCGGCTCCAACCCGTGCGCGCGAAGCATGGCGAGGTCGGCAAGCATGGTTGCGATGGCGGTGCGGCCTGCGGAACTGAGCGGCAGGGTGATCAGATCGTCTTCGCCGAGATGCGTAATCCCCTGCCCTACCGTGAGATGTTCCAGCACCTCAGCGAAATCGCCTTCGAGAGTGCGCGGCCAGCAGAAAGCGTTCACGCCATCACCAAACGGTATGGAAACCAGTTCATCGAAACTCGCCACGATGCGAATGTGCGGATGATTGGGAACCAGGGAAGAAGCAGGCATGGCAGGACGTGTTTCATAACCACTTTCAGCATTTTAGCTTCGACATTTCTTCGTCATTCGGATTTCCTCATATTTTCCCGTCATGGCACCAGTCTCCCAAAAATGGTATTCCTCCGTCACCCGCTATCAGTGGCTCGTGCTCATCGTCGCGTCGCTGGGCTGGGTGTTCGATGCGTTTGAGGGGCAGATCTTCAACATCACGCGGAAGGCGATGCTGGCGGAGATTCTCCATCAGGCACCGGATGCGTCGGGTGTGAAGGAATGGGGCGACATCGTGCTCGGCATCTTTCTTGTCGGCGGCACGTTGGGCGGATGGCTGTTTGGCATGCTCGCAGATCGCTGGGGCCGCAGTCCGACGATGATCGTCACGATCCTGTTCTACTCGATCTTTTCCGGCCTGACCTACTTCGCGACAGATCTCTGGCATGTCTGCACGCTGCGTTTCTTCGTTGCGATGGGCGTGGGCGGCGAATGGGCCGTGGCGGCGGCGTTGGTCGCCGAAGTGTTTCCCAAAGAGGCACGCGCGCGTGCCTCCGGTATCTTCCATTCGACGAGTGTGCTCGCGACATGGATGGCAGGCATCACAGGCATGTGGGTGGGCGCGAACTGGCGCTACGGTTATCTCATCGGCGTGATTCCCGCACTGCTCACACTCTGGGTTCGGGCTTCTATCAAAGAGCCTGAACGTCTGCAAGCCGCACAAAAAACCATGGGAGATCGCGTGGGCAGTTTTCGTGAGTTGTTCAGTCATCCGACATGGCGATTGCGTGCGCTGTGCGGCATGACGCTCGCCGCCGTCGGACTCGGCACGTTTTGGGGTGTCACGGTGGCTGGGCAGGACTTGATGAGTCATATGCTCGCAAAACTCGGCTGGGCGAAGGATGCCATCGAGTCGGAATCCAAGTTCGCCTACGGCATCGTGCAAGCTACCGGCGGCGGCTTGGGCATGCTGGCCTTCGGTCCGATCTGCGAGCGCATCGGCCGCAAACGCACCTTCTATCTGATGCAGATGCTCTCGCTCATCGTGATTCCCATGGTCTGCTTTCTGCCGCAGACGCACTGGCAGATGCTTATTGCGCTGCCCGTGATGGGATTCGTCACGCTAAGCATCCACGCTGGCTTCGCGGTGTATTTCCCCGAATTGTTTCCCGATCACCTTCGCGCAACCGGTGCCAGCTTCTGCTTCAACACCGGTCGCCTCCTCGCCGCACCGATCCTATTCACCTCCGGCAAGATTAAGGCTGCTTACGATCTACCAGTGGCCATCACGATGCTGTCGGGTCTGTTTGTGATTGGTCTGCTAGTGCTGTCACTGCTACCGGAGACAAAGGGACAAGAGTTGCCGGAGGCGTGAGTTAAGATCAAGACATCTCCAGCCGCTCGCAACCCATCACACCGTCCTTTTCCACAACAAGGGTCGCATGCAGCGGCCCATCCATATGCTGGCCAAGATTGATCACCTTTGTACCGCCAATACAATCCTGCCAGACATCGCTTTTGATCGGCGTGAAATGATCATGGCCGCAGATCACGAATTGGGGCTGATACTCCTCAATGGCATCACGCCACCACGCATGCCCTTCCACCACTGAACCGGCAGAAGAGAGCCGCGTGCCTGTCGGCGGCTCATGCATGACCCAAAGCTGCTTTGCCGCGTCGCCATGGTCTCGGAGCAAAGTTGGCAGCCAGTAGCCGTAATGCTCGCCGCCGAGGGGTTCTCCCTCTGAAAACGCCTCCTCCTGCCCCATCGCACACGGAAAGCCAATCACACCGACTTTGCCAATTTCCGCGAACGAACCATTCAGCCGCAGCGGAGCACTGCCGTGCAGTATTTTCCACGCGTCGCGAAACTCAAACCAGTTTTCGTCCTCGTGGTTCCCGCGCACAAACAGTATCGGCACTGTGACGGGATGCAGTTCAACAGCACACTGCGTGTGCGTCAGTTGTCGCGTCTTCCCATACGGCAGCAGCCCCGTCCCATGCAGGAAATCACCACCGAGGATGAGTGCGCTCGGTTTCACCTCGTCACAGAGTTTTACCAGTGCTTCATAGAGCACGGCACGCTGATGCAGATCGGTGACGATGAGGATTCGGGACATATGGAGGGCCGACGAGTCGTCGGCATGAAGTTGATATGGCGACGAATCGTCGCCACTCCACATCACCCAATCTCTTGCATCCGCTTCTTCTTCGGCTTGCCTGCTTTCACGAAGTCCACATCAGCGGCCACGACTTTGTACTCGGGGCACATGGTGTCGGCGTCGCAGCCTTGGCCGGTGACGTTGTTGACCATGGCTTCGGGGAAGTGGAAGGTGGTGTAGAGGATGCCGGGCTTCACTTCATCGGTGACGCGGGCTTCGAGCTCGACCTCGCCGCGGGCGCTGCTTAGGCGGACGCGGTCGCCGGTGCGGATGGATTTGCGCTGGGCGTCGGCGGGATTGAGTGAGAGGTAATCCTGCACGACGATCTCGCTGTTGCCGGTGCGGCGGGTCATGGTGCCGCAGTTGTAGTGCTCCAAAATGCGGCCGGTGGTGAGAATGAAGGGGAATTGCTCGCCGTTGGTGCGCAGTTCGGTGGATTCCTTCCAGTCAAAGTAATGGAAGTGGCCTTTGCCACGCGTGAACTGCTCTTGATGCATGATCTGTGTGTCCACGCCACCTTCTTTAATCGGCCATTGCTTGCCGTTGATGTCGAGATTTTCCCAAGTGGCTCCTTTGAAGAACGGAACAATCTGCGCGATTTCGGCGAGCGCTCCTTCAGGTGTGTAATCGCGCTGGGCGATGCCGAAGCGCTGCAAAATCTCGGTCATGATGACGCCATCGGGCTTGGTGCCTTCGAGGGGTTTCACGGCGGCGTTCACGCGCTGAACACGTCGTTCAGCGTTGGTGAAGGTGCCGCTCTTTTCGAGGAAGGAGGACGCGGGGAGGATGACGTGCGCATACTTGGCCGTCTCAGTCATGAAAATCTCCTGCACGACGAGGAACTCCAGGCTTTCCATGGCATGGCGAACGTGATGCGCATCGGGATCGGTCTGCACGACGTCTTCGCCCATGAGCCAGAGAGCCTTCAATTTACCTTCGATGGCCGCGTCGAACATCTGCGGGATCTTCCAGCCGGGTTCGGTGGGAGTCGGCGTGCCGTAAAATTCGCTGTAGCGTTTCTGTACGTCGAGATCGTTCATCTCAAAGTAGCCTGCGCCTTGATGCGGCTGGCAGCCCATGTCGGCTGCGCCCTGCACGTTGTTTTGACCGCGCAGCGGGTTCACGCCGACGCCGGGACGACCGATATTGCCGGTCATCATCGCCAAATTGGAGATAAGCATGACCGTTTTGGCTCCTTGCTCGTGTTCCGTCACTCCGAGGCCGTGGAAGCTCATGGCGGCCTCGGCGCTGGCGTATTCGATGGCGGCGGCGCGGACGGTTTCGAGCGGCACGCCGGTGATTTTTTCCAGTTCGGCCAGATCGAGGGCTTTGAGGCCAGTTTCGAACTCTTCCCAGTTTTCGCAGCGTTTGCGCACGAACTCGATTTTGACCAAACCAGCGTCCAAAATGCAGCGGGCGAACATGTTGAGCAAAGCGACGTTCGTGCCGGGGCGGAGCTGGAGGTGATGCTTCGCGTAAGGGACGAGCTCGATCTTGCGCGGATCGATCACGATGAGCGGTGTGCCCTTCATGATGTGCTGTTTCAGGCGTGCGCCGGTGACGGGATGGCCCTCGGTCGGATTGGCACCGATGACCATGATGCAGCGGGTGTGCTCGATGTCTTCGTAGCTGTTCGTGGCTGCGCCAGTGCCGAAGGACTTCTGCATGCCCCAAGCGGTCGGTGAATGGCAGACGCGGGCACAGCAGTCGATGTTGTTCGTGCCCATCACATGACGGATGAACTTCTGCATGAGGTAGTTTTCCTCGTTCGTGCAGCGGGCGGAGGAGATGCCAGCCACCGCGTTGCCGCCGTGCTCGTTTTTGATGCGAGTGAGGTTCGCCACGATGTGGTCGTAAGCCTCGTCCCAGGTGCTCTCTTTGAAGCTGCCATCGGCCTGACGGATGAGCGGCTTCCGCAGGCGATCCTTGTGATTGTAGAACTTGAAGGCAAAGCGGCCCTTCAGGCAGGTGTGCGCATGATTCACCTCCGCATCGACGGGAGCCTGGATGCTGAGCACCTGATCGCCCTTCGTGGACACGTTGAGATTGCAACCGACCCCGCAGTAAGTGCAGATCGTGCGGGTCTTCTTCGTCGCCTCGATGGACTTCGAGAAGAACACGTCACTAATGGCCGAGGTCGGACAGGCCTGCGCACAAGCGCCGCAACTCACGCACTCCGAGTCCGCGAAGGACTGGTCGAGGCCCTTGATGATCTTCGCGTTGAAGCCGCGACCATGCATCGAGAGCACATGCTGCCCTTGGATCTCATCGCAGGCACGCACGCAGCGCGAGCAGTTGATGCACTTCGCGAGTTCCGAGGTCATGTAAGGGTGCGAATGGTCCTTCGCACGGTCCAGATGATTCGCCCCCGCCGGATAGCGCACGCCCCGGATGCCCACCTTCGCAGCCACCGTCTGGAGTTCGCAGTTGCCGCTCACCTCACAGGTCAAGCAGTCCAGCGGATGATCCGTCAGCACCAGTTCGACGATGTTTTTGCGCAGGCGACGCACCTTCGGCGATTCCGTGAACACATGCATGCCCGCCGCCAAAGGCGTGTGACATGATGCGACGACACGACGAGGTCCATCGGCCTGCAACGCGACTTCCACCGAGCAAACGCGGCAAGCGCCATACGGCTCAAGCTGCGGCGCATCACAAAGCGTCGGCACAAAACCGCGCCCTTTGTGGCGGTCGATGAAGTTGAGCAACGTTTCGCCCGAATTGAAACGAAGCGGTTCGCCGTCGATGAAAGCAGTGAGGGTGGTGAGATCTTGAACCATAAAAAGGCGCGTTTGAAATTAGACTTTGAAGAAAGGGGCGAGTTCGCTTTGGAAATGCTCCAGCGCGTTCTTGATTGGCAGTGGCACGCCGCCGCCGAGGGCGCAGAGGCTAGTCTGCTCCATCGTGTCAAGAAGGTCGGTGATGAGTTCGCGGTCGATCTTGTAGCTGCTGTCGGCGCGGGCTTTGGCGATGAGTTCTTTGCCACGCGTGCTGCCGAGGCGGCAGGGGAAGCATTTGCCGCAGCTTTCGTCGGCGGTGAATTGGAAGAGGTGCTGGATGTATTCAATCATCGGCATCGACTCGGGGATGCTGACTACGCCAGCGTGGCCGAGGAGGAAGCCGGCTTTTTTGAAGCTCTCGAAATCGACGGTGAGCTGGGCGATGTGGCTCATCGGGATGAGGCCGCCGAGCGGACCGCCGATTTGAATGGCCTTGATCTTCGATTTAAAGCCGCCCGCGAGGTCGATGACGGTTTGCAGCGGCGTGCCCATGGCGACTTCGTAGATGCCAGGCTTCACGAAATGGCTGTCGAGTGAGATCAGCTTCGGTCCACTGGACTGAGGCGTGCCGATCTGCGCGTAGCCTTTGCCACCCATGGTGAGGATGGCACGGAGGTTGGCGAAGGTTTCGACGTTGTTGACGATGGTGGGCTTGCGGTAGAGGCCCTCGTTCACCGGGAAGGGCGGACGCGTGCGGACCTCGGGGCGCAGGCCTTCGATGCTGGCGAGTAGAGCGGTTTCCTCGCCGCAGATGTAGGCACCAGCGCCTTTGATGGTCTTCAGAACGAAGTTGAAGCCGGTGCCGAGGATGTTCACTCCGAGCAATCCGGCGGCGTGCAGGTCAACGATGGCCTGATTGATGATGGTGACGCTGTCTGGATACTCGGCGCGGATGTAGAGCACGCCAGTTTCCGCTCCGGCGTACCAACCGGCGACCATCATGCCGAGCAGGACGCTGTGCGGCTGCTTCTCCATGAGGTATTTGTCGATGTAGGCACCGGGATCGCCTTCGTCGGCATTGCAGACGACGTATTTCACTTTGCCCTCAGCGGCGCGGCAGCCGGCCCATTTGATCGAAAGCGGGAAACCCGCGCCACCACGACCCCTCAGGCCGCTGTCCTTCAATTCGGTCGTGAGCGCGTCGTGAGTGCCTTCGGTGATGAGTTTCTTGAAGGGGGCGTAGTAGTCTTCGATGCCTTTGAACTCGGCGGTCAAAATCGCGGGCTGGAGGTGGGAGACGACGGCGTAGCGGTCTTCGCTGTCGCCTTGGCCGGTTTTGAAAAGGTCGCTCAAGGCGGCGTCGGATTGGCCGGAGTAGTTTTTGCCCTGGTATTGCAACGCCGCGCCCTCATGGCAACGACCAAGGCAGCAGATGTGGCCGATCTCTTCTTTTTTGAAGTGGCCTTCCAGTGTGTGGTGCAACTTGTCCTGCGTTCCCGCACACAAACAGGCGCTGCCGTTGCAGACGAAGACCTTTTTGCCCTCGTTTTCCTTTTTGAGGAAGTCGTAGAAGCTCACGGCTCCGAGCGTGATCGCATCGCCAAAGAGGTGATCCTGGCCCATCTGGTGGACGAGGTCGTTTTTTTCGGCGGTGCCCGCCTTGTCGGCGGCATCGACCATGCGTTCGAAGACGTTCTTTTCGACGCCTTTGCGGAATGAGAGAGCACTGAGGTTTTTGGACATGGATATTTCGGGACAGATTAACGATCAAAACCCACGGATGCACTCGCAAAAATTGCGATTATACCGCTTCGACAATGATCTTTTCACCCCGCACTTCGCGGACTCGGACAGCTGCGCCGCTTTGGATGTAGCCACTCTCGGCGGTTGCCTCGATCAGCCGACCATCGATTTCGATGGTACCGTAAGGCCGTAAAGCGCTGCGGGCAGTGCCGTTGTCACCGGATTTGGCCTTCGAGGCGGCCTGCATCGACGGGGTATCCTCCAGCGTGCCACCAGCGGATGATTGCAGCACCAAAGCACGGAAGGGACGCAGTTCGGGCATCCACAGCACAAGCAGCGTGATAATGATGGCCGCACCACTGACGCCGAGGGTGAAGTTGCGAATGCCTACGGCGTAGGTGGCAAAGTTAAAGCTGATGCCGCCGCTGTCAGTCGCTTCAACGCTGGGTGGAGCAACCTCCCAGCCGGACATGGCATAGACGAGCGCCACCATGACGCAAAGGAACCCAAGAACACCGGGAAGAATCGTTCCCGGTGCTGCGAGCAACTCCACACCGATCAACACGATGCCGAGGATGAAAATAGCCGCAACGACCATGGTCTCCTGCCCTGCCAAACTGCCGGCGACGTAGTGTCCGAAGAAGAACAGCGCGAAGGCTCCAATCGCAACGAAACCCGGCAGACCAAAGCCCGGCGTCTGCATTTCGAGATAACCGCCTGCCAGACCAATAAGGATCAGGATCGAGGCATAACGCGTGACCCAGATAGCGATCATTTCGAAGCCTGTCGGCTCAGCGCTGATGACTTCGCCTTTCAAGGACTCGCGTTGCTTGATCTCGTCGATGCTTTTGACGATGCCTTTGGCCAGCAACGGTTTGCCATTGATGAGCATCGTCGCCTGCTCGGAGTCGAGGGTCACGATCTCGCCTTTCGCGATGATCACCTGACCGTTGATGGTAAGGCCACGGTCCATATCGATCATGCCTTCGATGATGCGCACATCGTGGCCTTTCTCACGCACCACGGTACGGGCCATGCCCATGAAGGCGGAGTTGTTCTTGGCCCGTTCGGCCTGTGCCAGTGGAGTGCCGTCACCAGAAACCGGCGTGGAGGCACCAATGGCGCTCGCAGGGGCCATGTAGATCGTATCCGTTGCCATGGCGATCATCGCCCCGGCGGAGATGGCCCGTGTGTTGACGAAGGCATAGCTGCGCGTCTTGAGATTTTGCAGGTCCTTCATCATCAGGCTGATCGTGTCCCAAGCCAGACCGCCGGGAGTATCGAGTTCAAAGATCACGGCCTCTGCGCCTTGTGAATTGCAGAGGTTGAGCGTGCGCTTCATGAACTCAAAGCGGGCTGGAATGATCAAGTCGTCCTCGCCAACGGAAATAACGATCACCTTATCCTTGTAGCTTTGATCACGGGCGATCACGGGCGCTTTACCCTCAGATTTAGCCTCCAATTTGGCAGCGGGTTTAGCTTCAACCACAACTTCGACACGCTTTTCAAACCAGGCTGCGTTCAAAGTAATCAGTGTGCCTGCCGAAGTGGCGGATTTGGCCAGCGCCTCGACATCGGTAATGATCGCGCGTGCCAGCAGCGGCTTGCCATCAACAGACTGCACAGCGGTGTCAGCATCCAATAATAGCAGTTCGCCCTTTTCCGCCAATACGGTCGAGCCGAGAGTCAGACCTTTTTCTCGATCAACGAACGCATCCGCAATCTCCGGTCGATGCCCTTTCAGCTTGCACAGACTACGTGCCCCGGCCTTCAAAACGGCGAGAGCTTCTGCCAGCAGCGTGTCTTGCGCCTTGGGGGAGAGTGTTTCGTCCGCCTGCACCTTCGGCGGTGCTGCACCGATGCGTGAACCGGGTGCCATCCAAATTTCATCGCATGCCAAGGCGAGAAGAGCGCCGCCGCCGACGGCGGATGTGTTCACAAAAGCCTGCGTTTTGACTTTAAGCCGAGCGATCTCCTCTGCCAACGGCAGCACTGCTTGAGCATGGCTTTGCGTGACGTGAATATCGAGAATAAGACCCGATGCGCCCTGCTTGACGGCCTCATCCATCCACAGCCGCAGCTCGCGCCAGCGGCGCATGTCCTCGACATCGGAATCGGTGATGCCCACGCGGGCCAGTTTGCCGGTCAGTGCAGGAGTAACCGCGTGTGCGGCAGACAAGAACAAAGCAGCAAGCAGGAGTTGGCGAAGCATTGGCATGGCTCAGAATACGAGCATGAACGCCTACAAGCAACCGCCGCGCTCAAGCCTTCTTTTTGAAGATCAGGCCCCAGACAAACATCAGTAGCAACGCTCCACCCACGGCGGTAATGATGCCTTTGATACTGAACTCTCCTGCAACGCCCCAGCCTATGAGACTGCCGACTTTGCCACCAATGACGCTACCGATGATGCCCAGAAGCACCGTAGTGATGGGATTGATCCCCTGCCTGCCCGGCATGATGAGCTTGGCAATGAAGCCAGAGATGAAACCGAGGGCAGACCAGATAAGAATGGCTTGGAGTGACATAAGACTTTGATGCTACGGGATTCCGCAACCAATCGTCAATGTCATTTCTTGGAGACCTGCTGCCACGCTTTCCAGCCGCCCTTGAGCACAAAGGCGTTCTCAATCGGCAAAGTCTGCTTGAGGCGTTCAAGGACGTGGCGACTGGCATTGCATTTGGCAGCGCTGCAGTAAACGACGATGGGCTTGGTGTTGGCTTGCAGCGTATCGAGGTAATTGAACAGTTGCTGATCGAAGCCCTGCTCATTGAGTAATAGAGCGCCAGGAATATGCTCGACGTCGAATTGCTCCTGAATGCGAGCATCGATCCACAACACGTCACCCTTCCAGCGTTCTTGGATGACTTGCATCGAAACCTCGTCATCGCGCAGTGGTTCCTGAGTCAGATACAACGCAGGTGCACGTGTATGCCAGGCATAGGTGGCCCCAGCTGCGATGGCAGCGAGCAAAATCAGAAAACTGGCCTGTCGAATCGCGGAAACCATAAGCAGCCGGGTTATTTCTTGGCTTCGGTTGCTGCGGGCAGTGGCTCCGGTTTCTTACTGATCGAAAAGAAGGCGAGCTGGTTGCGATACTTAGCGATGGCGCTGCTGGTTTCGATTTTGAGCGCCCCCATGGTAACTTCCTGCGTGGATTTGGGCTTCAGCGTGATCAGATACTCACGTCCTTCTTTGATCTCCTTCCAGTCGAACTCGACGTTTTCGCGGGTGGGTGTGATTTTAAGGATCTTCAGCGGCTCATCACCGGTGAATTGCACGAGGCAGGATTTTTGCGTGGGTTCATCGCCAATGAACCACTGAAGTTGCTTGGGCTTGATGTCCACGACGGCGGGAACATCGAGAATGAAGTTCACCTGCCACTCGGGCTGCTTGGGATCATCGGTGCTGACGGTAACGAACTTTTCGTGGCGGCCGACGAAGGTGGAGACCTTGAAGGAGGCATGTCCGGTGCCGATCTCTCCGGGCTTGTATTCAGCCTTGTCGAGTTCGGCACTGAGGCAAGAGCAGGCACTTTCGAGGCTGAGAATTTTCACGGTCTTGTCGCCCTTGTTGCGAAATTTAAACGTCGTTTCGACCTCTTCGTCTTCGGGTTTGGGTTTCAATTCGATCGCTTTCACATCGAGCGTGAGCTCGGCATGGGCCATGGCGCTGCTAGCGAGCAGAAGAAGGATGAGGCGGGCGGCTTGCATGGGGAAACATAGCACACGGGTGCTGGGGGTGCGCAAGCGTGTTGACGTGGCGGGACAACCGCCCACCCTGCCCGCCTATGCGATTTGCGATTTGCAACGAGACCTATCAGAACTGGAACTTTGAAAAAATGTGCGAGGATGCCGCAGCGGCCGGGTATCACGCCATCGAACTAGCACCATTCACGCTCAAGGATGATCCACGCGAACTCACGGTGGAGGAAGCGCTGACGCTTTGCGCGAAGGCAAAGTCCTTCGGGCTGGAGATTCTTGGCCTGCACTGGCTGCTGACGAAACCCACGTGGTTTCACATCACGACGCCAGATGCGTTGCAGCGCAAGGAGACGATCAAGTTCGGTCGGCATTTGGCACAATTCTGTGGAGCCACGGGCGGCAAAATCATGGTCTGGGGCAGTCCGAAGGCACGGAATACACTGCCGGAGTGGAATTACGAAGATGCCTTCAAGCGTGCCGCCGAGTGCGTGCGCGAAGTGGCTGAAGAGTGCGGCAAGTATGGCGTGGTGATCGCCATGGAGCCGCTGGGTCGCAAGGAAACGAACTTTTTGAACACAGCGGAGGAAACGATCCGCCTGTGCAAGCTGGTGGACCATCCTTCCTGCAAGCTGCATCTCGACGTGAAAGCGATGAGCGATGAAGCGAAGCCGATCCCGGATATCATCCGCGACAGCAAGGAGTGGACGGTGCATTTCCACACCAACGATCCGAATCTGCGCGGCCCCGGCCAAGGGGAAGTGAAGTATGAGCCGATCATCGCCGCGCTGCGTGAGACGAAGTATGATGGCTATCTTTCCGTCGAGGTGTTCGATTACACGCCGGATGCACCGACGATTGCGCGGCAGAGCATTGGCTATCTGAAGCAGGTGATGGGGCTGTGAGGCTCCCACCGCTTCGGTTTGCAGCCTATGGAGCAGCCGGGACTGTGGCGGTGCGGTAGGGGTCAAACCCGAGCACGATTTCAGAGGCGGGCGGGATGGCGGGAACGCGAACTTCATCCTCCAACGGCAGAGCGCGAAGGGGGACGGCGAGAAGCTTGGGAGAGCTCGCTTTGGCATCCCAGCCTTTGGGCTGACCGGCGGTGACCATCTCGAAGACGGCGGCCCAGAGAGGCAGTGCAGCGGTGGCGGCAGTGGTCTTGGAACTAATGGGAATGTCTTTGTCGTGGCCGATCCAGACGAGGCAAGTGAGGGCGTGATCTGAGCCGATGAACCAGGCATCGGTGCGGTCGTAAGTGACACCGCCGAAGCCGGCGATGCTTTTTTGCGCAAGCTTATGTGCAACGAGCGGCTTGCGATATTCCGGCCGTGTCATGCCAGAGATCATGGTGTTGCGAACATGGGACGCGGCGGCAGGAGTGATGACTTCCTCACTGCGAGCCGAAGAGGATGACAGGAGCAGATGAGGCGCAGGGCACGGACGCCCATCATTGGCGATGGCGGTGAAGGCACGCGCCAGCTCAATGAGGCGCACGTTGCTCAAGCCGAGGGTGAAAGCAGCCTCGGTACGCAGAGGTGTGGTGAAGCCGCAGCGGCCGAGAGCAGCGCGGAGGGGATCGAGGCCGACCTGATAACCAAGGCGGACGGTGGCGGCGGTGCGGCTCTCGAGGAGAGCCTGCATGGGTGTGATGGTGCCACCGGTGTAGGTGACAGGCTCGCCATCAGCACCCCACTCGCCGAGAGTGCCCACGAGGCCGCCGATCATGGCCTGCTTGTTGTCAAGGGGGCCGTCGATCATGGGGGCATCGGTGACGTCCGGCTGCAAGGTGAGCGCGGTGGCATAGACGAGCGGAAGAAAGGCAGTTCCTGGAGGTCGAACACCCTCAAGAGCACGATTGAAGGGGCTGGTGGTAAAATCGCGCCCACCTTGCATGGCAAGGATGGCACCAGTGCGATTGTCCAGCACGATCACGGCTCCTTGCAGCCCGCTTTTGTCCTCGGGAGCGAGAGCGTCCAAATGCTGGCGCATCATGTCATCCAGACGATGCTGCCAGTCCAGACGCAGAGTCATCGACATGGTTGGCGGCGTGCCGGGCTTGAGGCCCATGCGCTGGAATTCCGACCGGGCAGCGGCCAGCATGTAGCCGGTGCGCACGCGGGTCTTGTCATGCCTGACAACGACAGGCTGGTCGATGGCGGCTTTAGCTTCCGCTTCGGTGATGGCCCCGGTTTCCACCATGCGCTTCAGCGTAAGATCACGTTTTTGACGGGCCAGTTTCGGCTGGGTGATGGGCGAGAAAGCCACGGGGGCCTTGATGATGCCGGCCAGGGTGGCGGCCTCGATCAGAGTGACGTCGCGCACATCCTTGCCAAAGTAGCAGCGCGCCGCAGCCCCCACGCCGCTGCAGCCGTGGCCGAGGTAGATGCGGTTGAGGTAGTCCGTGAGGATTTGATTTTTCGTGTGCTCACGCTCGATACGCATGGCCAGAAAGATTTCCGTCAGCTTCCGTTCATAGCTCCGTCCCTGGAGACCGAAGGCATTGCGCGCGAGCTGCTGGGTGATGGTGCTGCCGCCCTGACGGATGCCGCGCGAGGAGAAGTTCGCCACGGCGGCACGGGTGAGTCCGATGAGGTCGTAGCCGGGGTGCGAGTAAAAGCGCGCGTCTTCCGTGGCGATGATGGCTTGGATCAAATGGGGAGGCACGTGATCGAGGGTGACGGGCTCACGCTCAATGTCGCTGGCGCTGCCGATGAGCTCGCCCCTGACATCCACGATCAGGGTCTCATTCTGACCACGCGTGAGCGCCTTCATGTCGTAGGTGGCGGCAAGGCTGGCGTAGTGCTGCCAGATGATGCCGAAGGCAATCAAACCGATAAGAAACACGATGGCACACGCACCACCCACTCGGCGCAGCCAGGTTGGAAACCGCCGCCAGCGGTCGAGAAGCTTGTGAAGAAAGAGTTTCATGGGTGGTCAGCGATTGGCGTGCTGGTTCGCTAGCGGAAGATGCGTGAAAAAAAGCCCTCGCTCACCGGTTGGGGTGGCGGTGCACTGTACATGAAGGCAGGAGTCAAAGGTGCGGTGAGGGGATCCGTTTCTTCGGCGACGGTGCCCTTCTCATAACTCACACCATGGATGGCAGGTCGTTCCTGAATCTCTCGCAAGACCTTCGCGATGACGGGTGCCGCCGTGCCGCCGCCAGAGAGACCGCCCTGGCCGGCATTCCCCTCGATCGTGACGACAAAGGCCAGCGACGGAGTCGTCCCTACATAACCGGCGAACCAGACGACGTTGGCTTTCTCCCCGCGCAAAACCCACTGGGCGGTGCCGGTTTTGCCAAACACGGGGACGTTTTTCAAACGCGCGGCCTTGCCGGTGCCGTTCACATGATTCACCACGCCGAACATCGCGTGCCGCACGGTTTCGAGATCCACATCGCTCACGGGCAGAAGAGCTTCACGCGCCGGACTGGTCACATCGCTCACCTGACCGGTCTGGGTTTGCGTTTGCATCACGAGTCGCGGGCGTGGACGGCAGGCGCCGTTGGCAAGAGTGGCCATGACCATCGCCATCTGCAGCGGCGAAGCTTCTGTGACGCCTTGGCCGATGGACAGATTCGCGAGATCATGATTCGATGGCGCGCGCTTCGGCAAAGAGCCTGCGGAGGCCTTCAGCGGCAGCACGGGAGCCTGTCCGAGGCCGAACTCATGCGCCATGTAGAGAATCGGCATGTCACGCGTCACCATCGCGGACTGATAGAAGTAGGTGTTGCAGGAACGGATGATGGCGGCGCGGGCATCGAACCAGCCGCGGTCATCCTTGGACCAGTTGTCGAACTCGCGTCCGTCAATCATGAGCGTGGGACCACACTCGAATACGCGAAAGGCATCCACCGTCGCGGCGCGCAGTCCGGCCATGACGATAATTGGCTTGAAGACCGAACCCGGCGGATAACTGCCCTGCACGGCGCGATCGACGAGCGGGCCATCGATGTTCTGCGTCAGCGCTGCGAAGTCGCTGCTGGAAATGCCCTGCGCAAACGCGTTGGGATTAAAGCGCGGATTGCTCGCCATCGCTCGAATGTCACCGGTGTTCGCGTCCACGATGACAACGGCTCCCCGCTTGCCGGACTGGTTGAGCGCCGTCTCAGCAGCGCGTTGCGTGTCGAGATTCAGCGTGGTGACAACATCACGCCCTCCCTGGGGTGCGGCGAAGACTTGTTCATACGCGACGGTGCCAGCATCCGCCATCATGACGCACAGCGTGCCATCGGTGCCAGTGAGCTGCGTGTTAAAAGCCGCCTCGAGTCCCGCTGCTCCACGCGTGCGCTGCCAGAGCGGCTCGTTACGCAAGATGGGACCAGCAGGCGGAGCCCCCTCCGACGAAACATAGCCCAGGAGATGCGCCGCCATATCGCCATGTGGGTAGTGTCGCACATACTCCGTGCGTACGTTGGCATGCGGATGCTTCTTTGGATCGATGGCCGCCTCATTGGGCAGCACATCACTCACCGTCACCGGCAGTTCGCGGCGGTCTTCATAATGACGCTTCAACTGCTCAGCATCCGGCATGCGTGCTGCGGGCAGATCCTTGCTTAGTTCGGCGAGGGTCTTCTCGAGCCAGGCAGTGTATGTCTCAAGCGTGCTGCGCTCCGGAGCAGGCACCGTTAGTTGCAAGCGGCGCACCGTGGTGTTTTGCGCCAGCGGGCGGCCCTTGCGATCCAAGATCTGCCCACGCGGAGCAGGGATGGCAAAATAGAAAGGCTTCACATCCGTGCGCGTGCCGGTTCCTGGCACAAACCCCGTGACCGACGACTCCTGCGCGCGTGAAACTGATGATGCCGCAATCGTGCAAACCACAGTCAGCGCGAGTGGAAGCAGGCGGAACGATCGCCTGAGTTGGAGGATTTCGTTTTTGAACCTGAAGTCAACGACTGCGACCATGCGTTACACATAAGCCCCTCTCGGCGTATCACAAGCACCGCCGCCTACAAACAAAAGCGGGATGACCTTTCGGCCATCCCGCTCTGTGATTTGAGAACTACGTTCTGAACTTATCAGGCTGCGTCTTTCGGCTTGTCTGGCGCAGGAGCCTTCGGCGCAGCACCCTCGGTTGGAGGACGGCGGAAGCCGCCTTCGCCACCAGGGCCGCCGGGAGCGCCACCAGGAGCACCGCCTTGACCGGGCTGTCCTGGCTGGCCACCAGGCATGCCGCCACGATTGCGCATCATCTCGCGCATCTTCTCGGTGGCTTTGATAAACTCATCTTCGGAGACGCTGCCGTTGCCATCAGCATCCATGCGCTTGAAGCCTTCTTTGGGATCTCCAAACATGCCGCCACCACGTTGACCTTCACCGCCAGGAGCGCCGCCGGGGCGCATGCCTTCAGGCGACCCTTTTGGACGATCTCCTTCCGGTGCGCCTTTCGGCCGCTCGCCTTCACCACCAGGGGGACGACGGAAACCGCCGCCTTCACCGCCAGGAGATCCGCCTTCAGGACGGCGCATCCCCTGCCCTTGACCCTGACCGCCTGCACCATTACGCATCATTTGGGAGATCTTGCCGATCTCGTCCTGATCCACAAAGCCGTCGCTGTTGGCGTCCATTTTGCCAAAGCGCTCTTCGCTCTCCTTTTTGCCGAGGTTGGCGAATTCATCTTTGCTGATTTTGCCGTCAGCGTCGGTGTCTGCGCGTTTGATGAATTCAGCGAGACGTGCTGAGGGATCACCGCCGCCTTGTGGGCCACCGCCGCCTCCGGGGGGTCTGCCAGGCTGACCACCTTCAGGAGGTGGGCCTTTAGGAGCGTCCTGAGCCGTGGCGAAGCAGGCCAGGCACAGAATACTGATGCCGTAGATGAATGTTTTTTTGATTTTCATGTCGTGAGTGCGTTTGGTTAGTGGAAGCACGATGGCTCAAACAAACACCCGGCGCGTTGGTTGCGCACAGGGTGAAAATAATCACGCGAGTTCCGCGAGCAGTGCCTGATTGAGGCGAACGCCGGCCTCAAAATTCGCGATGGGGAAGTTTTCGTTCGGCGCATGCGCCTGGCAATCCGGCAACGCGAGTCCGAGCAGGAGAGTATCGGCATTCAATACGTCTTTGAAGGCCTGCACGATGGGAATGCTGCCGCCTTCGCGAATGAGCGCGATCTTGTCGCCAAACACTTTCTTCAGCGCACGCTGGGCGGCGGTGCCGAGTGTTGAATGCGGATCCATCAAATATGGCATGCCGGTGTGACCGGGTTTGATCTCAAGGCGCACGCCTTGCGGTAAATGCTTGCGCAGATGCGCTTCTGCGAGCTTCAAAATGACGTCTGGATTCTGATCCGGCACGAGCCGGAAGGAGAGTTTCACGAAAGCCTCGCGGCCGATCACCGTCTTCGAGCCTTCGCCCTGATAGCCGCCCCCGATACCGTTCACTTCGGCGGTGGGGCGTGCCCAACGACGTTCGCGTTCAGTGTAGCCCGGTTCGCCAAAGAGCGCGGAAGAACCGGTGAGTTCGAGCATCTCCGCATCGCCATCGCCCAACTCGGCCCAAGCCTTGCGCTCCCAGTCGGCGATGTCACGCACTCCATCGTAAAAGCCGCCGATCTTCACGCGTCCTTCGGCGTCATGCAGCGTCGCCGTCAAACGGGCCACGGCAGTGACCGGATTCGCGATGGCACCGCCGAAAATGCCGCTGTGCAGGTCAATCGTCGGTCCATGCACCTTGGCTTCCATGCAGGCAATGCCGCGCAGGCCATAGGTGAAGGTGCCGACGCCGGGAGCGACCATGCCCGTGTCGGAAATCGCCACGACATCGCACTTCAGTTCGTCGCGATGCTGTTCAAGAAACGGCTTCAAGTTCGGACTGCCGATCTCTTCCTCGCCTTCAAACAGCAGGATCAAATTCACAGGCACATCGGCATGCTTGGCGAGCGTTTCGGCCAAACCCTGCATGTGCGCCATGAGTTGGCCTTTGTTGTCTGTCGCACCCCGGCAGTAGATACGGCCATCGCGGATCGTCGGTTCAAACGCAGGCGATTTCCATTCACTCAGCGGCTCCGCCGGCTGCACATCGTAGTGCGCATAGAGCAGCACCGTGCGCCGACCGGCGATGTGATTATTCTTGGCCAACAGCACCGGATGACCGGGCGTCTCGTGCAATGCACCGGTCAACCCCATCCCGTTCACTTTGCTCAACAACCACTCGGCGCACGCACGCACATCAGCACGACGGTTCGAGTCGGTGGAAACGGAAGGAAAGCGCAGGCAGGTGAGGAGATGGTCGAGTCCGGGTGGGTTCATGGCGCAAAATTAAAGCGCGCAATGCCGTCGGCAAGCGAGAGGCCCGCTAAAGCCCGTCTATTTCAGCACTTTGACCTCGATCTCATCCACGCTGCCTTTGCCACCGTAAAGATTGAGCAGCAGTCCGGCTTTCTCGCCTGTTGTCAGCTCGGTTTTGTATTCCAGCACGACGCGGTCGTTCACCTGCACCGTGATCTTGTCGCCCTTCGATTCAAAGCACACGCGCTGCCACTCCTCGGCAGGGATTTTGGTGTTCGCGGCTTTCAGTGAGTCCTGCTTCTCAATGTCACGCACAGCGACGGCGCCATTCTTGGTCACCGCGATGTTGATCTTGCGCTGCGCTCCGGGGCGCTCACCTGGACCGTAGAAACCGAAGGCGATCCAACTACAGGCCCAAGGTTTCACCAGCAATTGCACCGAAGCATCCTGCACCGGCGTTTCAAAGTTCCGCCAGATGACCGCCCCTTTTGCCCCGGCTTGATCTAGCACCAGTGCACCGTCGGTGATCTCAAACTTCGCCGCCTCCTCGCCTTTGGGAAAGATCCACTTCTCATCGAGCTTGTCGGACTTGAACTCGTCCGCGAACAGCACCTCGCCCTTCGTGCGCATGGCTTTCGGCTTTTTGTCGGCCGCTTGGAGGGCCACGACGGACAACAATAGAAGCAGAATGGTTTTCATGGCGTTCAGCGTGGATGATCAATGTTTCACTTCGCCTTCCGGTCCATGCGTCGGCGGACGGAAGAACAACGCCAGCAACACGATGCCGAGCAAGGCGAGGCCAGTAGGAACGAGGAAAAGCTGCTTGTAGTCCACCGCGCCGTTAACGGTGTAATGCGCGGCGAGACGCGGAAACACCTGACTGGCGACGACCATGCCCACGCCGAGGATGAGCAGATTGAAAAGGCCCTGGGCACTGGAGCGGATGTCCTTCGGAAACACCGCATCCACGAAGATGTACACCGTCACAAAGTAGAAGGCGTAGCAGATGCCGTGCAGCACCTGGATGGCGATGATCAGCCAGGCACTGTCTGGCGTGCCGAAGAAAGCGAAAACGCCGAAGCGTGCCGCGTGACCGAAGATGCCGATGATCAGCGTCGTCTTCCAGCCAAGCTTTTTGAGCACCGTGCCGAGGATCAGCATCGTCACGATCTCCGCCACCTGGCCGATGCTGCTGACGACCATGCTCATGTTAGCCGAGATGCCCACTTTTTGCAGGAAGCCGTCGATCACTACGAAATAGCCGTTGTGGATGGTCGAGTCGATGAAGGTGACGAGGAACAGCACCAGCACGAAGGGAGTGCCAAGCAGTTTGAGCGCTTTCAGCCACGCCACCTTGTCCATGCCTTCCACGTCTTTGCGTGGTGGCGTATGCGGCAGGGTCAGACTGAAAGCGGCCAGCACAAAGGAGATGATACCGGCCACGATGAAGACCCACTTCGTTTCAGCCGCCCCGGCTTCCTCACTTAGCAGGAAGATGAACGGCCAACTCACGACGATCCAGCCGATGGTGCCGCCCATGCGTACGAAACCGAAGTCTTTGGCCGGGTCTTTGAGGTTCGCGAAGGCCAGGGAGTTCGTCACCGAGATCGTCGGCACATAGAGCAGGCCGTAAATCAGGAAGCAGGTGAAGAATGGCGTGAAGGTCGTCGCCATCGACGTGCCGATCAGCGCCAGACCACCCACAAAGTGGCTGAAGGCCAGGAAACGCTCGGCGGAGAAATTGCGGTCGGCGAACTGATTGCTGAAGAAGATGCCTACCAGTGAGGCGATGCCAAAGACGCTACCCACCAGCCCCTGCTGACCCGCCGTGAAGTTCAGCATGCCCATATAAGAGAAGATTTTGATCTGCCATGCCCCCCAGATGGCGATCTCGAGGATCATCATGAGGAACAGCTTGATCTTGATAGACGATTGCGCGGCGGTGTCGGTCATAAGTGGCCGCGAGACTAGGGAGTCGCCTTCGGATTGGCAAGGACAAATCACACCCGGACTTGAGCCAGCGGAAAGCTGGTGATACAGACCCCACATGATCCGCAAAATCGTCCGCTACCCCGAACCCGTGCTCCGCGCCAAATGCCGCGACGTGACCACCATCACGCCCGAGATCCGCACCTTGGTCACCGACATGCTGGAAACGATGCATGAGGCGAACGGCATCGGCCTCGCCGCACCGCAGGTCGGCGTGGATGTGCAGCTCGCGGTCATTGATCTCGCGCACAATCCCGACAGCATCAGTTACATGAAGATCGACGGCGAGAAGGTGGTGATGCCGCAGCACATGCCCGTCATCATGTTCAATCCCAAGCTCGAACTCGGCAGCGCCAAGGAGATCGGCGAGGAGGGCTGCCTCAGTTTCCCACGCCTGCGCGCGGACATTCGCCGTTCCTATGAGATCAAGGTCACCTACATGGACCTCGACGGCAAAACCGTCACCGTCGAAACCGACGGCCTGCTGGCACGCGCCTTCCAGCACGAGATCGACCACCTTAATGGCATCCTCTTCATCGACCGCATGAACGCCGTCGCCAAAGTCGGCATGAAGCGCAAGCTCGCGCGCTTGATGGAAGAGTGGGCCGAGGACGATTGAGTGGGGAAAAGGCCCGCCGGCTGATTGAGCTTGTGCCGAAAGGGCGAAGAGCGCGTCCGCGGTCCCTTCAGGTGCAGCGGAGCGCTGGGGATCGACGGTCAAGCTGCGCAGCCGCGAAGCGAATGACCGTCGTACTTGCCGGAGATCACTGCGCTGCGGCGGTAAGGCACGATGGGATGAGACAGGTGCCTCACTTGCTCTTCATCACATAAACGCCATCCCAATCGGCGGATGGAGGTTCGGCTTGCAGTGAATCGCAGCGCTTGATCATGATGACAGAAGGATTGGAGTCCTTGTGAATCTCGCGGGTGGCGGAGTTCTGGAAGAGAGCTTTGGCACCGTCCCAGTCCTGGGCGAGGTAGCGCTCGATGCCTTGCTGGAAGAACGCCAGGCATTCCTTGGTTTGATCCGATAACTCATCTTTGAAGCCGACGAGTTCATAGACTTCGGCGGGCAGGCTGCGGCCTTTGACGACAATCTTGTCCAGGAAGCGGAAGGCGATGTCGTCCTTGTGCTGCTCGGCCTTGGCCTTGGTTTCACCGGTGATCATGGTATAGACGCCATAGCTCTTGGCGCCGCTCTCGCTGCGGGCGGCGAGGTTCACGGTGTCGCCCATCATGGTGTAGTTGAAGCGACGGCGAGAACCCATGTTACCGATGATGGCAGGGCCTGAGTTCAGGCCGATGCGAGTCTTCATTTCATAGACGATCTCCGGCCAGTCACCTTCCTGGCGCCATTTCTCACGCAGCTCGATCTGACGCTTTTGCATGAGCAATGCCGCGCGGCAGCCGCTGTACGCATGGCCATCGAACGGGAACGGCGCGCCGAACATGCCAACGATGGCGTCGCCGATAAACTTATCGAGGGTGCCGCCGTTATCGTGAAGGATGTCGGTCATCTCGGTGAGGTAGTCATTCATCAACTGGACGAGACGCTCGGGGGTGAGTTTTTCGGAGAAGGAGGAGAAGCCGGCGATGTCGCTGAAGAAGGCGGTGATCTCAGACTGCTGGCCGCCGAGTTTCGGCTCCTCACCGGAAGCGATCATCTGATCCACAACTTGGGGTGAGAGGTAAGTGCCGAACATGCCCTTGATGCGGCCCTTGGCGCGCAGCTCAATGACAAGCCGGTGGAGCATGGAGCCGCCCTGCACCAGGATGAAGCCGAAGACAGGCCAAACGACGGGGAATTGCAGGCTGGATTTCTGGAAGAGATAAAAAGAGGCACCAACGTAGGCACTGATCAGCAGCATCGGCACCAGCACCGAGAGCCAGATGGCGCCATGGCGCAGGAGAAGGGCGGTGATCAATGCCAGGAATACCCAGGCACCAATCACGATACGAACATCCGGATACGTGATGAAATCTCCACTGAGAATGTTGCTGAGCGCATTGGCATGAATCAGTACCAAAGCGGTTTGTGGACCATGCGGTGTGGGCCCCAAGTCAGACAGCCCCGCGGCGGTTTGTCCGACAAAAAGGATCTGACCTTCGACAGGCGGGAAGTTGTTGGGCCATGCTTTGCCCTGCTGCGCCTCCAACTGGGACACCAGAGTCGCATAAGGAAAGATTTTGAAGCTGTCAGGGTGTCGATAGTTGACGGTCATTTGACCGGTTTCATCGATGGGGATCTCCCATGTTTTTTTGGCCGCAGTGACACGAACATGCTTACCGAGCACGACGTCAACGGCGTCGGTGTTCAAGCCTTCGCTTTGCAGCAAGGCCTGCAATACCAGGCTGGGAAAAACCCGCGTCCCACAACGCACCACCATGGGCAACTGACGACGTACTCCATCCGAGCCAGGTGGTGAGTTCACAAAGCCAGTGTTCGAACTCTCGGCGAGAATTTGCACAGGAATAAGCCCGGTGTCATTGCCGATGAGCTTGGTCACATCACCCTGAATGCGTGAGATGGCTTTCGTGTTGCCCGCGTACTCGGCGGTAAACGGCTGGGCATGCTCGAGCGTTTCTGCTGCGGCAGCCGTGATCGATGAAGGCAAGAGCACCAGTCCATCTCCAAATTTCTGATCCATGGTGGGATCGGCACTCGGCTCGGTGAAGAGTAAATCAAAGGCCACGGCCGCCGGCGGACGTGTGGCAAGCTGGGTCATCAGTCTGCCATGAACATCGCGTGACCACGGCCAGCGGCCGAATTGGGCCAAAGCTTCCTCATCAATGCCCACCAGCAGAACCTTGGCATTCGCCGCAGGGTCTGCCGCCGCGCGTGCCTGGAAGCGCCAGTCCAGCGTCATGTTCTCCAATTGGCGACCCAACTGGGTGTAACTGAGGCCAAAGGCCAGCAGCAGCACTGCGGGAACCAGTTTGAGCACTAATGTCAGACTGCCGAGCCTCTGTTTTTTCATAGCAAGCGATGGCGATGAGTTGATGAAATCAATGGAAGCCGCTGGGTAGCTAGTACTTCATGTTCATGCCGAAATGCAAACGACCGGTCGGCACGTAGGCGATGCCAGAGTGCTGCAAGGCCCAGCCATAGGCCAAGCGGAGGTCAAAGTGATTGCTGACGCTGTAGCGCAGGCCCACACCGGCGCTATGAAGGTTTTGATCAGGCTCTGAAGGGAGCGAACCCACGCTGGTGAGGTAGGCACAGTCGTAAAACGCGAAGGTGTTCAGGCTGTCGTCCTCACCGCCCCATTTCGTTAAATGCATGGACGGAAAGTTGAACTCCATGCTGGCCTTGATGCCGGAGTCGCCACGCGCTGAGCTTTCCAAAAAGCCTCGCACGGTCCGGTAACCACCGGCTAGCACCTGCTCAGTGGGCAGAAGACGGTATTTGGAATACTGCCCAGCCACATGGAGGGCGATGGAGCAGTCCTTTGGCAGACGCAGTAGTCGATCCAGTTCCGCCATAGCATACCAATAGTCCGCTTGGGAAGCCGACCGGAGCTGATCAAAGGCGGCGGCGGTGTTGCGGCCGAACAAGTTGCCAGGGCTATAAACACCACTAGCAGCGAAGCGGGTGTAACCAAATTTGTCGTTGATAACGATATCATATCCGGCGCGGAACTGCATGACTTCGGCATCATTGGTCGCCAACGCTTGGCCACCGAAAAGGATGTCTGAGGTCGTGCTTTTGTAGTCGGCTGCAACGGTTGCTTTGTGCCGCACTTTGCTCCAAGCGCTGGCGATGGGAATAGTGTAGGCTGCGGTAAATTGTCGGCTCTGGCCATTGATTCCCAGCGCTGCGCCAGGCGGCCCGGTTTGCACGGCATTGTCCGCCGTCACACCAATGAACTGCAAGCGATGCCGCCAAGGCAATGGAATGCCCCAAACCAGCGCATGCACCTTGAGCCGATCCAACTCCTGGTTGCCAGAAAATTGATACGCGAGCGACTGCTCCGTGCCGAGCACCTGATACCAATTGAATCCACCCGATACTTCATTCAAGCCCGTGGCGACGAGACCGGAATTGGCGTAACCCGCATAGACCTGGACGGGATTGATTTCTTTGGTCTTCAAAATGACATCACTGGATCCCTCTTTGGTGCCACGTTCATAAACCACCTTCACATTGCGAATGGGGTTTTCATTGAGCCATGCGACATCTTTGCCGATCATGGTGGTATCAACACGGGCACCTGGCTGCAAACGCATTTGGCGCATCATGTAATTGGTGTTGGAATGCTTCGCACCCTCCACGCGCACTGCGCCCAAAACGGCTTCGCGCACCATCACCTGCACATTACCGCTGGTGATGTCCTGCTGCGGCAGATAGGCGTCCACCAGCGGGAAATTAGTGGTCTGATACGCCTTATTGATCTTTTTAACCATTCGATTGAGCAAAGCCATGCTCAGTGGCTGCCCCATGAATTCACTCTGCAAGCTGTCAGCAAGCTGTGCCGGCAGGTGTAAGGCCGGATCCACCACCATGACACCCCGCATGGACTTGGGTAGTGCTTTGGTCGGCTTGGAGATTAACTGCAGTCCACGCAGATTCACGCCTAGAGGCTTAGTGTCCCCTTCATCATTGGCCTTGGTCGTTGGCGGAGTGGGGGCGGGCGAGGCGGATGACGCTGGTGCCTCCTTCAAGGGCGCCGGTGGTTGTACACGATCCAACAAGTTTCCCGCACCACTCGTTCCCTGCACCGCTTGAGCGAAGCTATGAGAAGTGGTCCCAAGCAGTAACAAGAGAACCCAAAAGACATGAATGAATAAAAACGGTTTCATAAATCAATGAGCAGCGTGTTTAGCGTGACGCAGTGTCAAGTTCCTCCAGGCTTTGCGGGTTCGCAGAGGCATTCAACTCGGCGATTACCCGAGTGCTTGGCAAAGCAGTATCCAAGGCAATGCTCTGAATACCGTCCGATGCCAGAACCAGCACGCCGCCTTCGCCACCGAGCACCAGCGACAATTGACTGTTGGTCGTAGCCGCAAGCATGGCAGAAACCATGGCTGACAGTTGCTTGCCAGCGGGAGTGCTTGAAGGATCCATGATTGCGAGACCTTGGGAGTCAGTGACCTTGAACTCACCAGTGCCGCCAAGCACACGCGAGAGTTCCGCAAAGGCACCAGGAGTGAATAGGGAAGCCAAAATTGATTCAACGTATCCAGGCACCCCTTTGCCCTTCAAGTCCACGGCTAGGCTGCCGACCAAATGGTCGATACGTGCAGTGCCATCACCACCCAGTATTGAAAATAGACGGCTAAAAGATTCTGGGTTCGCTACCTGTGTCATCATTTGCTGTAGAGCGGTGGCGGGAGGTAACCCGCCCAAAATCATCGACTGCACCCCAAGCTGGCTTGTCACCGTTACCTGTGCCGATCCGAGAGCTCCCAACGACAACTCGCTCAAAGCGAGGAGACTGAAGCCCTCATCCAATCGCGCCACAGCCTGTGGACTTGGGGGGCCGCTACTGGGATCTACCGATACAAGACCGGTGGTAGAGCGAACTCCCATCGTACCGCTACCTCCCAGCGCCAAGCTCAACTCGCTTTCAGCCGCCGCCGAGGTCGTAGCACCCATTTGAGATTGCAGTCCAAAGCTGGGCGGCCCACCGCCTCCAGCAGAAACAAGTCCCAGACTCTGACCTATCGATCCACTTAAACTCGCCGCCAGACCGCCAGATACAGATGCGGCTACTCCGCCAGCACCGAGACCCGCTAATGCAGCACCAGCACCTGATGAAGCGCCTGATGTTCCCGTCGAATTAAAGTTATTTGTCTGAGACGATGAACTCGATCCCGGGCCACTTCCTGGTGTAGCGTTTTGCAGAACCACTGCCCCAAAGGGCGATGTGGATGGTGTCGGCGCTGCTGGAGGTGGTGGTGCCAACGCGACTGAGGAAAACGTGATGGTACCGAAACCTGGGCGGGTCATTGGTGAAGTCGTCACCTATAAAACGCGGTTAAAAAGTGCGGCGGGTGCGCCGGGTGGCGTGGTGGTTTAAAAGTGCAGCACCTCTGGTTTAACCAGGAGGATGTTCACGAATATGGAGCAATGGAACGAGATACGACGCCGGGTATTGGTTGAGGGAGTGA
>CANIZT010000014.1 GCA_947471905.1 Verrucomicrobiaceae bacterium
GTTCACGTGCTCGTTGGGCTCAGCATGTCCCTAGTCGGTGTTCAGCGCAGCCAGTGGGACTCGTGAAGATTAATGCGGCAGGCCAAACAAATAGTAGGCCATGCAGAGCAGCGCGAGAATCACCATGCCTGCGTTGAGTTCACGCCAGCGCCCCGAAGCCAGTTTCAACAGCGGATGCACCACAAGACCGGCGGTGAGGCCGTTGGCGATGTTGTAGGTGAACAGCATCATCACAATGGACACAAAGGCCGGCACCCATTCGGTGAGGTCATCAAAGTCGATGCGCCGCACTGAACCAGTCATCAGCACACCCACTGCGATCAAAGCTGGGCCGTAGGCAAAGCGAAGCTGCTGCAAAGGCTCGATCAGCGGAATGAATAAGAGTGAAAGCGCAAACAACGCCGCCGTGACGAGCGCTGCGAGTCCCGTGCGTGCTCCTTCGCTGATGCCGGTGGCGGATTCGATGTAGGCGCCGCTCGTCGAAGTGCCCACGAGGCCGCTGAACATGCAGGTCAATGCATCCACGATCATCGGTTTCTCGATTTGCGGAAAGTTGCCCTTCTCATCGAGAAGATTCGCCGCCGCACCGAGTCCGGTCAGCGTGCCGAGCGTGTCGAGAAAGCTCATCAGGAACAACGTCAGCAGCACCGGCAGAAAACTGAGCTGCAGCACGCCAGAGATGTCGAGTTTGAACGCAATCACACTCAAATCGTAATCGCCGGTGAATGGCAAAGCCGCCCATGCCTTCGGTGCGTGCCCGAAACCGAGCGCGCCGCCGATCAAAGCCGTCACCACGATGCCAATGAGCAGCCCGCCGCGAATTTTGCGGATCATGAGCACGATCATCAGTACAAAACCGAAAATCGCCAGCAACACCTCTGGATCATGCAAGTTGCCGATCTTCACCGGCACTGCTGGAGCTGTGAGCAGCCCGTTCGCGCCCGTGTGCAGCGCCTGCGTCGGCATGCCGGACACAAAGCTTGTCACGATCCCCGTTTCATACAGTCCGATGAAAGCCAGAAACAAACCGATGCCGACCGCAAAGCTGTGTTTGAGACTCGTCGGCACCGAATTCACCAGCCAGCCGCGAATGCCCAGCAGTGTGATGACCAAAAACAACACGCCGCTCACAAACACCGCCCCGAGACGCTGCTCCCAGCCGATTCCCAGTGCCGCGAGTCCAAACGCGATGAACGCATTCTCTCCCATGTAAGGCGCGACGGCGATGGGCCGGTTCGCAATCAAGCCCATCAGCACACAGCCGACCACTGCCGTGAGAATCGTCGCCACCGTGCCCGGTCCGGCTGGAATGCCAGCGAAACTCAAGATCGCCGGATTCACCACCATGATGTAGGCCATCGTGATGAATGTGGTCACGCCGCCAATGATTTCGCTGCGCAGCGAGCTGCCATGTTCGCGGATTTTAAAGAAGGACTGCATCAGAAAGGCTAAAGCGCCTAAAGAGGTGCTCAAGTGCCTGCTTATCTGCTCGAATAGCGTGGGCAACCTGTGCTATAGGCTGACGCATGCCTCTCACCCGCAGTTATCTCACTTGCAACGGTGCCACGCTGATTAAACCCGAGACGTCGAAAGCCTGTCTCTTAAGTTGTTGGGCCAGATGAACGACCTGCTGCACGATACCGAACGATTCCTGCACGAGCAAATCCCGCTCACGCAGGCCATGGGTGTGGCCTTGGAAAGTTACGATGGCGAACAACTCGTCGTCACCGCACCACTCGAGCCGAATCACAATCACCTCGGCACCGCTTTTGGCGGCAGCCTCAGTGCCCTCGCCACTCTGACCGGCTATGCGATGCTCTGGCTGCAACTGGGTGACAGGAATGCCCACATCGTCGTTCGCGAGAGCACGATCCGCTACAAGCGCCCGGTGCGTGGGACACTTCGCGCCATCTGTCAGCGGCCCGATGAAGCCATGCTGGCCGAATTTCGTGCCACCTTTACCGCTTCAGGTAAAGCACGCATCAAACTGCAGGTGTGCATCGAGCACGCCGATCAAATCTGTGTGGAGTTTGAAGGCGATTTTGTGGCGCTACGGTAACACCTCATTTTCACACGAATGGTTGTGGGCAGAGATGAAAACGGATTGCCGCTCCGTTATGCGCTGCCATGATGGTTTCAATTTGTTATGGCATCCGTTCTCGTTCTCTACGCACATCCAGCGCCGCACAAGTCGCGCATCAACCGCAGGCTGGCCGCGGCGGCACGTGAAGTGGAGGGTGTGACATTTCGGGATCTGTATGAGCTGTATCCCGACTTCCTGATCGATGTGGAAGAAGAGCAGCGTCTGCTCGCTGAGCATGATGTGATCGTTTTGCAGCATCCGTTTTACTGGTACAGCGCTCCAGCTTTGGTGAAGGAGTATCTGGACCTCGTGCTGACCTATGGCTGGGCCTACGGCGAAGGCGGTACGGCTTTGAAGGGCAAGATCATGCTGCAAGCGATCAGCGCCGGTGGCCCGGAAGAGGTGTATGGCCCACAAGGCCGGAATCGCTTCACCATTCGGCAGCTTTTGGCTCCCTTTGATCAAACGGCGCATCTGTGTGGCATGCGCTACCTCGCGCCGCATGTGATTCATGGCGCGAATCAACTGGCGGATGCTGCGGGCATTCAACCGCATGTGCAGCGCTTCACCCGACTACTGACCGCTTTGCGAGACGGAACACTGCCACTGGAGCAAGCAGCTAGCGCCGAGAAGGTCAACGAACTCATTCCGAACTGACGCCATGCACGATTCGCACTTTTTTCTCTCGGCGTTCATCTATCTGGCGGCAGCGGTGCTGCTGGTGCCGGTGGCGCATCGGTTGGGTTTGGGCAGTGTGCTGGGTTATCTCATTGGCGGGGCTTTGATCGGGCCTTTTGTGTTGGGATGGGTCGGTGGCTCGCAGGGCGAGGAGGCGATGCATTTTGCCGAATTCGGCGTGGTGATCATGCTATTCATGATTGGCCTCGAACTAGAGCCTGCGCGGCTGTGGCGCATGCGAGGGCCGATTTTTGGCATCGGTGGCATGCAGGTCGTTTTCACGTCTCTGGCGGTGATGGGCATCGCGATGGCCTGTGGGCTGGAGTTCAAGCCCGCCATCGCCACGGGCATGATTTTGGCGCTTTCTTCGACGGCCATCGTGATTCAGACGCTGCAAGAGAAAGCGCTGATGCGCACGGATGGCGGGAGTGATTCGTTTGCGGTGCTGCTGTTTCAAGACATCTCGGTGATTCCGATGCTGGCGGTGTTTCCGCTGCTCGCAGCGAGTGGCCCGACCACCGAGCACCATGGCTGGCTGCAAGAGCTGCCGCATTGGGCCCAGCCGCTGGTCACCTTGAGCGCCGTGGTGGCGATTGTGATCGCCGGGCAGTTCATGGTGCCGCGTGGGTTTGCGATTCTGGCCAAAACGGGGCTGCGTGAGCTGCTGACGGCGGCGGCGCTGCTCCTCATTGTCGGTGTGGCTTTGCTGATGACTCAGGTGGGCCTCTCGCCAGCACTGGGAGCGTTTGTCGCGGGTGTGGTGCTGGCAGGCAGCCACTATCGTCATGAACTGGAGAGCAATTTGGAGCCATTCAAAGGGCTATTGCTCGGTTTATTCTTCCTCGCGGTCGGCGCATCGCTGGATTTCAGCGTGATCACCTCACGGCCCATCGTGGTGGGTGTTTTGGTGCTGGCCTTGATCGTTTTGAAGGCTGCGGTGCTGTTTGGGATCGCGACGCTGTTGCGGATTCGCGGCAGTCATCGCTGGCTGCTCGCGCTGGCCATTGCCCAAGGCGGTGAGTTTGCCTTCGCGCTGTTGTCCATGGCGATGCAGCAGCAGATTCTCGATGCGGAGACGTCCAAGCTGCTCGTGGCCGTGGTGGCGCTGTCGATGGCGGTGACGCCGCTGTTGTTTATCATCTATGAGCGAGTCATCGCACCGCGCTACACGGCGGTGGCCAAAGAGGAACGCGTTGCTGATACGATCGACGAGCATGCGCCGGTAATCCTGGCGGGCTTTGGCCGCTTTGGGAATTTCGTGGGCCGTTTCATGATGACCCAAGGTGTGAAGGTGACTGTGTTGGAGAGCGATCCCGATCACGTGGACATGCTGCGCGCTTTTGGCTTCAAGGTCTTCTATGGCGATGCTACAAGGATGAGCCTGCTGCACGCCGCAGGTATCGAGCATGCGCGCTTGTTGATCATCACACTGGCGGATGAGGCCAAGGTGGCGCAACTCGTCGCAGAAGTGCGGGAGAAATTCCCCAAGCTGCGCATCATGGCTCGTGCACATGGTTACGATCAACGTTTTGAACTGATGAAGCTCGGTTTGGCGGCCGAAGACACCGTGCATGAGCAGATGGGCAGCGCTCAAGAATTGGCTGTGCGTGCGCTGCGAGCCCTCGGCAAGCCCGCCTATGCGACCGAACGCGCCGCACGCCGCTGGCGCCGCTACGACGAAGAAACGGTGCACCTACTCATCCCTGTGCAGGACGACTTCGACACCTATGCGAGCATCGTACGAGATCGACGCACGCAGTTGACGCAGCTGTTCGAGAAAGACCGCACCGAACTCAGCACCGATGCTGACAAGGGTTGGGAGATTGCCCGGGCCGAGGAGAAGTAGGAAAGCTATTTCGCCGTCAGCTTGATGTTACGGAACCATGTTTCGTCGCCGTGCTCGGTCAGCATGATCTTGCCTTTACCGGGAGCGAAGCCTTCCTTGTTCTTGAACTTGCTCTTCGCGATCATTTCCTTCCACTCGGGCGTGGTGGTGTCTGCTTCGGAGGCAAGAGCACCATTGAGCCAATGTTGAATCTTACCGTCTTGAACGATGATTTTGCTCACATTCCACTCACCGGCGGGTTTCACGGCCTTGTCCTTCACTGGTTCTTTGATGTCGTAAATCGATCCCGTGGTATGGGAGCCACCTCTGAGTCCGTCTGGATGGCCACTGTCGTCGATCATCTGGTATTCGATGCCAAGCCATTCCTTGCCACCGATTTTGGTGACCCAGTATTTGATGCCGTTGTTGCCCTTGGCATTGAGTTTCCACTCCCATTCGAGTTCGAAATTCGAGTATTCGTTTTTCGAGATCAAACTGCCGCCACCTGCACCAGTGAGGTGAATCGTGTTGTCGCCTTCGGTGGTCCAGCCGCCGGAGGGCGCTTCGCCAGTCAGGTTGGTGAAATCAGCAAGGGTGAGTTGAACCGGTTCGGCGGCGGAAACGAACGAAGTGAGGAGAAGAAGGGCAAAGAGTGGGCGCATGGCGTGGTTGGGTGGAAGAGCAGCATAAAACTCGCCTCGCACGCAGTTGCTAGCATCTTTTTCGAACAGACGATATTCTTGAGGCCGCAGGGCGTTTAACTTCACCTCATGAAATCCATCCTGATTCTAAGCTTGTTTGCATCCATCGCCGTTGCTGCCGAAACGCCCAAAGCACCGGTCAAACGCGAGCGGAAACCAAACCCGGCTTTTGCGAAGATCGAAGACGTCGTCGGCCTGCCGCGTGTGCTCATCATCGGCGACTCGATCTCCATTGGCTACACGCTTGACGTGCGCGAGCTGCTCAAGGGCAAGGCCAACGTCCACCGCATTCCCACCAACGGCGGTCCGACGACGAACGGGCTCAAAAACATCAAAGCATGGCTTGGAGAGTCCAAATGGGACGTGATCCACTTCAACTGGGGCCTGCATGATTTGAAATACATTCAGGAAGATCCCTCGAAGCGTGCTGATCCGAAGGCTCCCGGCTCGCATTTGCAGGTGCCGCTGGCCGATTATGAAAAGAATCTCACCGAACTCGTCAAAATTATGCAAGGCACCGGTGCGAAACTCATCTGGTGCAACACCACGCCCGTTCCTGCGGGATCTGATGGGCGAATCGAAGGCGATGAGGTGAAGTACAACGCAGCTGCTGAACGCGTGATGAAGGATGCGGGCATTCCGACGGATGAACTGCATGAACGTGCGCTTGTGAGGCTCCACCATTTCCAGCTTGCAGCGAATGTGCATTTTTCGCCGGAAGGCTATGGCTACCTCGCTCAGAAGGTGGTTGCCGTGATCACCGAATACCTTCCCAAGAAATGAACACGAATCCACTCTTACTCCTTCTCGCCTCTGCTGCGCTGCTCAGCGCCCAGGTCAAATCCCAAAACGAGCCCACCAACGCCGCCGAAGCTGCTGCGAAGAAAGCTGCTGCGGACAAGGCCATTGATGAAAAGTATCAGGCGCTGAAAGCGAAGCTGCCGGCGGATCAGCAGGCTTGGGAAACGGTGTTGGAACAGAATTTGGGCTCGTTTTATCTGCCGATTCACAAAGCCGAAAAAGTCGCAGCTAAGTCCAACGCCTGGGATTTCGTGCAGGACGATCCAAAACTGCCACGAGTGCTCTTGATTGGTGATTCCATCTCACGCGGCTACACGCAGGACGTGCGGAAAGTGATGGCGGGGAAGGCGAACGTGTATCGTGCACCGGAAAACTGCGGCCCCACGGCCAATGGCATGAAGAAGATCGAAATCTGGCTTGGAGATGGCAAATGGGACGTGATTCACTTCAATTTCGGTATCCACGACCGCAAAACGCCTGCTGTCGATTATGAGCAGCGTCTCGAAGCCCTCATCGCCCGCATGAAGCAAACCGGCGCGAAGCTTATCTTCGCCACCACCACTCCGGTGCCGTCAGACACGAAGGACGGGCCCGAAATCGTTACGCAGATCGCCGAGAAGAACGCCATCGCGACTCGGGTGATGCAGAAGCACGGCGTCGGCATCAATGACCTTCATGCATTCCTAGCGCCACAGCTTGAAGGCATCGCCAATCCCAAGGATGTGCACTTCAACGCCAAGGGCTATGAACTCATGGGCCAACAAGTGGCAAAGGCGATTGAAGCGGCTCTGAAGTAGTCCGCGCTACACCATTCGATCCTTCAAGGCACGAGCCACGGCGGCAGCGCGGCTGTGGACATTGAGCTTGGTGAAGAGATTTCGTGTGTGCGTGCTGGTGGTGTGGATGCTGACCTGCATGCGGTCCGCGATTTCTTTGGCGGTAAGGCCTTCGACGAGGAGTTTTAAAAGGTCGAGTTCTCGTGGCGAGAGGGCGATGGGCTGTGCCGCAGGCTTAGTGAGCTTGGCGAGCATTTTTACTACACTGGCAGCCACATTGGGCGACATGGGTGATCCGCCTTGAGCAGCTTCGTGAATGGACTCGACCACCGTTTCTGCGCGTGAAGTTTTCACAAGATAGCCGCTGGCACCTGCGCTAATGGCGCGGCTGATTTTCTCTTCATCTTCAAAGACAGTGAGAATGACAATGCGGCAATCGGGCGCGAGTTTGTGAACGTCGCCGATGATTTCGAGGCCGCTGCGGCCGGGCAGGCCGACATCGAGCAGCAGGACGTCTGGCTTTTCATCCATTGAGGCATGTTTCAATGCGCTGAGCATGGTCTCGCCGTTGGCAAATGCATGCGCTGGAGCTAGCCCGCGCTCGGAGACACAGAGTCTCTGAAGGGAGCGTCGAAAGGTGTCGTGATCTTCGACGATCCACGTTCTGATGAGAGAATCCGGTTTCATATTTGAGTTTTGCGCCAGCGCTGGCTGCGCGGGAGGTCGAGGGTGATGGAAGTGCCTTCTCCAGGTTTGGAACTAAACTGCAAGCGGCCTTTCATCGCGCTGGTGCGCTCACGAAGGTTACCGAGGCCATGTCCGCTGGCGGTTTGCGTGGTATCGAAGCCAATGCCTTTGTCGCTGATCTCGATGCGGAGACCTGAGCTGGTTGGCGTGAGGTGAAAGCGCACCTTGGTGGCCTGTGCATGCTTGGCGACGTTGTGGAGAACTTCTTTGCAGAAGAGATAGAGTTCACGGCGCGTCTCGATGTCGGGTTCGATGGTTAAAGGTGCGGCTGGCAGGGCGCAATCGAGTGTGAGGCCTCGCAGGAGGCGGTCCGTGAGGCGGCGAAGCACATCGAGCCAGTCATGCTCCGCCTCAGAGCGGCGGGTGCTGATGAGATCGACCATGTCACGCATGGAATCGGCTGTTTCAGCTGCGACGCGCTCGATTTCGGCAACATCGGTCTTGATGGCATCGAGCGTGGCACCAGACTGCGTGGCCATAGAGCAGATGAGGGTGATGCTGCCGAGATTGGAACCGATTTCGTCGTGTAGATCACGTGCGAGTTTTTCCTGAAGGCGAATGGTATCCCTTCGGCGCTCGCGCCATTGTCGCCAGAGCAGTAGCATGGAAAGCAGGCTGATGCCGCCGACGCTGCTAATGCTGCCATAGATGAGCTGATGCTGTGTGCGAGCGATCAACGCGGTTCGTGTGGTGGTGAGTTGAGCGCGCTCCTGTTCTAGCACGCGCCGATTTTCCAACTGTGCATACCATTCAGGCCACTCGATAAGTTTGCCACTTTCGGTTAGGCCATCCGTGAGTGCGGTGAGACTCCAGTCGTCGCTTCCATGTCCCACGAGGACATCGCTGGCAGTGGCCTTGGTATTGAGCGCGATGTTTTTGCCTGCGGAGATGGCCTGAACTTCGGCAAGGGCGAAAACATAGTCGTCCTGGCGCTTCCACAATTGCGTGGCGGTGATGCGGAGGTAGCGCGCTGGTTTCCCATGCGCAGGGAAGCACACAGGGTTCATGCCATAGACTACGGGATTCCGGCTGGTGGTCTCGAAGAGGAGTTGGGCATCGCTGAAGTCAGGCGTGGTGGCAGACTCGATTTTGAATCGGGCAGGGAAGCCGTAATCATACCACAGCGGCACTTCGCGTCGGCGCACAGGGATGAGGTGCACTTCATCCAGTGGCTCCGTGCTTGGTAGAGTGAGGGTGACTGATTTGACGTCATCTGCCTTTGCTGCAGCGGCGCTGTGAAAACCGAGTGTGGTTGATCGAGTCGGCACGGTGGGCAGGCCCAGAGGTGTGGCCATGTCCACCAAGTTCCGGCGACTCCATGAGGTGACGTATTCGACCGAACTTGGGCTCGTGACCGTAGCGCCGAGTGTGACGTTGCGATTGCCCGAGAGGACTAGCATCTCCGCGAGCGCCAGCACCGGTGGACCATCGCGCTGCCAGGGTTCGATAGCTGTGAGTCGCAGGCGACTGGTGAGCGTGGGCTTAAAGTGCGCCAGCACCGGATAGCCGCCTGGATTGGGAACGTCTTCAGAGGTCGCATCAACTAGGGTGGTAGCGCGGCCTGTTGCATCGAAGGCGTCTATTCGATAGCGCCGGGGGAAGCCATAGCCGGAGACGACACCCGTGGCACCTTTGGCAAGCGGTGGCACTAGAATGACGCTATCCACCATCGCAGCCTGCGGCAGAGTGATTTCGACCCGCAGTTCCTCTTCATCCTGCTGAAAGCTTGTTTTGAAGCCGATACTGCCGCTGCTGTTGATCTGCGTCAGAGCTGGGAGTGCGCTTAACTCGGTGTCGATTGTGACTAGGCGCTCCTCGACACGCCGGAGGTCAGAATGCAGCCAAAACGCCAGTTTCTCGACCCATTGCGAATCACCACTCTGGGCGTGCATGGCAAGGGAGAGAATGGGGGCAGTGAGCTGCATGGGACAAGAAAATCTAGCGCAGGTAACCATGATGTCGGCTCACTTATTTTGGTGAGGCGACTGATTGTAGGTCTTGTCTCATTTCTACGTTTAGTAGGCACATGAAAATAAGACTCACTCATCAGTCCCTAGTCTCAGCGTTCTTATTCTGCACAGCGCTAACGCTTTCCGCTCAGACACCCGAGGCCAAACCCAAGGCAAAATCAAAGGCTAAGGAGGCTTTTGTCATTCCTCCGGATGTGAATGGCATGAAGACAATCATCGCGGCTCCTGAGAAGACGAAGCCGCTGAAGGTGGCGATCTTTGAAGGCAAAGGTGCGCCGAATGATGGGATCGAAAACGTGGGTGGGAGTATCAAATCTATCCCTGATGCGACATTGACACGGGTAAAGGCTGAGGAGTGGGCAACGATTGATCTGAAGCCCTTTGATGTGGTCGTTTTCTCCGGTGGATCGGGCAGTGCACAGGCTGAAGCCATCGGTGAAGCGGGACGGAACAATGTGCGTGAGTACATCCGTGGCGGTGGCGGTTATGTTGGCGTTTGCGCGGGAGCCTATCTCGCCTGCTCGAATTTTAAGTGGAGTTTGGGCATCCTGAATGCAAGTACGGTCTCCAGCAAGTGGCAGCGTGGTCAGGCGTTCTTGGATAACGAAGTCACGGAAGCTGGGCACAAGTTGCTCGGTGATGTGAAAGGCACCTTCAAAGTGCGCTACCACAATGGCCCGATCATCAAGCCTGCCGAACGCACCGATGTGCCTGCCTACACGACGGTCACCGTTTTTAAATCGGAGATCGCCGAGTATGGATCGCCTGCCGGAGTGATGGTCGATTCGCCCGCGCAAGCTATGGGCACCTTTGGCAAAGGCCGTGTCTTTATCTCCAGTCCACATCCCGAAAACACGCCCGGCTTGGAACATCTGATCCCACGTGGAGTGCTATGGGCGGGTGGAGTCGATAACCCTTGATTCGCTTTTGCCATGATCACTCGGCTTTTACTCATCAGTTTCATTTTCGTCACTGCGGCGCTCTCGCAAGATGCCGCACACGCGAATTACAAGTCGCCATACAAGGTGAAATTCACCTTTAAAGAAGAAGACCTCATTGGCGACATTATCAAGGGGCCTCGAGGAGACTGGAAAGAGACTGCCAGTGTTCCGTATCGAGATTGGTACAATCCAGCGAATCAAGGCAAGTGGCGCACCTGGGGGCCTGCGGCTAAGCACTTCAGCCCACCTGCTGGACTGAGTGGCAAGACTGTAGAATGGTCGCGTGAACGAGTCATCGCCACCGGCTTGCGTTTTGTCGGCTACAGCTATCAGCATCACCATGTGCCAGATTGGGATCCACCAGCCGATTGGCCGCGTGATCCCGAAATGAAGACGCCATCAGGCAAAGGCGTGGATTGCAGCAACTTCACGGCCTTCGTGTATAATCTCGCTCATGGCATCAAGCCCACGGGCACAGTCAAAGATCAGTCTGAACTAACTGAAATGCCCGGTCCAGGGCCGAATCGCACGATTCCAGTGAAGCACATTGAGTTGCCGAAGAACTACGAAGACTTTGAGAAAGCCCTGCTCACTGGCGATCTGCTGTATGTGAAGAACACAAGCGGTAAACTTTCGCACGTCGTGATCTGGGTCGGCAAGATTGGCCAATCTCCAGATGGCACACCGCTTATTCTCGATAGCACCGGCACCGGAAGCAAAGATAGCGATGGCAAAGAAATTCCTGATGGCATCCAACTGCGTGCCTTCAGGTCAACCTCGTGGTATTATAAACAAGCGAGTCACGCCATTCGTGTGATTCCCGACGGAAAGTAACTCCAGCATGAAACGGCTCCATCTGATTATCGCTTGTTGCCTATCCGCAGTCGCCTTTGCTGCGGAGAGGGAGCCTTTAGTGGATGTTTTCTTCGCAGAGGTTTTGAAAGCCTCGTTTTTGGCATGGGACAGCAATCATGATGGCACTTTGGCCAAGCTGGAGATCGACACAGCCCTCGCTGATCCGAAGATCAAGGGCGATGCCGCTGCTGCGCTGGCGGTGGTTAAGCGCTTGAACCGCAGCAAGACCTGGAGTGCGATTCCGCTGATGATTGAAGGGATGTCAACAATTCCCAAAACGAAGGGGCCACCGAACCTGACGTCCATGTTCAACGAAGGCCGCAAGCGCATCGCCAATACCAAGCGCGAGCTATTTGCCGAAGCTGAGCCGAGCTTGATGAAGTTGCACCAGGGAGACATGGGCAACTGCTTTTCATTAGCTCCGCTGGGCTGCATGTTGAGTCGAGATCCCGCGCAGGTGAAAGCCATGTTCAAACAAAATGACGATGGCACTTACGAGGTGAAGATTGGCCATAAGTTCATCCGCGTGGCTGCCCCGACGGATGCTGAAATCGCGCTTTCTTCGAGAAACGAATCCACCGGCCTCTGGTCGAACGTGTATGAGAAAGCCGCAGGTGTAGCATGCAACGAGTTGCGTGATGAAAAAGATCGCCTCACGACACCACTGGATGCCATCGCAAGCGGTGGTTCGGCAGGGACGATGCTGGCCCTCATCACCGGCAACGAGATGGAACGCTTCACGCTCAAGTGGGCCAAGGATGAAAAGACCACGCCCCAAGAGATCGAGTCCAAACTTGCGGAACTGCGAACCAAGCTAATCGCCGCCTTAGCCGAACGCCGTTGCGTGACCACCGGAACTTTGAGTCCCACCATGCCCGGTATGCGTGGAGGCCATGCGTATGGCGTGGTCGGATACAATGCCGCCACCGACGAAATCAAAACCTGGGACCCGCATGGAGACACCTTCACGCCCAAAGGCACTCCAGGTCCTGAAACCGGCTACCCACGTCAAGATGGCCTCTGTGAAATGCCCTTGGTGGTGTTCGTGAAGCAGTTCTCGGGTTTTGCCTTTGAGATACTGAAATGATCTGGATGGGATAAGGATCGCGGTCATTTCACCAAGATTAGTGAGGTGATGTTCAGTGACAATTGGCATGCTACCAGCATGTTAGGGGTGTTTAACACCCACTCCTCATGAACAAGACACCTTCCTCCAAGCCCCTCAGTAAAAACATTCATCTTCAGCGTTGGGTCGCCAAGATGGCGGCTCTGTGCAAGCCGGACAAAATTCACTGGGTGGATGGATCGAAGGCTGAATATGACCGCCTGTGCAATGAGATGGTCGATGCGGGCACGTTCATTCGCCTGAATCAGAAAACCTGGCCGGGGTGCTTCTACGCGAAGTCGGACCCGAGTGATGTGGCTCGTGTGGAAGAGCGCACTTACATTTGCAGCAACTCCAAAGGCGGCGCTGGACCAACGAATAACTGGATGGACCCCTATGAGATGAAGGACAAGCTGCGCAAGCTCTTCAACGGCTGCATGAAGGGGCGCACGATGTATGTGCTGGCCTTTAGCATGGGTCCCGTCGGATCGCCGATGTCACAGATCGGGGTGCAGCTCACGGATTCGCCGTATGTCGTGGTGAACATGCGCATCATGGCCCGCATTGGCAAAAAGGTGTTCGATTTGATCGACAAGACGAAGCAGCGCGTGGTGCCCTGCATGCACACCGTCGGTGCTCCGCTCAAGAAAGGGCAGAAGGATGTGTCATGGCCTTGCAACAAGGAGAAATACATCGTCCACTTCCCGGAATCACGTGAGATCTGGAGCTACGGCTCGGGATACGGTGGCAATGCGCTGCTCGGTAAGAAGTGTTTTGCGCTCCGCATCGCCTCAGCGATGGCGCGCGATGAAGGATGGATGGCTGAGCACATGCTGATCCTCGGTGTCGAAGATCCGAAGGGGAAAAAGACGTATGTGGCCGCTGCGTTCCCGAGTGCCTGCGGCAAGACGAACTTTGCTATGCTGATCCCGCCTGATCACTTCGCGAACAAGGGCTGGAAGGTGTGGACGGTGGGCGATGACATCGCATGGATCAAACCCGGTGCGGATGGGAGACTGCATGCGATCAATCCTGAGGCCGGATTCTTCGGTGTGGCACCTGGAACGAGCGACAAGACGAATCCGAACGCGATGGCCTCACTGCGGAAGAATACGATCTTCACGAATGTAGCTCTCACGCCCGATGGAGGTGTGTGGTGGGAAGGTATGACGGATACACCGCCCGCGAAGTGCACCGATTGGCAGGGTAACCAGTGGACGCCTGAAATCGGCAAGGAAAAAGGCGTGAAGGCCGCGCACGCGAACTCACGCTTCACCGCACCGGCCTCGCAGTGCCCCACGATTGATCCTGATTGGGAAAAGCCGGAAGGCGTGCCGATCAGTGCGATCATTTTTGGTGGTCGTCGTGCCACCACGATGCCGCTCATCTATCAGGCCTTCAATTGGGTCAGTGGTGTTTATGCCGGTGCCACGATGGGAAGTGAAATGACCGCTGCCGCCGCGGGCACGATTGGCAAGGTGCGCCGTGATCCGATGGCGATGCTGCCCTTCTGCGGATACAACATGGGCGACTACTTCCGCCACTGGATCAGCATGCAGCGCACGCTGAGCGAGACGCCGCGTGTCTTCCACGTGAACTGGTTCCGCAAAGACGCCGATGGCAAATTCCTCTGGCCTGGTTTCAGCGAAAACATGCGCGTTCTCCAATGGATCGTGGATCGCTCCAACGGTCACGGTAAATCCAAGGAAACGCCTATCGGCTGGGTGCCAAATTACTCCGATATCGACTGGAAGGGTCTCGATTTCCCGAAAGAGAAGTTCGAGGAACTGCAACGCTTTGACCGCGCTGCTTGGCGTCAGGAGATCCTCTCGCATGAAGAGTTGTTCCTCGATTTGAAGACTCATTTGCCGAAGGAACTGATCTACGAGCGCGAGTTGCTCATCTGCCGTATGTAACTCTACATTGTGGGCGAGGTGCTTGATCTCCAAGCGCCTCGCTTGAGGTTGGGCGGCATCGTTCGCACTAAACATTGTCCAACCCGTTTCTTTAAGTCATTATATAGAGGGTCATAAAAGACACTCACGATGAACAAAAAGAAAAAAAGCATTCTGAAACAGGAACCAGAGGTTCTTCAGATTGAGCTGGAGATGCAGAACGAGGAACTGCGCAGGGCGCAGGTGGAACTGGACCTTTCTCGCGCTCGCTACTTCGACCTCTACAATAATGCGCCGTTATGCTATGTCACTGTCAGTGAGGCGGGGCTGATCCTGCAAGCCAACCTGAGGGCCGCAACTTTGTTGGGCGTGAAGCAAGCTGATCTCGTCAGGCAACCGCTCCCCCGCTTCATCCAGACAGAAGACGCTGACAGTTACCATCTGCTGTGCAAAAAACTTCTCGCGACCCGTGAAACACAGGAGTGCGAGCTGCGGCTGGTGAAAAGCGGCGGCGCAGTCCTGTGGGCGCATCTAACCGCCACCGTCGCCTCGGATGAGGAAGCGCCGGTAATACGTATCGTGCTGAGCGACGTTAGCGGTCAAAAAAAGACTGAGGAAGCTCTCCACGAGAGCGAGGAGCTTTACCGAAGCATTCTACAAACGGCAGAAGAAGGCATCTGGAAGATCAATGCCGCTTCTTTGACCGACTACGTCAATCCCAAGATGGCGCAGATGATGGGCTATAAGCCGGAAGAGATGCTTGGTCGGCCGATCAACGACTTTTTAGATGACGAGGGTCGCGTCATGTTGGCCAATCTCATCGAACGCCGCAAAAATGGCATTACCGAGCAGTTTGAATTCAAATACATCCGCAAGGATGGCTCTGAATTGTGGGCCTTCGTGTCCACCAATCCCATCACCAATGCCCATGGCGTTTATGTTGGAGCGGTGGCTTTGCTGACAGACATCAGCGCCCGCAGAGAGGCAGAGGCGGCGCTCGCGGCTAAGAGGATGCTACTGCGAACGGTGCTCGATCTGTTGCCGATTTCCATCTATGTGAAAGACACCGAGAGCCGCTTTGTTGTGGCTAATAAGGGAGTTGCACAGGCACTGGGTGCGACGAGTTGGGAGCAGATGATCGGCAAAACGGACGCCGACTATTTTCCACCTACAATCGCTGCTGCCTTCCGCGAGGATGAGATGCGTGTGCTGGCGGGTGAGCCGGTGTTCAATTTGGAGGAGCCAAGCGTTGCCCCGGATGGCACGGCCCGCACGGAACTGACCACCAAGGTGCCCCATCGCAATAAAGAGGGGGAAATCATCGGCCTCGTGGGTGTGAGTCGCGATATCAGCGCAGAAAAAAAAGCGGATGCAGCACTACGGGAGGGCGAGGCGTTGCTGCGCTCGATTACTGACCACACCGAGGACGGCATCTTTGTGAAGGACCTGGAATCGCGCACCATCTACCAGAACCCCGCTGCGGGGCGGATGAATGGGCTGACGGAGACACAGGTGCTGGGCCGCACAGATGCGGAGTTTTTGGAAGACGCATTGCAGGTGGCGGAATTTCTCGCCGCAGACCGGCGTGTGATGGAGTCGGGGTTGCCGGAGACGGTGGAGGAGTCATTCACGTCGCTCACAGGCAGCAAGTATGTGCTGCTGACCACGAAGGTGCCGCGCTTTGACACCGAAGGAAAGGTCATCGGTCTGGTCGGTGTGAGTCGCGACATCACCGAGCGCAAGCGGGCAGAGGAGGCCCTGAAAGCCTCGGTAGAATTTAGGGACAGTTTGATTCGTTCCATGCAGGATGGTTTTTCCGTGCTCGACGCGGATGGAGTTCAATTGGAGGTCAATCCTGCCTTGTGCCGCATGACCGGCTTTTCCAAAGAGGAACTCGTCGGTAAAGCTCCGCCGTTTCCCTATTGGCCGCCGGAGGAGTATGAAAACATCGACGCAGCTTTCCAAAAAACGCTCAGCGGTAACTTGGGTGATTTTGAATTGATCTTCCTGCGCAAAAATGGGGAGCGCTTCCCGGTCATTGTCAGCCCGTCAGTCATCAAGAACTTGGATGGAGAGACGGTCAACTACCTCGCAACGGTCAAAGACATCACCCTGCGCAAGCAGGCAGAGGCCGCGCTGCTTGAGACTGAGGAGCGCTACCGACTGCTCGCCGACAACACGGATGATATTGTCGGCCTCAATGACACGAAAGGGAACCGGATCTACATCAGCCCATCCTATTTCCGCAAGACCGGCTGGACGCCGGAAGATCTTATTAACAAACATTGGCGCTTCAGAATTCATCCAGACGATATCGAGAAAGTCGAAAATTCACGCCTCCAAAACCTCGCTGGCAAGGCTACCCAGATTGAGCATCGCACGCGCTGCAAAGATGGTTCCTGGCTCTGGTATGAAACGAGCTGCAAGCCCCTTTCTGGACCCGATGGCAAAGCATGGCGTCTGCTCGTCTGGTCGCATGACATTACGGCACGCAGAAAAGCAGAGGCCGAAATGCTGCAAAGCGAGGAGCGCTACCGACTGCTGGCCGACAACACGGACGATATCGTGGGCCTCAATGACAGTGAAGGGAATCGTCTTTACATTAGCCCGTCGTTCTACCGGAAGACCGGCTGGACACCGGAGGACGTGCACAGCACGGACTGGCGCACGCGGGTGCACCCAGAAGACATCGCGCATACTGAGAAGGCACGACTTGCCAGCGCCAGGGGGGGGGCACATTCAGTAGAGTATCGCATCCTCTGTCGGGATGGTTCGTGGCTCTGGGTTAGCACGAGTTACAAGACGCTTCCTGGCACCGATGGCAAGCCATGGCGCCTGCTCATCTGGTCCCACGACATCACCGCACGTAAAAAAGCCGAGGCGGCGCTGCGTGAGAGCGAGGAGAAATTCCGCACCCTCTTTGAAACAGCCAGCGATGCGATTTTTCTGCTGCAGGGCAATCAGTTCATCGACTGTAATGCCAGCACTTTGCAGATCTTTGGCTGTCAGTCGCGTGATCAAATCGTGGGACATCCGCCTTATGAGTTCTCACCGGCGGTTCAGCCCAATGGTCGTGACTCCACCGAGTTCGCCATTGAGAAGATCACCGCCGCCCTAGCTGGTAAGCCACAGTTCTTTGAGTGGATGCACAAGAAGATCGATGGCACGCTTTTCCCAGCGGAAGTGACGCTGACTGCTTTCGAGGTTGGCGGGAAGGTGCTGTTGCAGGCCATCGTGCGTGACATTTCCCAGCGCAAGAAAGTCGAGGTGGCCCTGCGAGAGAATGAACAGCAGTTCCGTGCCATCTTTGAGCAGGCTGCGGTAGGCGTGGCCATGATTGATTCAAACACGGGTCGCTTCCTCAGGGTGAACCAGCGTGCCTGCGAAATCGCTCGTCTATCGCAGGAAGAGATGCTGCATGAGACGTTCATGGACATCACGCATCCGGATGATTTGCGGCGTGATCTGGATCAAATGGAGGAACTCAAAAAGGGCACCATCAGCACCTTTGCCATGGAGAAACGCTATTTGCATCCTGATGGCGCCATCACCTGGATCAATCTGACCGTCTCGCCGATGTGGTCACCTGGCGAGGCTCCGACACGCCACATTGCCGTGGTGGAGGACATTACGGCTCGAAAGCAGATTGAGATGGACTTAGCCCAGACCGCCGATCTGCTATTGCGCACGGGTGAAATTGCAAAAATTGGCGGATGGGAAATCGATTTGCGGACCCAAAAGCTTATTTGGTCACTGGAGACCTGCAGCCTTTTCGAAATCAATGCTCACGAGCAACCTAACGTCGAAGAAGCGATCCATTTTTATGCTCCCGAAGCGCGGCCAATCATCCGAACAGCCGTAGAGAATGCCATCGAGAGTGGGCAGCCCTATGATTTGGAATTGCGTGTCATCAGTGCCAAGGGGCGGCCCTTTTGGGCGCGTTCTCAGGGATCTCCCGTTTTTGAAGGCCAGCAGATTATCAAATTGATCGGCACGTTTCAGGACATCTCCGATCGGAAAGAGGCAGATCTCGCCTTGCGAGAAAGCGAAGAAAAATTCCGTGCCATCTTTGATCAGGCAGCCGTAGGCGTTGCGATACGCGACAGCTTCAATGGGAAATTCCTGAACATTAATGATCGCTATTGTGAGATCATCGGATTAACCCGGAAGAAAATTCTGGAGCGGAGCTTCATGGACTTCGTGCATCCAGAAGATCTGCAAACGGACTTGGAGCAGATGGAGAAGCTCAGAGAGGGCAAGATCAGCCATTTCACCATGGAGAAGCGCTATCTTCGCTCCAAAGACATGGTGGTATGGGTCAGCCTTACCGTCTCGCCATTGTGGAAGCCTGGCGAGGCACCGAACCACCACATCGCCGTTGTCGAAGACATCACCGATCGCAAACTTGCCGAGGCAAAGTATTTACGAGAACTCAGGTTCAACGAGACGCTCGTCGATCATACCGCCGTCATCATTGTGTTGTTGGATCGACAAGGTCGCATGGAGCACGTGAATCAGGCCACCGTAGACATCCTCGGCTACAGCCGGAGGGAACTGCTTGGACGCACGCCTTGGGGAGTCGGCATGATGGGTCCGGAAGAAAAGCTTCGAGCGCTGGAGCGGCTCAAAGTTCTCCTCAAAGCTGGCGGGTCTAACCCACCACGCGAAAGCATCCTCAAAGCCAAGGATGGCAAACCGCATGTTTTTTCCCTGTCCAGCGTCTCTACCAGCGCACTGGATGGCACGGTGGACCGCATCATCGTGACCGGGGCCGATCTTACCGAGCGCAATCGTTTACAGCGGGAGGTTCTCAAAATCTCCGAGCAGGAGCAGGCACGTATCGGCCACAATCTTCACGATGGCGTCGGTCAAACGATGACTGGTGTGGCGAGTCTCATGGAGGCCCTGGAAAGCGAATTAGATGGGGAGCAACGCACGAGTGCTGCGCGCATCCGCCAACTCGTGCAGGACGCGATCCAGGAAGTGCGGCGCATGTCCCATAGCATGTCGCCCGCCGCAGTGAAGAATCGTGGCCTTGATGGCGTGCTGCAGTTGCTGGCAGACACCATCCGCATCAACCACCGCACCGCCTGCACCTGCAAGATCGACCCTGGCATCCGCATCGGCGATGCCGAAAAAGAAACGCACATCTACCGCATCGCCCAGGAGGCCGCGAACAATGCCATTCGTCACGACAAACCCACCAAGATCACCATTTCACTACGGCACCTCGGTGAAAAGGGCTGTGTACTCAAGATTGAAGACAACGGCTCCGGCATCAAGAAAACCAAGGCCAAAGCGAGTGAAGGCATCGGCCTGCAAGTCATGGACTACCGGGCCAATCTCATCGGCGGCACTCTTAAAATCGCCTCTAAGCCGCGCCGTGGGGTTACCGTGACCTGTCGTTTCCCTTGTGGGCCGTCCAAGGCTTAGCCGTCCATACTCTTTTGATGCTGTTCATCACAGGATGGAACAATCCGCCTGCCACCTGCGTTTGGAATGATCTCTCAACCGACCATGAAAATCGCACTCCTCCCATTCCTCCTTGCTGCATCCCTGCACGCGCAAACACCCGCACCCGCTGCCAAACCGGCTCCCGCACCCAAACGCGCGCCTGCCATCGCGAATGTGGCCTACGGCACGCATGAGCGCCAGGTGTTCGACTTTTATAAAGCGGAGTCCGCCAAGCCCACACCGCTGCTTTTTTTCATCCACGGTGGTGGCTGGGTCGCAGGTGACAAATCTGGCGTCGGCGAGCTCGAAGCATGCCTCAAGGCCGGCATCTCGGTTGTGTCCATTAACTACCGCTACTCCTGGCAGGCGCAGCTTGCCGGTGTGATGCCGCCGGTGCAGTGGCCGCTGGAAGATGCGGCGCGTGCCTTGCAGTTCGTGCGGAGCAAGGCGGGTGAGTGGAACATCGACAAGCAGCGCATCGGTGCCAGCGGCGGTTCTGCCGGGGCATGCAGCAGTCTCTACCTCGCTTTTCACGACGACATGGCCGATCCAAAGAGCAGTGATCCCATTGCTCGCGAATCCACGCGCCTCTGGTGTGCGGCGGTGAGCGGTGCGCAGACCTCGCTGGATCCCAAGCAGCTCAAGGAATGGACCCCGAACAGCCGCTACGGCGGCCACGCCTTCGGTTTCATGGACCCGAACGACCGCAAAACCCGAGATACCCGCTTCGCCGAGTTCCTGGAGAAGCGCGAGTCCGTGTTGAAGTGGATCAAGATGTATTCGCCTTACGAACTCGTCTCCAAGGATGATCCGCCCGTTTACCTCTTCTACTCATTGGCCCCCGCCATCGGCCAGGAGCAAAAAGACCCCACCCATACTGCCAACTACGGCGTCAAACTTCAGGAACACTGTCAGGCCATCGGCAGTGAATGCGAACTCGTCTATCCCAGTGCGCCGAATGTGAAGCACAAAAGCATCGCTGAGTTTCTAATCGCGACGCTCAAGAAATGAAATGCATGAAACAAGACACGCAAAAGGTTTTACTCAAAGGCGCGCTGCTCGTGACCACGATGATCAACGTGCTGGTTCTCGCCGTTGCCGCATGGTCACATCATTCAATCGGTGGCGCATTGGATCGTTACATCGCGGAGTTTTCCAGCCGGCCTGTGGAACTGACTTTCATTCAACCCATCCAGCAGGTGGTCGCGCCGTTGCTTAAAATTCTGCTGGTTGCCAGCCTCGTGAATTTGGTCGTTACCGCTTGGTTCTATCGACTTTCTGGAAAAGCCCAATCTCAAACCTCGTAATGCCCAACCCATGAAACTCGCACTCTCCCTCCTCCTGCTCACCAGTATCGCCTTTGCCGCCGACACACCGGCGAAAAAAGCCGAAGCGCCCGCCAAGAAGGCTCCGGCCAAAAAAGTTTATCCGCAGAACCCGCCAAAGACGGTGGCCGACTTCAAGTATGGGCCGCATGAACGGAACGTGCTCGATTTCTGGCAGGCGAAGTCGGACAAGCCGACGCCACTGCTGTTTTTCATCCATGGCGGAGGCTGGATGGGTGGCGACAAGGCGGGGATCGCGGTGGAGCCGTTTTTGAAGGAGGGCATCTCCGTCGTTTCGATCAACTACCGCTACATCTCGCAGGCGCAGGAGGTGGTGCCGCCGGTGAAGGCGCCGCTCACGGATGCGGCACTAGCTTTGCAGACCGTGCGCAGCAAGGCGGCGGAGTGGAACATCGACAAGCTGCGTATCGGCGCCAGTGGTGGCTCGGCAGGCGCGTGTTCGAGCCTTTGGTTGGCCTTCCATCCCGAGATGGCCGATCCGAAGAGCAGCGATCCCATTGCTCGTGAATCGACGCGTCTGCTCTGCGCTGCGGTGAATGGCCCGCAGACCACGCTCGATCCGAAGCAGATGCGCGAGTGGACACCGAACAGCAAGTACGGCGGACATGCCTTCAGCAAGAGCGGTGAGTTCAAAAACTTCGATGACTTCGTGGCGGCACGTGAGCGCATCCTGCCCTGGATCGCGGAATACTCGCCCTACGCCCTCGTGTCGTCCGACGATCCACCAGTGTATTGTTATTTCGGCGCTCCTCCGGCCATCGGCCAGGAGCAGAAAGACCCGACGCACACGGCGAACTTCGGCGTGAAGCTTCAGGAGCACTGCAAGGCGAACGGCGTGTCCTGCGAGGTGGTTTATCCCGGTGCACCGGACGTGAAGTTCAAGACGATCAACGAGTACCTGATCGCAAAGCTCAAGGAAGTGAGGCCGTAATCCCAGCCCAATCATGCTCATGAAACTCAGTACACCCATTGTCAGCAGCCTTGCGCTCGCTGTTTGTCTCGCCTCCTGCGACAAAGCAGGCAACCCCGCCGCGTCGTCCACGCCTACTGCAGCGGCTCCATCCGCGCCCGCTTCCGCTTTCCGTCCGATCTTCAATGGCAAGGATCTCACCGGCTGGTATGGCCTGAATCCGCATTCGGTGATGAAGCTTGAAGGCGCGAAGAAGGACGAAGCCCTTAAAAAGATGCGCGAGGAGTTCGCGCAGCACTGGAAGGTCGAAAACGGCGAACTCGTCAACATTGGCACCGGTCCGTATGCCACGACGGAGGAGGAGTTTGGCGACATCGAGTTCCTCATTGAGTACAAGACCGTGGCAGGTGCCGACAGCGGCATCTACATGCGTGCCACGCCGCAGGTGCAGATTTGGGACAAGAACCAGGTCTTTGATCCATCCAAGCCGACGCGCAGGCCGCATCTCGGTTCTGGCGGTCTGTTCAACAACACACCGGACACACCGGGCCGCGATCCGCTCGTGATTGCCGACAAGCCCTTCGGCGAGTGGAACAGCTTCCGCATCCGCCAGATCGGCACCCGCACCTGGGTGTGGCTGAACGACCAGCTCGTCGTCGATGGCAACGTGATGGAAAACTACTGGGACAAAACGAAACCGCTTCCCGCCAAAGGCCCGATCATGCTGCAAACCCACGGCGGTGAAATCCGCTGGCGCAATCTGCAGGTGCACGAGATCGGCGCGGAGGAGGCGAAGAAGATTCTTGCTGAAGTAGGTGGGAGTAAGTGATGTGCTGACCGTGTCAAAAGAGTCCTGATGGTCAGCCTGTCACGGCTCTTTTTGCTGACGGTGCATAAAAAGATTGCGCGCAGACGTCATTTTCGGCTTTGATAGGATTTGAGGAGTTCGCCCCTCGATTCTTTTCCTAATTTCGACAATGACCTTGCCTGACAGTCTCATCGAAAAAACCTTCTTTTGGGGGAGTCTGTCGCCGTATGTCTTGTACTTCGCCGGGTTGGGACCGATGGCCCCGCTGCTGCTGGCGTGGCCGCTGATCGTGTTGGCGATGTTCATCTACCTGCGTGATGGCTTGCGCCCGCCGCTGCTGGCGGTGGTATGGTGCCTCTGCTGCGGGGGCATTCTGGCGGAGGAATTCATCACACTCTATATGCGCGGCGTGGGCATGAAGCATCTGCCGTGGTGGTTTCTGACCTATGCGCTGGCGGCATTTCTGCCGCTGGCGGGGGCGCTGATCCGGCCGGCGGTCATCAGCACGGCGGCGATGCTGCTAGGCCTGCAAACGTTGATCTATGTTGCTGCGGCCTTGATCGCCACCGGCGCGGGGGTAGTGCAGATGGTCGAGTACAAATCCATCGTGCCCAGCTCGCTGCTTGGGAACCAGGACTTGTTCAAGATCCATTTCCTGCCTCCCGATTTCCAGTTCGACCACGAATGGCGGCTGGTGGCCTTTGCGCCTTACACCCCGTTTGCCGGCGCCACGGCCATCATGTTTTCGATGCTGACGCTCACGGGCAAAAACTCGTGGCTGAAGTGGACTGGCTTCACCGGCTGGCTCGCACTGATGATCTGCACGCACTCGCGCATGGGCCTGGTGGCGATGACGACCTGCGTGGGGATTTTTGTCATCAACAGCTTTGGCCGCCGCTACTTCGGTCTAGTGCTCGGGGTGCTGCTGATCGGCGGCGTGATGTTTGGCGGGCCACTACTGCACTTCCGCGAGAAGGCGTCGTCCTTCGTGCATTCAGCGCGTCTTAATTCATCGCAGGACCGCGAAAATTTGCGCACTATCGCCTTCGACAACTGGCGCTATGGCGACAATCAAACCTTCGGCGCAGGTGAGTCCGTGCCTGGCGGGCAGATCGTAAACAAGGTGTACATCGGCGATCTCGACTCCCTTGGTGCGATGCTGTTCCTGCGTGGTGCCGTGGGCTTCTGCTTCACCGTGCTGCCGATTTTGTTCACCTGGATCTATGGTTTCAGCGGTGGCACTCATCCATGGTATCGTGGCGTGACGTGCATAGCCACAGCGCTGATGTTTTATTCCTACTCGCAGTCGCTTAAAGACCTGTTCATGTATTTCTGGCCGGTGTTTTTGTTCATCGGCGCGGTGGCGTATCGCGACCGCTCACGTTCCCCACAGTTTGTCACTCAACCCGCACTCCTCGCCTCATGAAATGGTTCCGTCTCGCATTGATCCTGCTGTTCTGGCTCGCCCTCGGCTCAGTCGGCGGCTACGTCGGCTTTAAATACATGCCCAACAAGTATGTCAGCGAGGGCGAGGTGGCGTTGAACAGCGAGTCGCTTTCCTCCGAAGGGCTGGCGAAGTTCACGCGAACCTCACTCATGGGCAGTGTAGACCGCGAACTCGCCAGTCAAATCTTCGACACCATAGCGGTGCGTGAGCATGCGGCGAAAGCTGTTGGAGGCATGACGTCGAAGGACGTGCGAGACAATCTGAGTGTGAAATCCCGCGATGATTCGCCTGTGATCTCAATTAAGGTGGCCGCAGACTCTCCGGAACGCGCTGCCACACTAGCCACGGCGCTGATCGATAAGGCAATTGAGGTCGATGCTGACAAACGTGAGCAGATGGCGCGCCGGGCGGTGAATGCGGTGCAGCTCCGGCTTACCGAGGTGGAAAAGCAATTTACAGACGTGAACGGGCGCATCCGTCTGTACAGCCTAGACAAGGGCGTCATGCTCAGCAATGAGACCGAGCGCCAGCAGACAGTGGCGCTGACAATCGCCGACTGTGAGCAGCGCCTTGCCACGCTGCTCGTCGAGCAGGCTTCCCTGACCAATCGCCTGAAGCAGACCACGGAGCTGATCGCCGCCTTCACCACGAAGGGCACGCTGCCCTCTGGGTTTGATTTTGACGACCAGGAAAAAAGCTACGCGCTGGCCGAGGTTCGCAAAAAATTGCTCGACCAGGATTCCGAACTGGCCTCGCTGAAAAGCCGCTACGGCAAAGAAAACCCCAGCGTTCTCGCCACCCAGGCACAGGTGGAGGCGACCAAAAAAAGCGTGTCCGAACTGCTCACCATGCAGCACCAACGGCTCGACACCAAGCTCAAGGACAACCAGCAGGCCGTCAAAATTTTTGAGGAGAAGATCGCCCTCACCGAAAAGGAGGCGCGTGAGACCGATCTCTCGCTTGATCCCGCGTATGCGGGCCTGAAAACACAGCGCGAGGCACTGCAGAGCGCTTACGGTCAGCTTTTCACGCGCCTGACTGAGCTGACCGTGTTTGCGAACGCGAAATCCAATACGCTGCACAAATTTGCCGATCCCAAGGTGCCGGATGGTCCTTCGCTGGTCAAGCTCGCCACCGCATTGGCTATTGGCTTGTTTGCCGGCGGCTTCATCGGCCTTTGCCATTGTATTTTGAGCGCCGGTCTGGTCGGCAAACTTCAAGCACTCGTCAAAAAATGAAATCCGCCAAACCAGACGTGATTGCATGGAGCGTGGCGGCTGCGGTGTTTGCCCTCGCTGCGGTGGTGATTCAGTACACGCCGAAGGCGTATTTCGCACGGGCGCGGGTTGAGATCAGCGCGCTGGATGTTTCGCCCACCGGCCTCGCGAGTTTCGTGCGTGTGGACTTCGCTTACGGTAACCGTATGCTGCCGCAGGAAATGGTGGCGCGCATGAGCAGCAGCGGCTCGGTGCGCCGGGCCCTGCAGCGGTTGCGCTGGCCGGACGACGAAAAAGGGATGGCAGCGGCGGCAGATGCCATCATGGCCCACCTGGTTCCTGGTAGCACCACGATTGAGGTCCTGGCCCGGGGCGATTCTGCAGACAGGGCACAGGCATTGGTGGCCGCAGTCATCGCCGTGCAGGACGAGCTGCGGCGTGAGGAGCGTGTGCAGCTGTCCGACCAGATCATTAGCGTACTGAATGCGGCGGCGGCGGAATTGAACCAGGAGCGCCCGGCCATCGCGGTGAAGCTAGAAAAATTCGACGTGCATCGTCCGGTCGATTACGCCGCTTATTCCGTGAAGATGGGCGAGACGCTGATGGGCATCACCACCCAGCGGCTGAAGCTGGCCGAGTCACTGCGCCGACTTGAAGGCCTGGAGACGAAGGGGGCCGCCGCCGTGATGCAAAACCTCAACGACATGTCCACCAAGAAGATGGAGGAGGACTCCTTTGCCGCCAATGTCGGTTACGTCGCGCTGCGCTCCACCATCACGGCAAGGCAGGGCGAGCTGGCGAAGATGCAGACCACGCAGGGCACGAACACGGACGCGTTCAAGCAGCTCACATCGGAATTACAGTCCCTGGAGACCAGTTTGCGGCAGTATTTGCAGGGGGCCATCGTGCAGCTCCGCTCGCAGATCGACGCACTCGACCAGTCGGCGCAGGAAATCGACAAACGGCTCAAGCAACGCGAGCAGGCGATCATTTCGGTGAACAGCGCCCTGCTGTCCCCAGAATACGAGGCGCTCCTGCTGCGCAGCGAGACGATCCGTGCGCAGCTTAAGGAGATTGAACTGCGCCGCTCGGAGATCCAGACCTACCGGCAGCTATACCAGCCTGCTCTGACGATCACTGTGCCGGTGGAGGTTTCAGCGGCGCCTGAAGACCGCTATCGTGGCTCCCGGCTCGTGTTTGCCGCCTGCGCGGCGCTGCTCATCGGGCTTTCGCTCACGACCATCCTGCATCACCGCGCCGTGCGGACTCTTGAGCCGCTGCCCGTCTGAACTTAATCGCACATTACCATGGATACCCCATTCGTCACCGTCGTCATCCCCTGCTACAACATGGAACTATATCTGGCGCAGACGCTAGAGTCGGTGATCAACCAGACCTACAAGAACCTGGAGATCATCCTCGTCGATGACGGCTCGAAGGACGGCACTGTGCGTGTCGCCAACGAGTTCGTGTCGCGTGATCCACGCGTGAAGGTGCTGGAGCAGGCGAATAAGGGGGCTTCCGCTGCGCGCAATCATGGTCTCGACCAAGCCAGGGGAAAGTACATCGCACTCACCGATGGTGACGACTGGTGGACGCTCGACAAAATCGAAAAACACGTCGCACATCTGGAATCCAAGCCGGAAGTCGGAGTCAGCTACTCCGCCACGCAGTTTGTCGATCGTGATGGCAAGCTTCTTCACTGCCGCTTTCCCAAGACACACAACTTGAGCGACTACTATCTCTACTGCCGCAATCCCATCACCAACGGCTCCACGCCCGTATTTCGTCGCGAGATCTTCGACCAGCATCGATTCGACGAGAACAAGCCGCGCAACAACGACGTGGACTGCTGGCTGCGCATCTGCTTCACTCCGCCGAGAAAGTGGAAACTAGAGGGCATCAACGAAGCGCTGACCTTCTACCGTGTTACCCCCGGCAGCCTCTCCGACAAACTCGACAAGCATTTCGAGGCCTGCCTCGATACCTATCAGAAATCATACCAGTACGCGCCCGAAATCGCTAAGAAGTACGCCAAGCTCTCCGCCGCCTTCCAGCTCCGCAGCTATGCCCGCCGCGCCTTTTCCGCCCGCCAGGGAGCCGACTGCCGGAAGTACATGTGGCAGGCCATGACAACATCGATGCGCATGTTCCTCTACGAACCCATCACCACCGGCGTCACCCTCGCCGCCGTGTTGCTGGTGCCATTTGTTCCAGGAGGGAAGAAAAAATCATGAAACACCGGCTGCCCACCATCACGATTCTCGACATCCCCATCGTGCGTGCGACGGAGTTGGAGGCGATGACGGAAATTCGGTATCTGGCGGAGCAGCCGGAGCCGGCGATGGTTATTTATGTGAACGCACACACGCTGGAACTGACGACGCGGGATTCCGAGTATCGCAAAATCGTACAGAATGCTGCCATCGTGATGAACGACGGCATCGGCGTGTCCATGGCGGCGAAGATCGTGGGAAAGGAGACGTTTCCGGCGAACCTGAACGGCACGGATCTGACGCCGCTGATTTTGCAACTGGCGGCAGAGCGGGGTTGGCGGGTGTTTCTGCTGGGAGCCGCGCCCGGTGTGGCGGAAAAAGCGGCGGCGAAGTTTCTTGCGACAACACCCGGTCTCGAAATAGCGGGTGCGCATTCGGGTTACTTCAAAGCCGGGGAGCTGGAGGGCGTGATTCAGCAGATTCGTGAGGCGCGGACAGACGTGCTGATCGTGGGCATGGGCAATCCGGTGCAAGAGCAGTGGCTGGCGCGTCATCAGGCGCAGACGGGTGCGAGGCTCGGCGTCGGTGTGGGCGCGTTCCTCGATTTTTCCGCCGGGGTGTTTCCACGTGCGCCGCTGTGGATGCAGAAGATGAAGGTCGAGTGGCTCTACCGCATGTCACGCGAGCCGAAGCGGTTATGGAAGCGCTACCTGCTCGGCGGGCCGGTGTTTCTGGCACATGTGGCCTGGCATACGCTGACGCGGAAGAAAAAATAAGGCTCGTTACTTCGGCAGATGCTTCTCGATGAACTCGATCATCTGATCGGTGGTGGCCGGTTTGGCGAGGAAGGGGAAGCCGCTGATGATGCCGCCATGGGCGTGCAGTTCAGCTTCGCGCACGGTGGCGGTGTGGAAGACGACGGCGATGTGCTTGAGCCGGGCATCGTTCTTTAGGCGGTAGATGATGTCGGCACCGTCGAGGTCGGGCATCATCACATCGAGCACGACGAGGTCGGGAACGAAATCCATGATCGTTTCGAGTGCCTTGAGTGAGTCGTTCTGCTCACGCACCTCATAGCGGCCTGAATCCTCGAGATTCATGGCCATGAGGCTGGTGATGAAGGGCTCGTCATCGATGAGTAGGATTTTTTTCTTCGCGGAATCGGGTGAGTCGCTCATGGTAGTGGTTGGGA
>CANIZT010000015.1 GCA_947471905.1 Verrucomicrobiaceae bacterium
CACTCCGAAAGCACTCATGAAGAGGCCGAGTACAATCGAAGACTCCCTGTTTTGTCTTCGACGAGTCAGAGGCACTGTTCTCATGGAAGGATTTGCGAGGGCTCAATACACATCCCGGCGATACCGCTTCGCTTCCTTCATCGCGTGAACGTAGGCGGCGGCTTCTTCGGGCGTTTTGCCGCCTTCCTTCTCAATGATGGTGTGCAGCGCCTTGTCCACGTCGTTGGCCATGCGGGAGGCGTCGCCGCAGACGTAGAAGATCGCGCCCTGTTCGAGCCAGGCCCAGAACTCAGCACTGTGTTCGAGCATCTTGTGCTGCACGTAGATCTTCTCGGCCTGATCACGGCTCCAAGCGGTGCTGAGCTTGGTCAGCGTGCCGTCGGCGAGATAGGCGTCGAATTCGTCCTTGTAGAAGAAGCAGGATTTGGAGCTGACTTCACCGAAGAAGAGCCAGGCTTTGCCCTGGGCGTTGGTCGCTTTGCGCTCCTCCAGGAATGCACGAAACGGCGCGATGCCGGTGCCAGGACCACACATGATGATGGGCGTTACATCCTGCGGCTCGGGCAGGCGGAAGCCTTTGCCGTGATTCACGAAGCACGGAATTAGCGTCTCGTTGGGTGTGACGCGTTCGGCGAGGAACGATGAACACACGCCAGCCCGAGCACGGCCGTGGCTGGTGTAGCGCACGGTGGCGACGGTGAGATGCACTTCCGTCGGATGTGCCTTCTGGCTGCTGCTGATGGAGTAGAGCCGGATATTGAGCTTCTTCTGCGTGGCGATGAACTCCTCGGGCGTGAACTTCGCGGTCGGATTCTCAAGCAGCAGGTCGATCACGAAGCGGACCCAGAGGTAGTTCTTGAGGTCTTCCTTCTTCTCAGGCTGCGAAAGCTCCGTGAGTGGCGTGTTGCCGCCGGTCTTCTCGACGATGGCCTTGATGAGCTTGTTGTCGATCTCGGTGATGAGCGCGCCTTCGATCAAGGCCTGGCGAATCGGCACTTCGGCGGCGGTCTTGGGATGCTTCACGATCTCGGTGCCGGAGAAACCGAGCGCGGCGAGCGTGTCATCGACGAGTGCGGGATCATTCGTGGGCTGCACGGCGAGTGAGTCGCCCGGCGTGTATTCGAGTCCGCTGCCAGCGAGATCGATCTCGTAATGTGCGGTGTGCTTGGGCGCGTCCGGGCCGGAAAGGTTGAACATGCGCTTCACTTTCGCGATGCAGGGGTTCTTGACGTTGTAAACGGGCTTTCCGGCTTCTGGGGTGCTCATGGTGGTTGGTGGGCGAAATCGCGCGAGACTAGGGAAGTCAGTCAGAATTGTCAAACCTGCCCTCTGCTACGCAGCGAGAATCAACATCGCCTTGGCACCCGCTCCACTTTCAAGATTTGTGAGTTCGACACTGCCTTCGTGCAATTGAGCGACTTCTTTGACGAAGCAGAGGCCGAGTCCGGTGCTCTTTTTGCCGGTGTCAGGCCGTGGCAGCGAGTAGAAACGCTCGAACACACGCTCACGAGCGTAATCCGGAATGCCGGGGCCGCGATCTTCGATCTCGATCACGACCTTGGCGTCGAAGCGATAGCCTCGGGCGATGATGGCGCTGCCGTGGGGCGCGAAGTCGATGGCGTTTTGAATGAGATTGCTCAGCGCCAGCTCGATGAGCCACGGATCGCCTTGGATCATGAGTTTGTCTTCCACTTCACGCTGCAACGAGACGTCCCGTGCTGCGGCGATGAGCGCGTGATGATCCCAGGCGCGGTCGAGCATCTCGCGAAGGTTCACTGGCCCGCGAACGACGAGCGCCTTCTGCTTTTCGAGCGCGGCAAGTTGCAGGAGGCGTTCGAGCAAGTCGCGCAGTCGCCCAGCCTCGGTGCGGATGTTTTGCAGGAAACGAGCACGTTTGGGCTCTGGCACATCGCCTTGGAGAATCTCGCTCGCACCGAGAATGGCGGCCACTGGGCTCTTCAACTCGTGCGTGAGGCTCTGGACGTAATTCTCGACGTATTCGCGGCCTTCGAGCGCGTCGCGCATGTCTTCGAGGGCCTTCGCAAGCGTCTTCATCTGATGCCCCGGCATGTGCGGCGATGTGGATCGCTCACCACGGCTCACGGCGAGTGCATGCTGCGTCAGCACCTCCAGCGGTCGTGTGGCCCAGCGTGCGGCGAAGTAAATGCCGAGCAGCATCAGCAACACCGTGGTGACGATGGACCACTTCAGCCAGCGCTCCGTCTCCCACACAAAAGCCAGCACACCGCGTATGGGCTTGGCGACGCTGATCATGCCGATGGTTTGGCCGTTTTGGCGGATTGGCGCACCGACATACATCACGACAGAAAGCGGGTCGTATGCGCTCGTGCGTGAGGAGCGTGCGCCGTACTCTCCCATCAGCGTGAGGTTCACATCGCGATGATTGGAGATCGCTCCAGGCTTCTCGATGCCCGCAGAGTCAAACAGCACGCGCCCGTGCGCGTCGGTGACATAGACCTGCATGTCCACCTGCTCCTTGGTGCGGTTGTAGATCTGCGCATTGAGCTGGCGCTGCTGCGCGGCGTAAATGGCCTTTTCCACGGCTGGGGTTTGCAGGACACCGTCTTTCGCATCTGCCGCGAGGATTTCGGCCAGGATGTTCGCCACATCGACCATCGGCTCCTCCACCGCCTCAAAGTACTGCCGCTCGACGCGGTGGATGAGCTGCGAAAACTGTACGCTCAGGCCGGGAATGGCGACGAGGGCGAAACCGACGAGGAAGCGCGAAGTGAGGCTCATGGTTCGGGCCAGGTTTCGAGCAAGGAGTAGCCCATGCCGCGGTGGGTGACGATGGGATCAATGCCCGAGCGCACACCACGCATACGGGCGCGGAGCGTTTTGATGTGCGTGTCCACGGTGCGCTCCATGGAGGCGTCTGGCTCCTCGGAGGCGTGATCCATGAGCTGCTCACGGCTGAAGACGCGGCCTGGATGCGCGGAGAAGGCCTTCAGCATGCGGAATTCGTAGCGCGAGAGGTTCAAGGCGGTGCCGAAGTAGATGGCCTGGCAACGCACGTCGTCGATGACGAGTGGAATCGAGGCATCGTGGCCGTTTGTCGGCAGCGGCGTGGCGGAAACGCGGCGTAGGATGGCACGCACGCGGGCGACGAGTTCGCGTGGGCTGAAGGGCTTTACCACGTAGTCGTCTCCGCCGATCTCCAGGCCCACCACACGATCCACTTCGCTGGAGCGTGCGGTGAGGAAGAGAATCGGCAGCGACTGCGTCTTGCGGATCGCTTTGCACACCTCAAAGCCGGTCATGTCTGGCAAGCCGACGTCGAGGATGATGAGGTCGAAGGTTTGCGACTTCATCTGCTCCAGCGCATCGCGACCGGTGGTGGCGGTCGCGACGGCGAATCCGTCTGCTTCGAGAGCATAGACGACGTTTTCGCAGATGGAGGGTTCGTCTTCGACGACGAGGATGCGGGTGGGCATGACGAGTGGGTGTGATTTAACGGTCCGGGGGTGAAGACATCAAGCAAGTCTTGGCGAAACAGCGCCGAGCTTCTGACTCCAGTCCACCTTGGCGGTGAGAGCCATCAGCACACCGAGCGTAACGATGCCGCCGAGGGTGAGTGTGAGGCCGGTGAGACCTTTGAAGAAGAAGCTGTAGCTGAAGAGCACCATGTAGGCCGTCTGCGCGACGACGGAGACGCGGAAGAGGAAGGTGCCCGCCGCGGCACGCAGGTAACCGCAGACGAGCAGCAAGGAGCAGGCGGCGGCGATGACGAAGCTCAGATGCACAGGCACGACATCGAGCATGTAGGAGAAGAGCAGCGGGAAGGCGAAGAAACCGGCGGCGAGGAAGACGTAGTTCACGGGATGCAGTGAAACCCCACGTGTGAGGGCGGTGATGATGATCACGGCGAAGAACAGCAAGAGCGAGAGCGGCGCGTAGAATGAGATCTGTGCTGCGACGGGGCCGGCATTGAGTTCGCGGGGCATTTCCATACCGATGCCGGGTGCGGAGATGGCGTCTTCGTATTTCCAGACGAGCTGCATGCCATGGTCAGTAGCTTCGCGGCTGGTGGGAGAGCTGATGGGGAAATTCACGTCGGTGAAGTCGGTATTCATGGTCAGCGTGAAATCGCGGATGCGGCTGGCATCGGCAAAGGCGTAGCGCCAGAGATCCATGCCACGGCATTCGTAACTGACGGTGATGGGCATGCTTTCACCGGGGGTGAGCTGGACGCGGTCGGTGATGACGCCGGCCTCAGGTGCAGCGATGGAGTCGCGTGCTTTATCTCCCGTGCCGAGTGTGAATTTGATCTTGTCGAGCAAGGCTTCGGAGCTGGGCAACTCGAAGTCGATGTCGAAGCTCTGAGTGATGGCGGTGTTGTTGGTGAAGGTGTACCCGCCTTCAAACGTGACGCCATAGGTGCGGTGCCAGAGCAGTCCCATCTTCACGGGCTGGTAGGCGAGCCGGACCTTCACGGCGCTCTGCGCGGGCTGGAGCGTGACCTTGCTGCCGCTGGAGGAGGTGTAGCGTGCCACGGGATGTTTTTGGATCAACGGAGGCCCCCAGCGCCCGCTGACGCTGTCGCCCGTTTGGTAGGAGACGTGGTTCGTGCGCTGGGTGATAACGCCGCCGAGCAACCACCAGGCGATGGTGGTGCAGACGAAGATGGCGGCGATGGCGATGAGGTGGGTGAGTTTCATGTTTGGTTCCTGGTTCGTTGTTCTTGGTTCTTGGTTCTTAGTTGGTGGTGCGTTTGCGGTAGGTGATGCGGGCCTGGGGTTGTTGATCGCGGCAGAGGGATTTGCGGAGGTGGAGACCGGGCTCGGTGGGTTTGTCGGCGATGGGATCGACGTTGCCAGTGAAGCTGAGGTCGTAGCCCGTAGGCAGTTGCACGTTCCAGTCGATCTGCTTCGCAAAGAGCGGCGTTTGCGGCAGGGCTAGATCGAGTTCGCCTTCGGCGGTCTGCAAAGCGGTGAGAGTGGCGGTGAAGGAGAGTTTCACCTCGGACTCGGCTCCGTCGGTGGTGGGATCATTGAGCGGAATCTCGAGGCGATTGGCCTCACCTAGCGTGGGGCGCACAGGATCGGCGTTGACGTGGCATTGGAGCAGTTTGGCGGTTTCGGGGAGCTGGAGGACAAGCTTTACGGGATGATCGTGACGCAACGTGATCGTGCCTTCGGTGAGCACCGAGCCGTCGCGAACGACTTGCGTGGCGTAAGTGGCCGTGGAGATGATCGCGTCGTCGGTGGAGCCTGCGAGAGGGGATTGAGAGGCTTTGCGGGCGTCTTCGAGCGTGAGAGTGACTTCACCGCCAGCGGCAGGCAGTGCGATGAGGCCTGCGGTGGCGAGTGTTTGAGTCGTGGTACCACTTTGGAGGCGCAGCACTTTGCCTTCGGGCAGTTCTTTGACCTCCAACGATGCCACCGGCGATGGCGCGAGATGCAGCGTGGTCGCTTGGCCTTCTTTGCCGAGCGCGAAGGTGAGTTTGATCGTCTGCGCGCCGGCTTGATCCGTGATGAGGCAGAGATGATCATCCGTGACGACGATGCGTGCGTCTTTCGGCTCGACGGAGATCGCTCCCGAAGTTGCCCCAGCGAGAGGAATGGCGTGCCAGGAAGCGTCGAAGCTTTCCACCTGCATTTCAGCCGTCAGGGTACCGGCTTTCGCGTCCAGATGATACGTGGAAGCAAGGAGCGCCGCCGAGACCGGCGGCTTTACCTCCACAGGCGCTGCTTTCGGCACCGTGGCGGCCACGAGGCGCTTCAGTTCGCCGTAGGTGATGCGCACCTCGCTTTCATCGAGTGTGGCAGAGGTGACGGGGTGATCGGTTTGAGCCAGCAGTGCGCTGGCTCCCAGCAGGGAGAGGATGAATGGTTTCACGACGAAAAAGTTCGGCAGGCCCATGAAACCTTGATGAACCGGGAATGAAATGATCGTGAAATGCGCCGTGCAGACCGCGTTTGTCTGCCATGCGCCGCTCTTTGTGCCTCCTCCTTGCCTGCATCTACTGCCACAACGCAACCGCCGTCGAAGTGCCGGAGAAACTCCGCCAGCATCCCCTGCCCGACGGCATTCAACTCAAGGATGCGCAGGGACATGACAACGGCGTGCGCTTTGTGGACATCAATGGCGATGGCAATGAAGACCTGCTCGTATCGAATGCTCGCGAGTATGGCGTGTTTGTGTTTGTGCCGAAGGAGCGCGAGAAGAAGAACCTGCAATGGAACGAAGGTTGGTCACAGGTGATGCGGGAGGGCAAGGCGGGTGATGCGAACAGCCTGCCACTCATCGTGGATGCCAGCGGTCGCGATCAAGGCGTCACGTTTCACGATGGCGCCATGTGGATCGAGACGCCGAAGCACCGCATTCCGTTTTCCGAACTGCTGAAGGTCCCCGGCCCGGCACCGAAGTCGCCACAGGATTCGCTCAAAGCATTGAAGCTGAAGCCTGGCTTTGAAGCGATGCTCGTGGCCCATGAGCCGCTGGTGCAGGATCCGGTCTTCATCGACTGGGATGCGCAAGGTCGCCTGTGGGTGGTGGAGATGGGTGATTATCCTTTCGCCCCCGGCGAAAAGACGAAGGATGGCGGCATGGGACAGGACAAGGTGTCCGATCTGCAAACGGGACGCGTCAAAATCCTCACCGACACGAATGGCGACGGCGTTTACGACAAGGCGTCGCTCTTTCTCGATGGCCTCAAGCATCCCACGGGGCTCTCCTTTTGGAAGAATGGCGTCTTCATCGCGAACATCCCGGACATCTTTTTCGCTGAGGACACGGATGGCGATGGCAAGTGCGACAAGCGCGAGACGTGGTTCACCGGCTTCACGGCGGGTAATCCACAGCATCTCGTGAATGGATTCTGTTGGGGACTCGACGGCTGGCTCTATGGCGCCAACGGTGACAGCGGCGGCGACATCACCTGCGCGAAGACAGGCAAGAAAGTCGCACTCGGCACGAATGACTTCCGCTTTGATCCGCGCACGGGCGAGTTCGCGCTCGAAGGCGGGCGCAGCCAGTATGGCAAGTGGCGCGACGACTACGGCAACTGGTTCGGCAACAACAACAGCACCATCGGCTGGCACTACTGGCTGCCCTTTCGCTACTTGGAACGTCATCCTGAAGTCGTGGCGAAATCGGTGCGTGGCAATCTGAACGACGAGAAGCAGCTCTTCACCGCCAGCCCGCCAGTGCGGCGCTTCAACTGGGCCAGCGCGGTGAACACGCTCACCTCCGGCTGTTCACCGATGCCGTTTCGTGACACGACCTTCGGCGCGGATGGCGACAACGTGATGTTCATCTGCGAACCGGCGAACAACGTCGTGCATCGCGAGGTATTGAGCTACGAGGGCGCTTCGATCACCAGCCAACGTCATCCAGACGACGTGGAAAGTGAGTTCATCGCCAGCGAGGACAACTGGTTTCGACCCAGCATGGCCCGCACCGGCCCGGATGGGGCGCTTTACGTCGTGGATATGTACCGCCTCGTTCTGGAGCACCCGGAATGGATTCCGGCGGAGATCGCAAAGGGACTCGATCTGCGTGGTGGCGAGGATCGCGGGCGAATTTACCGCATTGGGCGGACCGGACCGCCTGAAGGCGGAACTACAGTACAAAATCCAATCGCCGCGATGGCTTCATCGAATGGATGGAAGCGAGACACGGCACAGCGGCTGTTGCTTGAACGTGGTGATGCCTCTGTCATTCCCGAATTGAAGAAGCTGCTCACCGCCGCGCCTGCGGTCAAAATCCAGTCGGCGTTCACCATCATGCAGCTCGGCGGCATGACGCCGGATGAATTGCTCGCCTCGATCAAAACCCACGCTCCTCAGGTTCGCGCTGCCCCCCTCACTGCCACCGGCAGCACGAGTGACGATGTCTTCATCGACCTGGAGAAGCCTCTGCTCAAGCAAGCACCATCAAAAGCTCCCGCCATCGCCGCAATGCCCGTGATCACGAACAACAATCCCAACCGGCAGAAAGTCGTCACCCAATTCGTAGCCAATGCTGGCAAACTCGAAGGCGATGCGAAACGCGGCGCGGCTGTGTTTCAAAAGGTCTGCATGATCTGCCACAAGGTCGGCCAGCTCGGTGTCGAAGTCGGACCGGATCTGAAGACCGTGGCTACCAAGCCACGCGAGCAGCTCATCGAAGCCATCTTTGATCCGAATCGTGCTGTGGAGCAGCGCAACGCGGCCACGCAGGTGACGAAGAAGGACAAGACGCTGGTCGTCGGTCAGCTTGCGTCTGAAACGCCGGGTAATCTCACGATCCGCCTGCCCGGCGGTGCCGAGATCGTCGTTTTGCGCTCGGACATTCAAGAAATAAAAACGCTGACGACTTCGATCATGCCCGAAGGCCTCGAAAGCGTGCTCACGGCACAGGATGTGTCCGACGTTCTGACTTTTATCGGTAGCAAGTGAAGTTGATCAATTCACATCGCGCCAAAGCCAACGCAATGCATCAGGCAGACTCGGAGCCATGCCCTTGCTGCCGTGGAAGCACTGGGTCCAGTCGATGCGGAAGTCGTAGTTCATGTATTTGAGCGACGCGGCCATCATCTTGTTCGCAAGCGGCCAGTTGCCGAACTTGTTGTCGAGATCGTTTTCACCATCGAGCAGATAGACGCGGATGGGTTTGCGCTCGGTGATGCGCACGAGGTAGGGATAGTGGTTGCCGCCGCGGATATCGACGAAGGTGCCGACCCAGCAGAGCACTTTGTGGAATTTGTCCGGACGCTCCCAGGCGACGGTGAAGGAGCAGATGCCGCCGGAGGAACCACCGGCGATGGCCCAGGCCTCAGGCTGCGGGCGGAACTTCGTTTGATAGCGTTTTTCGACCTCGGGCAGGATTTCGTCGATGAGGAAGCGGGCGTAGGCATCACCGAGGGAGTCGTATTCGAGGCTGCGGTTCCCCGCTTTGTCACCGGGCTTTTGCTTGGGCTTGCGACCTGGATCGATGAAGACGCCGACGGTGCGTGGCATTTCCTTTTTGTGGATCAGATTATCGAAAACAACGGAAGCGCGCATGGGGCCATTCGGATCGACATGGCGTGTGCCGTCCTGCCAAACCATGAGGCAGGTTTCCTCGCCGGGTTTGAAGCCTGCAGGCAGATAAACCGTGACATCGCGTAGGGTGTCAGGAAAGACTTTGCTCGTGTTCCACTCAAACTTCTCCAGTTTGCCCTGCGGCACGCCTTGCTGCGGTTGGCTGTCGGCGGTGTAGTCAAAATGCTCGATGTGCACGGTGCCAGCGACGCGCGGCATGCCTTCGGATTCGATGCGGTAGCCGACTTCGGTGAAGTTAGGCATTTCTGTGACGAGCACCTGCAAGCCATCTTCTCCAAGCGCGATCATTTCGCCAATGAGAGTGCCGTCCTGCTGCACGACGCGGGCAGGCTTGGTGTCGATCGTGGCCCAAGCAACGGTGGTAGCCTCGATCTTGGCCCCCGCCTTGCCCTGAGTGAGATTGTTGAGGCCAAAGAGGCGCAGCACCTTGTCATGCAAGGCGTTCTGGTCTTGCGGCAAGGATGCCGTCTTCAGGGCGGCATCAAGCAGGCGCGGCGTGAGAAGCGGCTGCGAGCCAGGTTTGTTCTGGGCCTGGCTGAGACTGACAGCGAAAAGAAAAAACGGAAGGATGATGGCACGCATGAGTGCGTTTTCTAACGGCGCATGCGTAGCGGAATATCGCCCGATTTCCCTGTGATGCCGATTTTTAGAGCGAGGCCGTGACTGGAAGGTTGGCGGCAGGCAGTCCGGCGGTACGTAGGCGAGCCTCAATACCCTCCATCATGGAGCGAACATGTTTCCATTTGGTGCGGTCTCGCATGAGTTGCATGCTGCGCTCATAGGAGCCCCATTGAATAACCTCGATGTCCACATGGCGCACACCCCAGTCATCCATCATGGATTTACTGGGCTTGTAGAGATCAATAGTTCCGGTGCCAACAAGTGCACTACCGTAGTCATCCACTTCGTAAACCACATTGGGCTGCCCAGCGATACGGAACTTAGTGCCGACTGGGAAACGCGACCAGTCAGCGGCGGCGCTACGCACATTTCCAAACTTCAAATTGGTGCCGATGGCGTTCTTCACACCATAGACAAGGTGGTCGCTTTCATTGTGCGTGTATGCCGTGGTTCGCACATGCATCTGAGAATTGCGATGCGAATTTGAGGCAACCATCAGCGGCGGTCTAGGAGTTTGGAACACAAAAGTGTAGCCTTTGATCTGACTGGGGCGGAAGGGAATGTTCTTTGCGAGAGCTTTACGCACTTCGTACTGCTTACCTGTTTCGAGGGGAGTAGCTTTTTTCAGACGCATTTCCTTCCAGTAGCTAAGCAATGGCTGATTAGGCAAAGCACAGGAAGAAAGAGCGGCAGCTAGGGCGACTGATAGGCCAGTGGTCGTCAAACGTGAGTTGTACATGGCTGGATATTTTTTGGAATTATGAAAATAATACCGTAATTTTCATATATCCTCAATATTTTTGTCGTAATTTCGATATCTTTAGTGTTTAATAGACATTAACTAGCTCCACCAAGAGAACACCAAAGAAATCTGTCTGCCAGCTTGGCAAAAAGAGCCTATTTGACCAGAGCGTACTTTCTATTGCCCCTGCTCTTCCCAGAGCTTCCGCCAGTGATCTAGACGCTCTTTAATTCGGCCTTCGAGGCCGTTGGAGGTCGGGTCGTAATACTGTTTGCCGCCTTCCAGGCAGCGCTGAGGCACGAAACCTCCCTCGTAATTGTGCGGGTAGAGATAGCCTTCCCCGTGGCCAAATTCTTTGGCCGCTTTTTTGTGATGCCCATCCCGCAGATGTTTTGGCACCGGCAGGGTGCGGCCGTTTTTGACATCCTCGAGCGCTGCGTCGATGGCCGTGTAGGCGCGATTGCTCTTGGGCGCGGTGGCATTGTAAATCACCGCGTGGGCTAGAATGATGCGAGCTTCAGGCATACCGATGAATTCGACTGCCTGCTGCGCCGCTACAGCCACGCGCAGCGCATTGCTATCGGCCATGCCAATGTCTTCACTGGCGGCGATGACAATGCGGCGCGCGATGAAACGTATGTCCTCCCCCGCATAAAGCATTTTTGCCAGCCAGTAGAGTGCTGCGTCAGGATCCGAAGCTCGCATGCTTTTGATGAAGGCGCTGATCGTGTCGTAGTGCGCATCGCCGTCGCCGTCATAAACAACGGTCTTCTGCTGCACGGATTCCTCAGCAGCAGCCAAGGTGATGACGATTTCTCCCGCTTCATCCGGTTGCGTAGAGAGCACGGCGAGTTCCAACGCATTTAGACAGCGTCTGGCATCGCCATCGGCCACGGTGGCGAGGTGATGACGCGCATCGGGCTCAATTCGTGCCTTCATGCTGCCCAGCCCAAGCTCCACATCATTCAAAGCGCGATTCATGAGCGATTCGAGGTCTGCGATGCCCAGCGGTTCCAGCGTGAAGACCTGCGAACGGCTTACCAGCGGACTGTTGACGTAAAAGAACGGATTGTGCGTCGTCGCCCCGATGAAACGGAGTGTGCCACGCTCCAAATGCGGCAGCAGCACATCCTGCTGGGCTTTGTTGAAGCGGTGGATCTCGTCCACAAAGAGGATCGTCGTTTTGTTGTAGAGCCGCAGGTGGTGCCCGGCATTTTCCGCTTCTTTGCGAATGTCCGCCACGCTGCTCTCCACGCCGCTGAGCGTCACGAAGCGAGATTTCGTCTCCTGCGAGATGATATGGGCCAGCGTCGTCTTGCCCACGCCCGGTGGGCCATAGAGAATGAGTGAAGAAAAGCGATCCGCCTGCACCGCACGCCGCAGCAATTTGCCCTCCGCCAAAATGTGCTGCTGCCCGGCATACTCCTCAAGTGTGCGCGGTCGCATGCGCGAAGCCAGTGGAGCGCCCGCATGATGCATGGCCGCAGCGGCACGGGGGGCCTCTGGCAGTGGTGGGGCAAAAAAATCGTCGCTCATGCTCTAGGGAGCCGATGAATGACGCGGAATCGCCTCGGCAGCAAATCGCAGTTTGCACCTGCGCTCGTTTGATGTTCCGATAGCACACCGTCCCTGTCTCATGAAGCTCTCTAAAAAAGCCGAATACGCCCTTCGCGCCCTCGTGGCGATGGGACGTGAGCGCGAGGGAACGAACTTCTCTATTCAGGATCTCGCTCGCAACGAGCGTATTCCGTTGAAGTTTCTCGAGCAAATCCTGCTCGCCCTCAAAAACGGTGGCCTGCTGCGCAGCAAGCGCGGCGTCGGCGGCGGCTACCAGCTCGTGACCCATCCAGCCCGCATCACTATTGGCGAGGTCGTCACACTGTTTGATGGTCCCTTCGATCCGATTCCTGGGGCAGATCAGGATGCGCTGGGCCAAATCTTTATCGGATTACGTGATCAGGTCGCGCAATGGTTCGCCGAGCACAACGTGGCGCAGATCATCGAGAAGGAGCGCTCGCGCGAAACGGTCTCGTTTGAGATCTGATTACTTGCCGAATAACCACAGGGCCAGGATCAGCGTCCAAACGATGTTAAAGACCTGCCCCCCGAGGAAGGCGATGGCAGGACGACCGCCACCGAGTTTGAACAGCTCGCCCAACCGTGTCTCCAGACCAATGCAGACGAAAGCCGCCGCGAACCACACCTCACGCAGGCCTTTGAGCGGCTTGCTAGCGGCTTCCGCGATGGATGGCGTCACAATATAAGAAAACACAACCGACGCGATCACGAAGCCGATCACGAACTTCGGAAAACGCTCCCAGATAACACCGATGGTCGGCTTCTGCCCCTTGGTTGCACCATCCTTGCCACCGCGCATTGTCCACCACACAGACAGCAAGAACGCCGCCACACCGATAAGCACATTTTGTGAGAGTTTGACGATCACACCAATCTTCGTGGCGTCTTTGCCCACCTGCTCAGTCGCTGCCGCCACGGAACCACTCGTATCGAGTGTGCCGCCGATCCACGCACCACCCACCGCCTCAGACAAGCCCATCGATTTGATCGCCCATGGCATCAAAATCATCATTGGCACTGCGCACAGCAGCACGATGGAAGTCACATACGACAGCTTCTTGCGGTCGCCTTGAATCGCCCCGCAGGCCGCGATGGCTGCGGACACACCGCAGATCGACACCGCCGTCGAAAGCATCACGCCGAACTCGTCATCCACCTTCAGTTTCTTGGCGAAAAAGAAACACGCATACCACACCACCGGAATGACTAATGCTGCTTGAATCAGGCCAGGCATTCCCGCCTTCATCATCTCCGGCAGCAGAATCGTCGCACCGAGCAGCACGATACCGACCTTGATGAAAAACTCTGTGCGCACCGCCTCGCGCAGCCACTCCGGCACCGGCAGCGTGTGACTCCACAGCATGCCCAATCCGAGCGCAAAGACGACATACTCGAGTCCCCAAGCCTTGATGCCTGCATGATTGGCGATCCATTGCGAAAGCCATCCCAGCACAAACACCACGACGGCTCCACCAACGAACGAAACAACCCGCTTCCCAAGCGATGCGCCCAAAGCGAGCACCGAAATGCCAAGGAACAAGGCCAGCAGCACACCGCTGAGCGCGAGATTGTCGGCTGAAAATGCCTTCGCTGCATCCGCTGCTCCCGTCCAACCCAACGTGGGCATCTTCGGGCTCCAACCCTTCGCCACCGCGATCAAAATCGGCAACGCAGCCAAAACCGCGAGCCAGTCTTCGTTTTGCCACCAACGAGCGGCGGAGGGTCCAGGAGAGGGATAAGCGGAGTCGGAAGCGGCGGCGTTGTTGGCAGACATGATGAGTGTAAAAAAATCGCGACGGTGAAACCGCCGCGATTCAAACGCCTGTTATGCCACACTTTTTACTGCCAGTTGCCGAACGCATAAGGATTGTTGTTCGACTGCTGGCTGTAGCCGCCCTGCTGGCCATAGCCATAGTTCGAATTGTAGCCGTTCTGCTGCCCGTATCCGTAGCCTTGCTGATAGTTCGGCTGGCTGTAGCCCTGTGAATAGCCTTGATTGCCGTATCCGGAGTTGTAATTCGATTGGCTGTATTGCGGTGGTCTGCGGCTGCCTTGAAACGCATTACCCGCCAGTGCGCCAAGAATACCGCCGATGGCCGCACCTTGAAGTCCATGATGGTTTTGATTGCCAATGATACCGCCCGCTGCCGCACCGAGCATGGCTCCAACCACCGTTCCCTGCGCACCACGCTGCTGCCCGCCGTAACCACCGTACCCGCTATTGCTGTAGCCGCTGTTGCCATAGCCGGGACCGCCATATCCGTAACCGTAGGGATCAGCGCAGGAGGTCAGAGAGAAAGTCAGCAGCAAAGTTCCAAAGGTCAGTGTGCGAACGAGAGATGTTTTCATGGAGTAGTGATGTTTATCTTGTCCTGCACTCTGACGCCGCCGCTTGCAGGCTATTCGATTCTTTTTCACAGCGCGGCTCAAACCATCCCCGCAGTTGCAAAACCACCCTGCCTGCGTTGGGATGTGCCCACCATGAAGCTCCTCCCAGCCCTCCTGCTCTCAATTGCTCTCGCCTCCCCTGCTCTCGCCGCGACGGACATCGTCGTCTATGGCGGCAGCTCTGGTGGCATCACCGCCGCGATTCAGGCAGCACGTATGGGGAAAACGGTCGTGCTGATCGAGCCGACGAAGTTTCTCGGCGGCCTGACCACCGGCGGCCTCGGTGCCACGGACATCGGCAATAAAAAGGCCATCGGCGGCATGTCGCGTGAGTTTTACCACCGCATCTGGAAGCATTACTCGAATCCCGCCTCATGGACGCTGCAGACACGCGAAAGCTATTACAAGAACAAGCCGCACGGTAACACGGCCGACGAGGAGACGATGTGGACCTTCGAGCCGCACGTTGCCACGCAAGTCTATGACGACATGATCAAGGATGCCAAGGTGCCCGTCGTCTTCGGCGAGCGTCTCGACTTGAAGAAGGGCGTCGTCAAAAACGGCACGCGCATCACCAAGATCATCATGGAAAGCGGTCGCGAGTTTGAGGGCGCAATGTTCATCGACGCCACCTACGAGGGCGACCTCATGGCGAAGGCCGGTGTCAGCTACCACGTCGGCCGCGAACCGAACGCGCAATACGGTGAGACCATCAACGGCCTCCAGGTCGCAGGTGCGAAGCATCATCAGTTCATCAAGAACGTCGATCCCTATGTGAAGCCCGGCGATCCCTCCAGCGGCCTCGTTTGGGGCGTCACGCCAATGCCTGAGGGCAAGGACGGCGACGGCGACAAGCGCATCCAGGCTTACAACTTCCGCATGTGCAACACGAACGACGATGCCATCCGCGTGCCCTTCGCCAAACCGGCAAACTACGACGAAAAACAGTTCGAGCTGCTGCTGCGCAACTGCGAAGCAGGTGATCCGCGTCATCCCTGGGCACCCACGCCGATGCCGAGCCACAAGACCGACACGAACAACAACTTCGCCTTCAGCACCGACATGATCGGCATGAACTACGACTACCCGGATGGCGATTACGCCACGCGTGCGAAGATCTGGAAGGCGCATGAAGACTACCAGCAGGGCCTCATGTGGACGCTCGCCAATCACCCGCGTGTCCCCGAGAAAATCCGCGCCTACTACGCGAGTTGGGGCCTAGCAAAGGACGAATTCACCGAAAACAACCACTGGCCGCGTCAGATGTATGTGCGCGAGGCACGCCGCATGGTCGGTGGCTACGTCATGAGCGAGAAGAACTGCAAGCGCCGCGAGATCGTCGAGGACAGCGTCGGCATGGGTGCCTACAACATGGACAGCCATCACACCCAGCGCCACGTCACCCAGGACGGCTTCGCCCGCAACGAAGGCGACATCCAGACCGGCACACGCCCCTATCCCATCAGCTACCGCAGCATCACGCCGAAGGCCGCTGAGTGTACGAACCTGCTCGTCCCCGTCTGCCTCAGCGCCAGCCACATCGCGTACGGCAGTATCCGCATGGAGCCCGTCTTCATGGTCATGGGCCAAAGCGCCGCCACCGCCGCCGTCATCGCGATTGATTCCAAAAAAGACCTCCAGCAGATCGACTACGCGAAACTGAAGGAACGCATGCTTGCCGACGGCCAGATGCTCGACTTCGAATCCCCCACTGCACCCGAACACGCCGCCATCACCAAAGAACAACTCGGCGGCATCGTCGTCGATGACAGCGAGGCCACGCTCACCGGCTTCAGCTCTGAAGGCCACACCACCCCCGGCTTCGTCGGCGAAGGCTACCGCCACGACGGCGACAGCCTCAAAGGCGAGCAAACAGCCCGCTTCACACCCGATCTCCCCGCAGCAGGCCAGTATCGCGTCGCCATCACCTACACCGCCCTTGCCAATCGTGCCGATTCCGTCCCTGTCATCATCCATCACGCCGATGGCGAGGCGAAAGTCATCGTGAACCAGAAAAAGAAAGCCGCCGAAAAAGATGTACTCCAGCCCCTCGGCACCTTCCGCTTTGAAGCTGGCAAAACCGGATGGCTCGAAATCCGCAACGAAGGCACCACTGGCCACGTCATCCTCGACGCCGCCCAGTGGCTGGAGAAGTGAAGCAAAAGCTGTAACACTTCTATGTTTAGCACGCGATCTTATCCATCCATTCCAAATCCAGCGCTTTGACTCGTTGGATCTGCCGCTTCGTTCCACTTTAGGATGCCGAAGCTTGACCACGGTGGTCAAGTCGCAACACTGGGCCGTCGCTGAGCCACGCCACCCAAACCACTCCTATGATCCAATCCGTCAAATTCATCCTCCCTGCCCTCCTTCTTCTCGGCTGTAGCGAAACACCCAAGCCCAAGCCACGGCAAGCCCCGGCGCTGCCAACAACCCCTGCGGTTGTTCCGGCTGTCGCCGCCACGGTTGGCAGCGGCATCCATACGGCCGGGTCCGGCTTGCAGTATGAAGTCTTGAAGCGCGGCAGCGGCACGGTTTCTCCGACCGCCTTCGACAGCGTCACTGTTCACTATCACGGCACCACGCTCAGTGGCACGGTCTTTGATAGCTCGGTCGAACGTGGTCAGCCAGCCACCTTCCCCTTGAACGGCGTGATCGCAGGCTGGACGGAAGGGGTGCAGTTGATGAAGGTGGGCGACAAATTCAAGTTCGTGATTCCGCACAACTTGGCTTACGGCGCGAGCAGTCCCAGCCCCAAAATTCCGCCCTTCAGCACGCTGGTCTTTGAGATTGAACTGCTGGGCATCAACGGCTCCACGAACTAAGGCCAAGGCTTACCGCGCTGCGGTCTTCGCACTGCGTTTGCCGAGGCAGATGAGGCTCTTATCTCCACGAACGAAGATCTGGCCCTCGCTGAGAGCCGGTGAAGCGAAGACTTTTTCGCCGAGTTCGCTTTCGGCGAGAGCTTGATACGCCTTGCCGGGCTTCACGGTGCGCAGGGTGCCGGTGTCGTTGATGAAATAGACGTGACCTTCGGCACTGGTGAGGGAGGCGTGATGCTCGCGCAGGCGCTCCTCCCACAGGATGTCGCCGGTCTTCGCGTCAAAGCAGTGGCCAATGCCGGAGTCGGAGACGATGAGGAAGTAGCCGCCCTCGACGATGGGCGAGGGCACGTAGCTCACACCTTTATTCGTGCGCCAGGCGATGTGCGTGTTGGTCACGTTGCCGCTGCCATCAGGCTTGATGGCGAGGAGATGATGCTCGGGGAAACCACCAGTCATGTAGAGCAGTCCGGTTTGATCACTGAAGACGAGCGAGGCCACGAACTGCTCGGTGGGGCCATCAATGATCCACAGCAGCTTGCCGGTGCGCGGATCGTAGCTGGTGACGCACATCGTGCCGCTGAGCACCATCTGCGTGCGACCGCCGATGTCGCGAATGAGCGGCACGCAGTAGCTGCGTGTGTGATTCGGCCTTTCGATGCGCCACAGCTCTTTGCCGTCAGTTTTGGCCAAAGCAACGATGTAGCCATCGCCATCATGGTCGCAGTTCACGATAACCTTGTCCTCGAACACAATCGGACTGGAGCAGAAGCCGTGCTTGCTGGAGAACAGGCCTGGACGCACCTGCCAGAGCGGCTTGCCGCTGAAATCATGTGCGGAGATGACGACCGTGCCCTTCGGCACCTCGCCTTTAGGAATCTCACGACCCTCATTCGCTTTTCGCGTGGCATCGGTGGGCGTGTTGTCGAGGAAGGCGGTGAAGATGCGCTCACCATCCGTCGCAGGTGTGCTTGAGGCCTGGCTGTTGAGCCTGTGAATGCTCTCGATGGGCGCTTTGATCACGTTCGACTGCCACAGCATTTTGCCCGATGCGCGATCGAGGCACATCAGCACCCGCTGCTCCGTTTCTGCGATGGCGGAGACGAGGAAGATGCGATCCTGCCACACAATCGGCGAGGCATGCCCACTGCCGGACAACTCGGCCTTCCACGTCACGTTTCCTTCAGCGGAAATCGGGAAGCCCGTGTCCTGCGAGGTGCCATCCAAACGCGGACCACGCCACTGCGGCCAGTTTTCGGCGAGGAGCGGTGTGCTAAGGGCTAAGAGCAGAGAAAGGAGGGCGCGAGTGGGGATCATGGAGTGAAGCAGAACGGCGGGAGATGGGCGGAGCTTACGTTAGAGGATTGGAGATTGAAGCCCGTTGCATTCTCGTGCCACGCTTGTGCATGGCAATTGTCCAGACTGGAATCAAAATGAAGCAGGCGGCATAATAGAGATGCACCCAGGGCCACAGCATGTTGCTCCTCATTCGCATCAGCAGTGAAGGCGGCGCAAAAGAGCGCGGCCAGTCAAGGTGATGCTCGTCTCGCAACACACGATCACGCTCGCTGCTGGATGGAAACAATCGCAGCAGGCCTGAACGCCGCTCTGCGATGAACCATCTTTTCGGGGAATTTCCACTGATCACAGTCTCTGACAGGCCGAAGTCCGTGATCCCACTCAATTGCCAGTGCTGTCTGGTCTGGTGCTCTTGAAAAGCCTTTATCCGCTCATCATAGGTCATTTCCTCGGCAGCTTCCTCGGACCACTTCACCGACGAGTTCGAGTAGTCCAAATACATCGGAGCATCCGGCGAGGAGGCTCCAATGGTGAAGTGCTCGCCCACTTTGACAAAGGGATCACGATGCAAACAGGCATCAAACATGAAAACCGGAAAGACCCAGCAAAGCAGTCTGGCCAAGATAACCCGAATCATTTTCATGCTTGTGATGCGATGAGAGTCAGCTCTGCCGTGCCCGGATGTCGAGGAGCTGCTTCATGACATGACTGAGTTTGCCGCTCCAGTCGGAGACACCAAAAGCGTCATGCACGTCGCGATAGAGAGCGTACAGCTCACGATAGACGGCGACGTTCTCCGGGATCGGATGGTACACCTTTTCGCGAATGGCGGTGACTTTGGACTGAAGCTCCTGCCAGGTGCCAGCTCCGGCGGCGACAGCGCCGAAGATGGCGGCACCGAGGGCGCAGGTTTGCTCGCTTTGGCTGACTTTCATGGGCTTGCCGATGATGTCGGCGTAGATCTGCATGAGCGTGGCATTCTTGATGGAGAGACCGCCGGTGTTGATGACCTCCTCGATCTTCACGCCGTATTCCTCCACGCGCTTGATGATGGTGAGCGCGCCAAACGCGGTGGCCTCAATGTAGGCGCGGTAGATCTCATGCGCCTCGGTGTGCAGTGTCTGGCCGAGCAGCAGGCCGGTGAGACGCACATCGACGAGGATGGTGCGGTTGCCGTTGTTCCAATCGAGTGCGAGCAGGCCCGTGGCACCGGGTTTCTGACCTTCCATGGCCTTTTCCATGGCCACGAACTTCTCGCCCACGGTTTTGCCGTAGCTGTCGGGCACGAGGTGATTGACGAGCCACAGGAAAAGATCCCCCACAGCGCTCTGTCCGGCCTCGATGCCGTAGTAGCCGGGTAAAACACTGCCATTCACGATGCCGCACACGCCGGGGATATCTGCGAGCGGCTTGCTCGTCGGCGAAATCATCAAATCACAGGTGCTGGTGCCGAGAATCTTTACCAAGGTGCCTTCTTTGATACCCGCACCAACCGCACCCGTGTGCGCATCGAAGGCACCAACACAAATCGCGGCGCCTTCTTGGAGGCCGAGACGCTTTGCCCATTCTGCGCAAAGGCCACCGGCCTTTGTATCGGCGGTGTGGGCCTCGGAATAGAGACGATCACGCAGATCGGCGAGCTTCGGATCGAGCTTGGCCAGAAATTCCTTATCCGGCAGACCACCCCATTCGGCGCTGAACATCGCTTTGTGGCCAGCGGCACAAACGCTACGCTTCAGCGTGATTGGATCGGTGTTTCCGGTCAAAACGGCCGGAATCCAGTCGCAGTGCTCGACGAAGCTGAAAGCAGCCTCGAAGACTTGCGCATCCACGCGACTGAGACGGAGGATTTTGCTCCAGAACCATTCACTGGAATAAATGCCACCGCATTTGGCAATGATGTTCGGCCGCATCTCATGGCCGAACTTGGTGATCTCAGCGGCCTCAGCGTGGCCGGTGTGGTCTTTCCATAGCCAGACCATCGCGTTGAGGTTGCCCGTAAATTCCGGCAGCAAGCCGAGTGGCGTGCCCTCTTTGTTCACCGGGATGGGCGTGCTGCCCGTGGTGTCGATGCCGATGCCAATGACCTGCGCAGGATCAAAGCCAGCCACCTTGGCCTTCGCCTGTTCCAAGGCACCACGCGTGACGCTTTCGAGGCCGTCGAGGTAATCCTGCGGATTCTGCCGCGCCACATGCGGGTCCTTCGGATCGAGCAGGATGCCCATCTCGCCACTGGGGTAGTTGAAAACGGTCGAGCCGACCTCCGCGCCGTTGTCGAGGTCAATGAGAAGGGAGCGGCAGGAATTCGTGCCGTAGTCGATGCCGAGGGAGTAGCGCTTCATGGGTTGGAGTGGCGACAGTGGCGAACGATGCCGAACGGTCAACGCACAGAATCGCGCAAGAGCGAGCTTTGGATCGCGTTTACGACGTCACTATGACCAACCGCCTGCTTCTCTCCGCCGTCGTTCTTTCTTTCGCTTCGCTTCTTCACTCCGAGGACGCCTTTGTCCCGCTGTTTGACAGTACCACGCTCACGGGCTGGGAGCAGCATAGTGGCAAAGCCGAATATCGCGTGCAAGACGGCACCATCATCGGCAAAACGGTACCAGACACGGGGAACTCGTTCCTCTGCACGGCGAAGAAGTACACGGACTTCATTCTCGAAGTCGAGTTCAAGGTCGATCCGTCGATGAATTCAGGCATTCAGTTCCGAAGCAACTACTACACGCAGGAGACGGAGGTGGAGATCGCTGGGAAGAAGAAGAAATTCCCCGCCGACCGTGTGCATGGCTATCAGTTTGAGATTGATCCGAGTGATCGCGCCTACACGGGCGGTGTGTATGATGAAGGTCGCCGCGGCTGGCTTTTCGATTTGAAGAACAACGAAGCCGCCCGCAAGGCCTTCAAACAGGGCGAGTGGAATAAGGCACGCATCGAGTGTCGCGGTGGTAGCATCAAAACCTTCCTCAATGGCGTTCCGGCGGCGGACTTCACGGATGAAATGACCAAGGAAGGCGTCATCGCCCTTCAGGTGCATGGCATCGGTAAGAATGCTGCGGCCGTGGGCAAGGAAGTGATGTGGAAAAACATCCGTATTCAGGAAATTAAGTAGCGCGAACTTTCGAGTTTGTTCGGGAAACGTGATGGAAATCACGTTTCAACTTACCTACTATCCACTCATGAAAACCAACCGAATCTTTATTGCAATCATCGCCCTGTTGCTCGCCTCGACTTCGATCAAAGCCGAGATCAAGGAAACCATCGTCGAATACCAATCGGGTGACGTGGTTTGCGAAGGACTGCACGTCGTCGATACCGCCAAAACCGGCAAGCTTCCTGCCGTGCTCATCATTCATCAGTGGACCGGCTTGAGCGATAACGAAAAGATGCGAGCCCGCATGCTGGCAGCGCTCGGCTATAATGTCTTCGTAGCGGATGTGTATGGCAAAGGCATCCGCCCGCAACCACCGGCGGCAGGTCAAGAGGCCGGGAAATACAAATCCAACCGCAAGCTCTATCGTGAGCGCATGCTGTCGGCGCTGGAAGTGCTCGACAAGGATCCGCAGACAAACCCGTCGCAAGTGGCGGCCATCGGCTATTGCTTCGGTGGCACCGGGGTCATCGAACTGGCTCGCAGTGGTGCGCTACTCAAGGGCGTGGTGAGTTTCCATGGCGGACTCGATTCTCCAACCCCGGCTGATGGCAAAAGCATCAAGGGCAAGGTTCTGGCGCTGCATGGTGCGGACGATCCTTTTGTGCCGGCCAAGGATATCGCGGCCTTTGAGCAGGAGATGAAGGAAGCCAAGGTGGACTACAAGTTGGTCAGCTATCCCGGTGCGGTGCATGCCTTCACACAGAAGGCCGCTGGCAACGACAACAGCAAGGGCGCCGCTTATAACGAGGCCGCCGATAAGGCCTCTTGGGAAGAGATGAAGGCGTTCTTCGCCCGTATCTTTAAAGCCGAAGGCTGAAACCTCGGATCAGCACTCTCATGAAGCGATTCCTACTGCTACCATTGCTTCTAGCTTGCAGCTGGTTACCAGCAGCAGAGGAATCCACGGATTTCATTCGATTCATCGAAGAAGAAAAGAGCGATAGCCTGCAAACCGCCGTGGTGAGCTATGAATCGCCGCAGAAGGTGAAGGTTGATCTCGTCGGAGCCATCCACATCGCCGACAAAGCTTATTTTGAGGCGCTGAACACGCGTTTCAAAAGCTACGAATCCGTGCTGTATGAACTCGTTGGCCCCTCCATTGAGGAACGCAACAAACCGGAAGTCATGAAGGATGCGCAGAAGTTGCAATGGGTCGGCCAGCTTCAAGCGATGATGAAAGATGCGCTGAAACTCACCGGTCAACTCGAAGGCATCGACTACCAGGCCAAAAATTTCGTTCACGCCGACATGAACATGTCCCAGTTCACGAAAACACAGGACCAGAAGCAGGAGAGCTTTCTCACCCTCTACCTTAAGGCCTCGCAGGCGCAAAAAGCCGCCAACGAAAAACGTGGCGTCAGTTCCGACGCCGCCGGCATGGTCATTCTGCTGAAAATAATGACCATGAAAGACAGCAGCACCGAACTGAAGCGCATGATCGCCCAAGAGTTCGACAGCGTGGAGGACATCATGGCTGGGATCGAATCCGGTGACGGCACCGTACTTGTTGGTGAGCGCAATCGCGTCGCGCTCGAAGTCATGAACAAAGAGATTACTACTGGAAAAAAGCGCCTCGCCATTTTTTACGGTGCCGCTCATCTGGCGGACATGGAGCAGCGACTGCTCAAGCAGGGTTTTAAACGCACGCAGATCGAATGGCTTAAGGCGTGGGATCTGCCGAAGGAAAAGTAAGCAGAATCAGGCCGCCTTCTTCGCCAGCAACTGCTGTGCTTGCTCAACCCAACGCTCGCGTTGGATGCGATCTTTGAAGGCGAGACGTGAGGAGAACTCCTTGATGTTCTCTTCATTCCAAGTGGCGATTTGCGAATAGGTATAGATACCGAGTTCGTGCAGACGCAATTCGAGCACCTGGGCGATGCCTTTGAGCGCGGTGAGGTCGTCGATTTTCTCAGGCCGACTCGGGTAGATGAGACCGAGCTTCGGATCGGGTATGGCGTTGATTTCTAGAGCTGGCAAAGGTGCCACTGCAAGTTCAGGCAACACGGGAAGAGTGTCTTCAGTGACCGAGACTGAATCGGCAGCAGGTGCCGTGACTGCGCCATCCGGCTCATGGCTCACAGCTGCAATTGTCGGAGCAATGATAGCGGCCAGCGGCGAAGTATGACGCGCAGGTGGCGGTGGCAGTTCGGCGAGAGAGAGAGAGGCGGTAGCAGGCTCGGTGGGTGGTGGCGAAGGAGCTTCGTCTTGGCGTGCCGGTTCAGCGGAAGGTGCTGGTTTGCCAGCCGTTTTGGCTTTGATGACGTTGTCACGCGATTTTGGCAATCGACCTTTCGATGTGACGTTCGACTGCGAAGTGGGTGGCCGGATGTCGCGAGTGGTAATGGTTTCCTCCGTAATGGCAGGAACAGCGGCGGCGGCTGTCGTGCCCTCTTTGCTAGGCATGTGGATGGTTTCGGTGGCCATCGCGGCACTGGGGCCTGACTTGATGGAATGGTCGCCAATTTTACGCTTCAACTGCGCAATTTCCTCCTTCATGGCGGCGGCTTCACCACGTAATTCGCGCGACTGGCGCTTGTAGCGCCCCCAGGTGGCATAACCAAACAACAACCCGATGATGAAAAAGATCACCCCCAGCACAGTGACAAAAGCACCGCTGTGCATGAGCATGTAAAACAACGGCTCGTTGGACAGGGATTCGTAGTCGAATTTCATGAAGAGCTATTTGATGAGGAGTTCGACACTGCGCGGAATAGACGGGGCCGAAGGCGAACCAACGGGAACGGGATCAAAGACCACGGCGCTGACATCGGCGGCAGGCACACCCTGATCAATGAGAAAGGACAGCACAGCCTCAGCACGTGCCTTGCCAATATCTTTCTCAACACGTTCCGGCCCGGCAGGATCGGGATGCGCGCCGATCACCAAACCCAGCGCCGGTCCAGCGGCGAGCAGTCTTGGCGCAAGGGTCGCGAGTTTGGTCTGTTCCTGCGGCGGGATGCGGGCAGAACCGGCATCAAACACGAGTGCAAGGCTGCGTAATGGCTCACGCAATGGCTCAAGCGTGTCAGGCGACAGCTTGGATTGAACCTGGTAGCCGGGGAAGTGATAGACTGATGGCACAAGCGTGAAACGCGCATCCACCTTCGCTGCGCCAGTGATGGGACGTAGTAGAGCGAGCCATGCACTCTCCATCTGCCGCGTAGCGATACCTTCGAGATGGGGGATGCCATCGCTCTTGATGTCGAACGAACGCGGCGGTGGTGCATTGAAGAATGCACGCACAAAAGCTGCTAAGAGCGCTGGTTTAGCGAACGCGGCGGAAAGCACATGCGGGCTGGCCTTTAGCGCCGATGGGTCAACCACCCGCGTTCCGGCGATCTCTGCCAAAGTGGCGACCAGTTCTTCCTTGAGTTCCGCCGTGGCCAGAAGCCCAGAGAGCACGAAGGAATCATTCTTCGCTATGATGTGCAATTCCGCCGGCACTCGCAGTATGTCGAGTATCGGTTTAAGCATGGCATTGCCAGCGGTGAGGGGTGGTCTGATGCCCTCCGGCCAGCGCACTTCCGGCGCGGTGCGCAAATCTTCCGTACGCAGCTCAAGATCAGGGCGCAATTCGCTGAGCAGGCGCTGCACGTTCGTGACTTCATTGCCCTGAGGTAGCCAACCGCTAATTTGCAGTGTGTTCTGCTCTAGTTTTGCCTTGAGGCTGGCCACGACATGCAATCGATCGGCACCCGGTTGCAAACGCAGCGGCACGAGTCGCCGAATGGCGGCCAGCGCCTGCTGTCGTGCCACCGGATCAGGCGCCTCACCACTGATGGCGACGTCAAAGAAGCGCACCTCAACGATCGGATTGCGTACCCCCGCCGTCTTTAATCTGCTGACCGCTTCCTGCGTCAGCACCGGCAGATTCTCGCGGCAAAACAGCCATGCATGCACCCCGGTTGCCAGCGGCAGCAGGATCAGCATAGAAAAGACGAGGCTGAGGCGCATGGAAGAGTGTGAGGAGTGGCAATTGACACAACGGGGGAGAAACCGATAATCGCGGCCCCGCTGACAGACGTACCGTTAAAAGTTGGCTGCCCGCGAGGCAAGGATTAACTGCTACACCTTATCTAACCAAACATACCACTCATGTCAGTCGTCATCGCCGGAACCGTCGCCCTGGATAATGTCAAAACCCCGCAGGATGCACAGGAAAACCTACTTGGCGGCTCCGCCAGCTATGCGGCACTGGCCGCCAGTATCTTTTGCCAGCCCATTCACATCGTCGGCGTCATCGGCCACGATTTCCCCAAACCACACCTCGACATGCTGGCTGCTCGCGGCATTACGTTGGACGGCTTGGAGCGCAGCGATGGCGAATCCTTTACCTGGAGCGGCGAATACCACGACGACATGAATAGCCGCACCACACATAAGGTGGCATTGAATGTCTTGGAAAACTGGCAGCCGAAGCTCCCCGCTGCTGCCAAAGCCGCCAAAGTGGCCGTGGCCGCGAACATGAGTCCGGACAACCAGATGCAAATGCTCGACCAGTGCCAAGCTGACTTCGTGACCGCCGACACGATGGATCTCTGGATCAACATCGCTAACGAACGACTGAATGACGTGCTCAAGCGCATCGACCTGCTCGTCATCAACGATGGCGAGGCCAAAGAATTCGCCGGCACGACCAATCTCGTCGAAGCCGGACGCAAACTGCAGGCCAAAGGCCCGCGTTTCGTCATCGTGAAGCGTGGCGAGCACGGCAGCTTCTTGTTTGGCGAGAAGAAGGAAGATTTCTTCGCCTGCTCCGCCTACCCGCTGCACAGCGTCTTCGATCCTACCGGCGCCGGCGACAGCTTCCTCGGTGGTTTATCCGGCTGGCTGGCCGCAAACGGCAAAACCAAGCCTACGTTTGAAGATTTGAAGACCGCCGTCGTCCACGGCAGTGTTACCGCCAGCTATACCTGCGAAGCCTTCAGCACGCACAAGCTGCAAACAGTCACGAAAGCAGACATCGCGGCGCGTATTGCGGAATTGCGCAGCTTCACTGAGTTTGCGTGAGCCTAGGCAACCATCATCCATTCAGCACCCATGTGGCAGACGATCAAAATCTTTACCGACATCAGGCTGGAGAAAACCAGCGACGGCATCGCCAAGATCACCATCAACCGGCCTAAGGTGCGCAATGCTTTCCGACCGCTGACGGTGAAGGAGATGCTGGAGGCATTTGAAATCGTGCATGAAGACCGTGAAGTCGGCGCAATCATACTCTGTGGCGAAGGTCCCCTCGCCTTCTGCTCTGGCGGTGATCAAAAAGTGCGTGGCGATGCCGGTTACATCGGCGAAGACGGTGTGCCCCGTCTGAACATCCTCGATGTGCAGCGCAAGATCCGCACGATCCCGAAACCCGTCGTCGCGATGGTGGCCGGTTATGCCATCGGCGGCGGCCATGTGCTGCATGTCGTATGCGATTTAACCATCGCGGCAGACAATGCCCGCTTCGGCCAGACAGGCCCCAAAGTCGGCAGTTTCGATGGCGGTCTCGGTTCCAGCTACCTAGCCCGCATTGTCGGCCAGAAGAAGGCACGTGAGATTTGGTATCTCTGCCGCCAGTATGACGCCCAGCAGGCGCTGGACATGGGGCTGGTCAACACCGTCGTCCCACTGGATCAACTGGAGCAGGAGACGCTCAAATGGTGCCGCGAAATGCTCCAGCACTCGCCCTTGGCTCTGCGCTGTCTTAAATCCGCTCTCAACGCAGATTGCGACGGCCAGATGGGCCTCCTAGACCTCGCCGGGAATGCCACCTTGCTTTATTACATGAGCGAAGAAGGCAAAGAGGGTAAAAACGCTTTCGTGGAGAAGCGAAAACCCGACTTTTCCAAGTTTCCACGAGTGCCTTAATTACCCCCGCTCAGTTCAAAGCGGCGCTAAATTGTCAAGAGCGCCTTTGTGGTTGCCACGTCCGGTAGAGTTTGTAGTGTCGTCACGTCCGTTGACACACTCCTCCCGACATGGCCAAACGCACTACCTCCAAACCAGCAGCAGCACCTGCCCCCACCTCCGCATCTTACGACTTGAAGCAGATCCGCGAGATCGTGGGCCTCATGGCAGAGAATGACCTAACCTATTTCCACAGCGAGCAAAAAGGCTCCAAGCTCGAACTCCGCCGCGGTTCTGACATCGCTGCGCTCAAAGACCTGCTCAAAAGCCTGCCTGCAAGTTCCGGCTCCCCGGTGACCTATGCCGCCGCTCCTGCTCCAAGCGCAGCAGCCCCCGCCAATTCGCCAGTCGGACCCACGATCAACTCCCCCATGGTCGGCACCTTCTACCGCAGCGCCACTCCAGGGGACAAACCCTTCGCCAGCATCGGCGATAGTGTGGATGAAAATAGCAACGTCTGCATCATTGAGGCCATGAAGGTCATGAATGAGATCAAAGCCGAAGCCCGTGGCACCATCGCTCGAGTCCTCGTAGAAGACGGCAAGCCGGTCCAATACGGCCAGCCGCTGTTTGAACTGAACGCGTAATCGTCATCCGCCTTCAAGCGCTTGCCCTTTTGACCCGTCTTCGCCTTTTAGCGGGCCAAAATACAGTCAGCCAAGACCCTCGAAACTCCCTTCCCCGTTTCCCGCATGTTTAAAAAAGTTCTCGTCGCCAATCGTGGTGAAATCGCCCTTCGTGTCATTCGCGCCTGCAAAGAACTCGACGTCAAAACCGTCGCCGTCTATTCCGAGGCTGATGTCGATTCAATGCACGTACACCTTGCCGATGAAGCCATCTGCATCGGCCCGGGCCCCAGCACTGAGAGTTATCTTAAAATAAGCCGCATCATCAGTGCGGC
>CANIZT010000016.1 GCA_947471905.1 Verrucomicrobiaceae bacterium
GAATCCCTTCGCCACCTTCCTTGTCGGTGCCTCCATCCTATTGATGCTGCTGGTCTATATCGGCACCGCCGTTCATAAGACCAAGCGCTGGATCGGCACGCTGCTCGTCGCGCTCACTGCCTTCTCGGCCATCTACACCGCGAAAACGATGGGCCTTCAGCTCGGCATCGACCTTCAGGGCGGCAGTGAATTCATCGTGCAACTCGCCCCTGGCAAGAATGACGATGGCACGCCCAAACTGGTCACCAGCAGCGACGTGCAGCAGGCCATTGGGATTCTTGAAAAGCGTCTCAATCCGGATGGTCAGAAGGATCTCACCATGCAGCCAGAAGGCATGAACCGCATCGTGATTCAGATGCCTGGTATCACTGATGAGGAGATCAAGGCCGTGCGCGACTCCATCCAAACCGTGGCGCACCTCGAGTTCCGCCGGGTGCATCCCGAAAGCGAATCGAAGCTGGAACAAATCAAGGCCCGTGGCGGCATTAAAGAACCCGGCTGGGTCGAGATGGAATACAGCGATCCCATCACGGCCAAAGACGGCACGGTCATTTCCAAATCCGAACTCGTCCGTGACGCAGCGGAGATCGAGGGCAAGTACGTTTCCAAAGCCTTCCGCACAGTCGATGCCGAAGGCAACAAGGTGGCGCTTCAATTCGACAGCGAGGGTGCAAAGCTCTTTGACGATCTGGCGGCGGTCCATTTCCGCAACAAAATGGCCATCATCGTGGACGGCAAGATCCACTCCGCGCCACAACTGAACGCCAAACAGTTTGGCGGCAGGGCGGAAATCTCCGGCGGTGGCGGCAAGGGTTTCAGCCAGCAGGAGGCCGACACTTTGGCCACTTTGCTGAGCAATCCCTTGCAGAACCCGATGAAAATTCTCGCAGAAAGCTCGGTGTCCTCCGCTTACGGCCAGTCCTCCATTGATCAGGGCAAGTGGATCGGCATCGCCGCGCTGATCATCACCACCTGCTTCATGTTGTTCATCTACCGCCTCGCCGGCATCGTGGCGATCATCGGCCTAGTCATCAACATCGCTATTCTGTTCGGTTCCATGGCCTTGTTTGGCTTCACGTTGACCATGCCGGGTATCGCCGGTGTCGTGCTGACCATCGGCATGGCTGTGGATGCGAACGTGCTCATTTATGAACGCTTGCGTGAGGAAATGGAGGCGGGCAAGACGCTTGCCGCCGCACTGGAGGCCGCTTATGAAAAAGCCTTCTCTGCCATCGCCGACTCGAACATCACGACGCTCATTTCAGCCATCATCCTGTTCGTCATCTCCGGCGGTCTGGTCAAAGGTTTCGCCATTACTCTCATGATTGGTCTGATTTCCTCGATGATCGGTGCGCTGATTGTTACCCGCGTGATCTTCATGTGGGTCGTGGATAAGAATATTCTGCACAAGATCCACACTACACGCATCATCCCCGACAAGATCTTCGACATCCTGTCCTCGGCACCGAAGTTCATCATCGCCTCGCTCGTCGTCACCGCGATCTCCTTTGGCACTCTCGCCTACAGAGGCGGTGCCGGATTCGGCATCGACTTCCGTGGTGGCAGCCGTGTGGATGTGACCCTGACCAAAGGCAAGGACATCGCCGACGCCGAGTTCGACGCCCTGTTCAAAGGACTCAAACAGCCGGACGGCAAGGATATCGGTAGCTACTACATCCAGCGCAAAAGCGACGCCACTGGTGCGCTCAATTTGAGCATCCGTTGTGAAGAAAAAAGCGGCCCGGTGCTCCAAAACGCTATCGGCGGAAAATGGAAGAGCGACACCGTTCTCGGCACCAGCATCGCTACCGTCGGCTCCGTGATCGGCTCCGAACTCGCCAAGCAGTCCTGCTGGGCCATGTTCGCCGCGCTCATCGCGATCTTCCTGTATTTGATGATGCGCTATGAGTTCGCCTTCGCCCTTGGTGCCATCATCGCCTTGTTCCATGACGTGCTCATGGTTCCCGGCCTGTGCGTTCTGTTCGGGCAGGAACTCAGCATCATCCACGTCGGTGCGCTACTCACCATCGCTGGTTACTCCATCAACGACACCATCGTCGTGTTCGACCGTATCCGCGAAACGATCCAGAAAGGCACCGGTGGCAGCATGCGTGACATGATGAACGAGGCCATCTGCAAAACGCTCTCTCGCACACTCCTCACCGGCCCCACCGCCCTAGCGCCGATGATTGTGCTGCTCTTCCTCGGCAATCCGGCCATGCTGGAGTTTGCCATGCCGATCACCATCGGTGTGCTGCTTGGCACCTACTCCTCCATCTTCATCGCCTCCCCACTCGTGCTGTGGTATGCGAAGAAGACCGGCACCAGCCTCAAGCGCCAGGTACTGGATGCCCAGCTTGAGCAAATGAAGGCCCAGCAAGCCATCGCTGCAGCAGCCGCAGCCGGTAGCAAGGTGTAGCCCGAAAGCTTCGACTCATGGCGGCAAGCGATCTCACCGGTCGCTTGCCGTTTTTCGTTTCAGGCTATTCACCATTCTGACCAAGTGCGCGGAATGGGTCAGGTCCAGCGTGAGTCAGAACCACAGATGGTTAAGAGCATTCGGACAAAAGATCATCGATCTACGGTGTCGATGTCGCTCAATGGCATCACGGTGAACGTTGCGGCAACATGGTCATGAAAAAGGCGGGCATTGCTGCCCGCCTTCGTGGTTGATGGATCAATTGTTCGCCGGAGGTGGATTCGCGGGTGTCGCAGGCTTCACTTCTTCCGGCGGTGTGGCTGGCGTTCCCTGAGGCGCACCAAGCGGTGGCGTCGTGGGGGCCGGCGTGGTGCCCGCAGGCGGTACTACGCCACCTTTCGGGCCGTTCGGATCATCAGGAGCGAGAGTCGTCGCCGCATTGGCCTGTGCCGCAGCTTCTTCCGCTTTCTTCTTGGAGGCGGCCAGTTTGGCAGCGTTCGCTTTCGCCTTTTCAGCGGACTGCTTGAGGTAGGTCGCATATTCTGGCCCGCTGCCCGTGATCGTCACCGGAGTGCCGACCGAGGTGTGTTCAAACAAGATCGGTGCCATCTTCGAAGGCAGGCGGATGCAGCCATGCGAGGCACGACGACCCGGCTTCGGAATCGGGCCAATGTGCATGCCCACACCATCGCCAGTCAGACGCATGAAGTAAGTCATCTTCGCGGCCTCAAAACGTCCGCCTTCAGGCAGCAGATCTCGACCCTGCTTGAAGTCTGAGTTCACCAGCTTGCCGGCCGCATCGTAGCCCTTGCCATAGAGGTTGGAGACCTTGTCTTTGATCTTCTCCAGCACCTTGAAACTGCCTGTTGGTGTCGGGAAACTAGGAATGCCACTGGCCACATAGGTCCAGCCGACCAATTCATCACCGTTGTAAAGCATGGCACGCTGAGCATCAACATTGATCACCATGTTCGTGATGGGTTTGCTGCCGCCCGTCCATTCGCCAGGATACTTCCATTGCTCCTTAACGGGCTCTGGTGGCGGAGCTGGTGGCTTTTTGCGGAAAAGCTGGCAGGAGGCCAGCGTCACCGTGCCGAGAACGAGAACGGCACGCGTCAGGGAAAGGGAGGTTTTAAAATTCACAGCTCTGATACTAGTGGCCTTGTTACGTCTGCTCAAGCTTCAGCAGGAACATTATTTTCAGCCAAGATCGAACAATTCCGCCGGGTGTGATATGAGCACGTCCGCGCCGCACTCCATCAGCTCCGCCTCGCTGCGAAATCCCCAGCGTACACCGACCGCCTTCATACCGCTGTTCTTCGCAAACTCCATGTCGATGCCCGAATCACCCACATAGGCCATTTCATCTGTCTTAAGGTCTAGAAACACCGCCATCTCATGCGCACCTGCCGCATCCGGCTTGCGTGGCACCTCCGCACGCTGACCCAGAATATGATCAAACACTCCCGTGCCGAAAAAATGCTCCGTCATCGGCACCGTGAAGCGGTGTGCCTTGTTCGAGATCACGCCCAGCTTTAATCCGCGCGTCTTCAGTTCTGCCAGCATCTCCACAATGCCGTCATACGGCTGCGTCTGCGCATTCCACAGCTTGTCGTAATGCGTGCGATACTCCTCCACGCAGACCTTGATCAGTTCCTCGCTCCTCGCGTGTTCTGGCAGCGCCCGCTCGACCAGTTTCTCCATCCCATCGCCCACCATCTGCTTGAACACCTCCTGCTCGCAGCGTGGATAACCCCGTCCATCCAGCATGCGGTTGATCGACTCCGCGATGTCCGCGAGCGAGTCGATCAAGGTGCCGTCGAGATCAAAGATGAAGGCTTTCATTTTGGGCATGCTTCCCCATGCCGTGAAATGCAGCGTGATCAACTTGCCAGAGCGCCCAATGCAGCGAAAAAGCCCCATGCTCACCGACTACCATACGCACACACCGCTCTGCCTGCATGCCGAGGGCAATCCGGTCGATTACGCGCGGCATGCACAGAGCATCGGTCTCGCGGAGATCGGCCTGTCAGATCACAACCCGATGCCGCAGCACTTTGATGACTGGCGCATGCCGATTTCCGACCTGCCGCGCTACTTTGAACTGGTGAACGAGGCGCGTGAGGCGCTGCCGGACTTCCCAATTCGTCTCGCCCTCGAATGCGACCATCTCGAAGGCCGCGAGAAGTGGATCGACGAAACCGCAGACATGGCGGAGTGGGATTACCTCATCGGCAGCGTGCATTACATCCACGACGGCATCGCCGTGGATGACCCGAAGCACATCTCGCGCTGGAAGACCGCCACCGACATCGAGCACATGTGGGGCATGTACTGGAAGCTCTACGAGCAGATGATCCGCACGCGGCAGTTCGACTTTCATGCGCACCCCGATCTGGCGAAACGCTTCGCGCTGCGACCCGCAGGCGACCTGCGGCCCTACTACGCGCCGGTGATCCAGGCCCTCGTCGATACCAACGGCATCCTCGAAGTCAGCACCGCCGGCCTACGCAAAGATGTGCGCGAGATCTATCCCGCCCGCGAGATGCTGGAGATGGCCTTCAGCGCCAAGGTGCCCATCGTCATCAATTCTGACGCCCATTTGCCCACCGACGTCGGTGTGGACTTCGACAAGGCGCTCGAACTGGTGCGCAGCGTTGGTTATACGACCACCGTGCGGTTTGAGAAGCGCCAACGCAAAGAAGTGCCGCTGCCGGAGACGTGGCCACTATGATCTGGCACGCACGACAGCATCACATCGAGTTCCCACGCCGCCCACTGGTGATGGGCATCGTGAACATCAATGATGATTCGTTCTGCGGCGATGGCACGCTCGATCCGACGCAGGCGATGGCTCAGGCGAAGCAGCAACTTCTGGATGGTGCGGACATCATCGACATCGGTGCCGAAAGTGCGCGCACCAATCGCGGACCGATCAGTGTGGAAGAAGAAATTGCGCGGTTGCTGCCTTTCATCGCGCAATGGCCGGTGTTGCATGCGAATTTCAATGCGCCGCTGCTTTCCATCAACACCTGGCGCAGTGAAGTTATCGCTGCGGTGCTTCCTCACGGTGGGGACATCATCAATGACCTTAGCGCGCTGCCAGATGCCACGAATGCGCGACTGTGCGCCGAGTTTGACGCGAGTTTGCTCATCATGCACAGCGTGGGCCAGCCGAAGTTGCCGCATACGCATGTGCAGTATCCGAACATCATCGAAACGCTCGTCGATTTCTTCACGCAGAAGCTCGAACTCGCCGAAAGCGCCGGTCTGCCGTACAACAACATCCTGATCGACCCCGGCATCGACTTCGCAAAGCAGCGTGATGACAATCTGGCGATTTACCGTCATCTGCGTGCGCTGCATCGCTTCGACCGGCCAATCCTGCTGCCCGTCTCACGCAAAACGGTGATTGGCGACGTGCTCGGCATTCCCGCGCTCGAACGCGATGCCGGCACTGTCGCCTGCATCGCCGCTGGCATGACACGCGGCGCACACATTTTCCGCGTTCACCACGTCAAAGCGGCGGTGCAGACAGTGAAGATGCTGTGGGCCGTTCAGCGCAGCACTTCGCCCTTGGTCACGTCGCCTTTGTCATCCAGCGCCATGACCTGATTGATGGTCTTGAAGCGGTCGTTATCTTCAAAGGTCCAGACGACTTTCTTGTCAGGCGTGATCTCAAAAAACTGTGCCTGTTCGCCAAGATGGCCGTGACCGAGGTAGTTGGCGAAGATCGTGTTGCCATTCGGCAGGCGATGACAACCGGCCATGAGGCGCAGTGTGTTGCCGGGAAGGTCGTTTTCATTGAGTTCCCATACGGTTTTGCCGGCGGGATCGACTTCGACGACTTTATGACCATCGCCACAGGTGATGAGGAGGTTTTTGTTCGTCAGTTGCACGACTTCATGCGGATCACCGGGGACGTGGACTTCACGCAGCGCTTTGCCTTCACCATCGAGTTCCACGATTTTGCTCTCGCCTTTGAAACAGACGAGATAGTGGCCGTCAGCGGTCTTGCGGGTGCCACGGAACTGATTGTGCAGCTTCACCTCGGGCTTCGTGACAAGTTTGATCTCCTTGGCGATCTTGCCCGCACGATCAACCTCGATGATGCGGCTGGTGCCGCATTCAACAACGAGCACGTTGCCATCTGGCAGCGGCTGACAGGCGTGGCACTCGACTTTTTCAGGAGCCTTGTATTCCCAGACGACCTTCTGATCCCGCGTCACTTCCTTGGCACCAGCTACATAAGCGAAGAGGATGTTTCCATTCGGCAGTTGCCAGCAATCCTGCGGACTTTTGGCCTCCACCTGCCATTCAATCTCTCCTGTGGCAGAGAGTATGGTGACTCGCCCGCCACCATAATCACAGCAGAGGATGGGGCGTGCCGCAAACAGACTCGTGGCTGACCAAGCGCTGACAACGACGGCGAAAAGAATGGAGGCAGACTTCATGAAAATCAGTCTTCGCCTTCTTCATCAGCCGTGGCGACGACTGGCGCTTCCTCGGTAACATCTGCCGCCAGTTCTTCGGCCACAGCTTCCTCAGCCGACTCTTCGACGTCAGGTTCTTCAGCAGCAGTTTCCACTGGATCGGTCGATGCTTCGGCAGCAGGCGCAGCGGCTTCAGTGGAAGCTATTGCGGCAGGCGCTTCTTTCTTCGCTGCGGCTTCACCTTGCACGCCGAGGAAGATCATGCCGTCGCTGTATTCGATGACGTAACCTTCGTTGGCGAGCCAGCGGATGTCCTTGATGACGGCGATCTGCTCCTCGGTGGGATGCTTCGGTGCATCGGGAGCGGCTGCTTCATCCTTGGGAGGAGAAGGGACGATGGCTTCCACGAGTTTCTGCAGCGGCAGGCCATGGTTAGCTTTGAGCAACTCCACCACACGGGTGAGACGGTCGGAAAAAATGAGTCCGGCATCGATCGCCTTCGGCTTCACGCGGCAGACGAACTGCTTGCCGGCACGGCGCTTGAAAAGTTTCATGCCGCGGCGTTCCAGACCGGCACCGAGCTTCTGCGAGATCTCAAACAGATGCTTCCGCGCTGCATCCACCGACTGGCGCAGCATGAGAAACAGCACATGAGAAAGCTTCTGCTTCTCGATGTTGCCATGCAGCGTGGACTCGCGCACTTCGATGACAGCGTCGTTGCCAAAGGTGCGGCGGAAATGCGCCTCCATGTCAGCGCGGGAGTTGAGCGCGAGCGGTTCGCCGCCTTCTGGCACTTCGCCTTTCAGGCACACCCAGCGGCGGCCTTTGCTCATGGTTTCCTTCCACTTTGCGACGAGTTCGGGGTTCGCCTCGACGCGGATGCGGCGTTTGAAGTCCTCCATCGCCATGTTCGAAAAACGTTCGCGGTGCAGACGGATAACACCGGTTTGATAGCTGTGATGGCTCGGCGGAGCGATAAGCTCACCGCTCATGCCGCACACGGCCACGGAAGTGAACTCACCCTTCGGCGCTTCGAGTTCGATCTCCTCGACACGATAAAATTCATCCTGCGCCGCGCTGTGCAGCACATGCGTGAGCGCTTCATCGCGTGTCAGGAACAAACTGCCGTCCGCCGGCACGTTGAACAAGCCCGCGGCACGTTCATCGGCACAACGGAAGCGCACCATGAAGCGATCGCCACCCGCGAGCACAAGACGTGCGGCATCAAACATGCTGAAGGCGTGACCGGTCTGGCGCACATGCGCGGCGAGGGCATCGACGGCTTTTTCCTCCGGGAAAATCGTGATCTGCACGTCGCGTGGCATCTCCACCCACTCGCGTTGCGGCGGGCCGTTGTTGTCACGATCACCAAAACGACGTGGTGGACCACGGCGATCATCGCCATCACGGCGCGGGCCGCCTTCACGCGGACGGAAACCACCAGGGCCATCGCGACGCGGTGGTGCGCCACCGCCAGGACCATCACGACGCGGTGGCGGGCCACCACTGCGACCACGATCACCAAAACCGCCACCGCCACGACGATCATCACGACCTCCGCGTTGTGGGCGGTCTTCAGCATCGGCATAGCGCTGCTTGATCTTCTCCTCCTTGCCGAATTCGCCCACCCAGGCTGGCATCAGTTTCAGATCGGAAAGGTCCACCAGTCCGCTTTGATTCTGCGGCTGGTTGTCGGTGCTGGCTTCAGGTTCGGTCATACGGTCGGTCTGGAAAGGGGCCGCGACTATGCCTCGAAACGCCGTTGTCGCCAGCTTTGTTCGTGTGGCGTTTTCTTGGCATGACGCTATGTGAATAACCGCCATGCCCGCCGCCGCCATCACCTTTTTCAACCGCCTCACCCAGCGCATCGAGACCGAAGCGGTGTATGGCGAGGGCTTTTTGCGCTTCACCTACGAGAGCAATCTCGGCGCTCTACCACTGCATGCGCTGGTCAAAAAAGCCGCCTTTTCACGCTGGTATGGCCGCCGCATGGACGCTCCCGCCAGCCGGGCGAAGATCGCCCCGTTCCTCGAAACGTATGGCTTGGACACGAGCGAATTCGCCGACACGCCCGATTCATTCCGCACCTTCAACGAATTCTTCTACCGCAAGCTCAAGCCGCAGGCGCGCCCGATTGCCGCCGGTGAAAATGAAATCGCCTTTCCCGCCGACGGTCGGCATCTCGTGCTGCCCGACATCGCGGCGTGCGACGATTTTTTCATCAAAGGCACCCGTTTTGACCTCGCTGCACTGCTGCGTGATGCCGCGCACGCGGAGCGCTTCGCTCACGGCAGCATGCTCATCTCCCGCCTCTGCCCCGTGGACTACCACCGCTTTCATTTTCCATGCGCTGGCACGCCTTCGGCCTCGCGCCAGATCAACGGCCCGCTCTATTCTGTCAGTCCCATCGCCCTGCGCCGCCGTGCCAGCATTCACTGGGAAAACAAACGCGAGATCACCGTGCTGCGCACCGCAAAGCTCGGCGACGTGCTCCTGCTCGAAGTCGGTGCCACCTGCGTCGGTTCCATCGTGCAAACTTACACGCCTGATGCTGCGATCTCGAAAAGCGACGAGAAAGGCTACTTTCGCTTCGGCGGCTCCTGCTTCATCGCGATCTTTGAACCGGGCAAAATCCGCTTCGCGGATGATCTGATCGAGCACAGCCGCGCAGGCCGCGAAGTCTATGCCCGCATGGGCGACGTGGCGGCACGTTCGTAGTTCGGGCTTCAGCCCGTGCATGGAAACTTCCGGAACGGGCTGAAGCCCGAACTACGAACTCAACCCCGCGGATGAAACCGCCGATGTACCTCCTTGAGCCGCGCCTGATCGACGTGCGTGTAGATTTGCGTGGTCGAGATATCGGCATGGCCAAGCATTTCCTGGATCACACGCAGATCAGCGCCGTTGTTCAGCAGATGCGTGGCAAAGCTGTGGCGCAGCAAGTGAGGATGCATGCGTGCCGGATCAATACCGCACAGCGCCGCGCGTTCCTTGACGATTTGCTGGATGCGTGAGGTCGCGAGCAGCGTGCCGCGCTTGGAAATGAAGATGTGGCTCTGCGTCTTCGGCTTCACCAGCGCCGGGCGGCCATGTTCGAGCCAGGCGGCGATGGCTTCACGCGCGGCGACACCCACGGGTGCGAGGCGGGTCTTCGATCCTTTGCCCGTCACGCGAATCCAGCCCTCCTCCAGGCTCAAATTTTCCAGCTTCGCGTTCATCAACTCCGACAACCGCACGCCGCTGGCATAAAACAGCTCCAGGATCGCCCGGTCACGCCGGTCCAGCGGCTTCGTGCCGTTCACAGACTCGATCAGCTTCCGCACGTCTTGTTCATTCAACGAGTCCGGCAGATGCTTTTCCTGACGTGGCGGCAAAATCGGGTCCGCAGGATCAAAAGCGATGTGTTTGCGTGCCGTGAGCCAGCGGAAGAAAATCTTCAGCGCGATGAGCTCAATCCGCGCCGAGGACGCAGCGATGCCATCTTTTTTGCGCTGGGCGAGAAAACCACTCAGGTGATCCGTCGTCACCGCCGCAGGGCTTTCCGACTGATGCTTCATTTTGAACCACGAGGCGAAAGCCTCCAGAAACCGGCGCACGAGAAGCTGGTAGTTCACGGATAGGCCGCGCTCCGTGGCGAGGTGTTGAATGAAGCCGTCGATGAGTTCCAGCACGCCGCAGCATGCCACGGCATCGGTTGATGACAAAAAATCATTGCCCTCAGGCACCGTGGGCGGCAAAGATGCCCCATTATGGCCTCCTACAACAAAGTCATGCTCATCGGCAACCTCACCCGCGACCCGGAAGTGCGCTATACGCCCAAGGGCAGCGCCGTCTGCGACATCGGTCTCGCCGTGAACCGCGTTTACACCTCTGATAGTGGCGAAAAGGTGGAGGAAGTGACCTTCGTCGATGTCGTGCTGTGGGCGAAGATGGCCGAACTCGCCGGCAAATACCTGCACAAGGGCCGGCCGGTGTTCATCGAAGGGCGTTTGCAGATGGATTCATGGGAAGACAAGCAGACCGGCCAGAAGCGCACCCGCATGCGCGTGGTGGGCGAGCAGATGCAGTTCCTCGGCAGCCCGCAGGGCGGTGATCGTGCTCCTGCTGCCGGTGGTGGCGGGGGTGATGAAGAAGGCGGCTCCAGCGGTGGTGGCGGCGGCGGTTATAATCGTCCCGCTGCCCGTCCCGCCCAGCGCCCCGCTCCGCAGCAACGTCCGGCCCAGCGCCCCGCTCCTGCCCAGCAGAACGACGACTTCGGCGAAGGCCCGATCACCGGGGGCATGGAAGACGACGACATTCCGTTTTGAGATCGACCAGCAGGTGTTCCTGCCTGCTTGATTGGAGGTTATTCTGCTACTGAGTCATTGGCGCGAAGCCGCGCGAACGCGGAGGAGTTTTTGCTTTACCGTTAGTAGTTCGGGCTTCAGTCCGTTCTGGTTGTTCTACACGGGCTAAAGCCCGAACTACGAACCATGAAGCCAGCCATCCTCCTCGCCTTCCTCGTCAGCACATCGCTGTTCGCCCAAACCGCCGCGCCCAAGACCCCGGCCAAACCTAAGGGGCCGACGGTGCCTGCCGATGCGCAATGGCATGACGTGACGACCTGGGGTGTCGAAGGCCGTGGCTGGGGGGATCAGGAGCGGAAGCGCTGGTATGATCGTCTGCCGGCGAAGGCGGAAAAAACCGTCACTCCAGCGGTGTGGGGATTGAGCCGTGACAGCGCGGGCATGATGGTGCGCTTCAAATCGGACGCGAAGGCGATCTATACGCGCTATCAGCTCTCCAAAGCCAATCTGGCTTTACCAGCCATGCCAGCGACCGGCGTGAGCGGTCTCGACCTGTATGCGCGTGATGACAAAGGCCAGTGGAAGTGGGTGAACTGCACGAAGCCGAGCCAGCAGAATGTCGAGGCCGTGGTGATCAGCGATCTGGCTCCGGGCGAGCACGAATTCGCCGCTTACCTGCCGCTCTACAACGGTATCGAGAAGCTGGAGATCGGCGTGCCAGCGGGTGCGAAGTTTGAAGGGTTGAAGCCGCGTGAGAAGCCCATCGTATTCTACGGCACCTCCATTACGCATGGCGCGAATGCCTCGCGCCCAGGAATGGTTCACACCGCCATTTTAGGCCGCCATTTGGATCGTCCGGTCATCAACATCGGTTTCTCTGGCAATGGCCGCATGGATGCCGCCGTGGGTGATCTCATCAACGAACTCGATGCCGCCGCCATCGTCATCGACTGCCTGCCGAACATGGGCCCGGCCGATGTCACGACCAAATGCGTGCCGCTGGTGAAGCAATTGCGTTCCAAACACGCCAAGACCCCGATCATTCTCGTCGAAGACCGCCGCTTCACGAATTCCTGGATCACTCCTGCGAAGGCAAAATTCCATGACGACAATCACGCCGCATTGAAAGCTGCCTATGAGCAGCTCAAGTCCGAAAAAGTCGCCAACCTTCACTACATCAGCGGTGACGCGCTCTACGGCACCGATGCCGAAGGTTCCAACGATGCCTCCCACGGCACTGATCTTGGTTTCCTGCGTCAGGCGGAAATCTTTGCGCCGGTGCTGCGTGCGGCGCTGAAGTAATCACTTCCCGATCTTGTACAGCGCCTTGTCCGTGCGGAGGAACAGGGCGCTGCCATCGGCGATGGGACTGGCCATGAGGGAGCCATCCAGGCTGTTTTGGGACAGAATTTTGAATTCCTTGGTCGCAGCGACCACGGTGACGACACCTTCGCGGCTGCTGAAGTAGAGTTTGCCGTCGGCAAGAATCGGCGAGGCGCTGAATTTGCCGCCGATGCGTTCGCGGTAAAAGGCTTCGCCGGTTTTCACGTCCACACAGCTCACGATGCCGCCGTCATCGACGTAGAAGAGCAGTCCGTTGTGCAGCACGGGCGAGCACATCTTCGGCGCGTTCTTGTTGTTGCGCCATGCGACCTCGGGTGTCTTCACACCAGTGTGTTTGAGGGCGATGACGGCTGATTTGCCGAAGGCGGTGCTGAAGTAGATCTGCTGGTCGTCGGCGATAGGAACGGTGGACATGGAGAAGCCGAGCTCGCCGTAGTGGAACTTCCACAGCTCTTTGCCGGTCTGGGGATCGTAGCCGTAGATGTTGTTGGCGGCGGAGCTGACGACTTGGGGCTGGCCATTGATGGCGACGATTAGCGGCGTCCCGTAGGCCTTCTTTTGCTGAGGACGCGGGTCCATTTCGCCGCTTCGATTTGTCTTCCACGCGAGCTTGCCCGTGTTCTTGTCAAAGGCGGCGATGAATTGCTGATCGCTGCCGTCGAAGTGAGCGATCAAACGATCGCCAGACAATACGGCGGTGGAGCCGGGGCCGTTTTCGTGCATGACATTCAATTCTTCGTTCTTCCACAGCAGCTTCAACGTTTTCGTATCGAGCGCGACGGTGCCAAAGGAGCCGAAGTGCGCGTAAAGACGGCCTGCTTCGAGCACTGGTGTGGGTGAGGCGTAGCTGTTGAGCTGATGCGCCCACTGCGGGTCTTTGACGTTCAGTAGTTCAATGTCGTGGAGGAGTTTGCCGCTGTTTCGATCCACGCAGACAGCACGCAGACTGACGGAGGAAAGGACGACGAGCGGTTGGTCACCGGTGTTCGATGCGAGGCGGCGTTTGGCTTCTTCCGATGTCGCGGTTTTCTCAATGGCGGTGGTGAGCCAGATCTGATCGCCCCACATGACCGGCGTGGAGTGACCACGACCCGGCAGCGGTGTTTTCCAGGCCACGTTGCTCGTCTCACTCCACGTTTCAGGCAGGCCGGAGGCGGCGGCGGTGCCTTGGGCCGAGGGGCCACGCCATTCGGGCCAGTTACCGGCGATGCATGCGGAGTTGAGGAACAAAAACGGGAGAATGATGCGATGGATCATGAGCGAGAAAAAACGTGACAAGGAGCGCTGAACTGTCTTTCTCTTCCTTCAGCCATGCGCACCACCCTTTTTCTGCTTTTTTCTGCCGCTCTGCTTCAGGCGCAGACGCCTACTCTCGATCAAATGATCGAGGTGCGCGGTGGCACGCTGCCGATCATCCTCACCGTGCCTCACGGCGGCACGCTGAAGCCGGATAACATCTTGGCGCGGCGCTACGGCGTCACCGCGATGGATGGGAACACGGCGGAATTGTCCGAGATGATCATCCAGGAATTAGAAAGGCTCTACGGCGGCAAGCCGCATGCCATTTTCTGCCTGCTGCATCGCTCCAAGGTCGATTGCAATCGCGAGATCACTGAGGCGGCGCAGGGCGATCCCACGGCGGAGGCGGCGTGGCATCGCTTCCATGACGGTGCGCAGAAAGCGTGTGACAGCGTGATGAAAAAGCATGGCCTGGGCCTGCTGCTGGACATTCACGGCCAGCGGCATCTCGATCCGCGGGTGGAGCTGGGTTATCTGATCAATGGCGATCAATTGAAAGCCAGTGATGCCGAACTGAATGCCGATGCCGCGTTGATTGCAGCAACGAGCATTCGTGACCTCGACAAACGCTCTCCGCAGAGCTTTGCAGAGCTGCTGCGCGGGCCGCAGAGCCTTGGCAGTTTGTTGGCGGAGCGTGGCATTCGCAGTCTGCCCTGCTCGACCAAGCCGCATCCAGGTTTCATGGCGGCCTATTTCAGCGGCGCGTATGATGTCGCCGCACATGGATCACGCGATGGCGGCACGGTGAGCGCCATTCAGGTGGAGTGTCCGAGTTTCGGCGTGCGTGACAAGCCATCGAACCAGCAACGGTTTGCGAAGGCGCTGGCGGAATCACTCGGCGTGTACTTTGAAACCCACTTTGGCCGGAAGCTGAAGTGAGCGCTCGGTTTTCGGCTGTGGTTGCTCGGGATCAGCTTTCTTGAGCTTCTCCCAGCAGGCGTCGGCGATTTCTTTTTGGACGAGAGAGACACGAATCTGCGCCGGCGTGCTGGCGGCCCAGTCGATGGGGACGCGTTCGTCGCGCAGACCCTTGCGATGCAGCCAGCCGAAGAAGGCGATGCTGCCGAGCAGGGCGAGATTGAAAGGCAAACAGAGTGGTAGCAAAGCGAGGCGGAGCAGGGCTTCGCTGAGTGGTTCCCACAGGAATGCGAGGGCGAAGGTGACGAACAGCGTCCACACGAACGTTTTGAGATTGAGGCGCAGGTAATGGCCGCCGAGGGCGAGGAAGATGACGACGATGTTCAGGGCAAAGGCGGCATCACCAAACACCGGCAGCCAGAGCGAACCGAGCATGCAAACAGCCACAGCAGCGATGGCAACGAGCGCGCTGGTGCGTGAATGCCAGACGATGCCGATGAAGAACCACAGCCAGCACAGCAAGACACGCGACGAGGTGAACTGAGCAGTGAGGCTGAGGTTTTTAGCGAGGAACTGGCTCCACGATTTCGCGTAGTCCTGCGCGGGACCTGCGGGAAGCGTGGCGACGAGACCAGTGAAGGCATCGGCAAACAGCGGTGCGCACAACGCGGCGGTGGTGAAGTGGCGGCGGGCTTCTTCGGGATTGCCAGCCTGCATGGCGCACCAGCCGAGACCGTCCCATGAGTCGGCGAAGAAGGAATCGAGTGCGACGGCACGACGGAAGGCGAGCGCGGCATCGTCGTAGCGGCCTTGACGGAAGCGGCTCCAGCCAAGGCCGTCATAAGCATCGGCGACGCCAGTTTTGAGCGAGAGAACGCGTGAGAAGGCAGTTTGTGCGCCGGTTTGATCACCACGGCGATACAAACTCCAGCCGAGACCGGCGCAGCGATACGCTTCGGCCATGTCGCTGCTGAGTTCGGTGTTGAGAAAGTGTTTTTCAGCTTTCTCGAAGCGATTCGTGAGCAGCGAGCGCCAGCCGCGGGTGAGTTCGGCATCGTGAACACCGAAGAAGATGAGAGCCATGATCGCGGTCCAGGCTGCGGCGACGTACGGCAGGCTGAAGAGCACGTAAGGCGATTTTTTCTCATGCATGCGCTCGGCGAGCGGCACGAAAAAGAAGGCCATGCCAGCGCAGCCGAGTGCGGTGGTGAGTGCCTGCGCCCACAGCGGGACCTGCGGGAACAGCAGCCACAACGCGCCGAGCAATGCGCCATTCACGCTGAAGAGGCCGGTCTTGAGCACGGTGTCATCTTGTGCGCGCCAACTGGCGAGCGCGGAAATGAGCAGCGCGCCGCCGAGGCTCATGAGCGCGGCTTCGACGGAAAGAATGAACAGGCCGATGAGCACGCACACGCCGGTGATGCGATTGTTCGCCACGAGCATCTGCCCGTAACCACGCAAAGTGTGGTCGAGGAGGCGTTTCATGCGGCGAGGGGCAGTTCGGAGATCACGAGCGGCACCTTATGCGATCCTGCGGGCGCGGCAATCTTGGAGACGAACTGAACCTGCAGATCAACATCACCGGCCAAGGCTGCTTCAAGAGCACGTTTGACGTCATTTTCGATGCGCTGACGTGGCGCACTCGATTCAGCGACGACGCGGACTTCGAGCATGCCGGGCTGCTTTTGCACGACCTGATACTGCGCAAGACCGGGTACTTCTTCGATGGCGTTGGTGATGATGTAAGGTGAGATCAATGTGCCGCTGCGCGCGCGGAGCATGGCAGCACTACGTCCCTCGATCTGGCGGATGCTGCGCAAACTGGAGCCGCAGGCACAGGGCGAAGCGTCCCACCGCGCGAGATCGCCAAGACCGCGATAGCGCAAGATGGGCGTGGCGGTGTTGGTGAGGTCGGTGATGACGAGGTGGCCGAGTTCATCGGTGGGGAGGCCGCTTTCATCGACGATTTCACAGATGACATTCGTCTCCGCGATGTGCCAGCGTGCATCATGCGGACATTGGAAGGCCACGAGTCCGCCCTCGGTGCTGGTGTAGGTCTCGATGAGCCGGGCATTCGGGAAAATCTGGCCGAGAAGATGGCGCGTGTGGGCGTCGAGCATCTCGGAGGTGAGATGGATGAGGTGTGTCTTTTTTATGACGCGGTTTTGTGCCTTCAAATCGAGCGCGATGGCACGCAGGGTCGAGGGATACGATGAAATGAACTCAGGAACGATGCTGAGGAGTTCACGCGTGAGTTTGGCAACGGGATCATGGACGGAGAAGATCCGTGAATCCGGCACGGTGGTGCGGAGGAGATCGGCGGCGGCGAAGTCGATGCTGTCGGGAGCCATATCGACGAGGTAGAGGCCGTTGCTGAGCGGTGCGCCCTGGCACCAGTCAAAAAACAGCGCCGTGTTGCAAGCCATGTAGTGCCACAACGAAGACTCGGTGCGTGCCATGCGTGCGGGAATGCCAGTGGAGCCGGAGGATGCCAGCCAGCGGATGTCATCTCGGTTGTTTGAGACGATGAGGTCGTTCTCGGCAGCGGTGCGCAGGTCTTGTTTGGTGAGGATGGGGATTTTTTGAAGGTCGTCCCAGTCATCCAGCATCTCCGGGATGAAACCTGCTTTGGCAAAGAATCGCTGATAAAGCGGGACATGCTCAAAGGCGTGCTGAACCAACGCACGCAGACTGCGCCATTGATGCGCACGACGCTTGGGCATGCTCCAGCCGCGTTGCTCGATGACTTGATCGAGCGCGGCGTGGAGATGATTGCCGCGGGTGCGGATCTGAGAGGGCGTGAGCATGGGAGCCACCGTGATCAACGCCGCCCTGGAGGTGCTGGCGGCGGGCCGGGATGGGTGATGGCGTAGCCATCGCGTACGAAGTAGCCTTCGGGATTGATCTGCATAAGCTTCTCAAAGGTCGGTGCGGCGAGTTTTGCCTGGCCCTGGCTGATATGAGCCCAGCCGAACCAACTCATGGCGATGGGGTCTTCGGGTTGCAGCTTGTGCGCACGTTCAAAGAACACCTCGGCCTTGCGGTAGTCTTTTTGATTGTAGAGGATTTCACCGGCGATGAGGAGCAGCGGGCGGTTGAACTGGTCGATGTTGAGACCGGCGCGCGCGGCACGGAGGATGTCGTCCGTTTTACTCTGCGCCTGATAAACGCTTACCAGGCCGAGATGCGGTGTCAGGGCGCGTGGCCCCTGCTTGGCGGCGGTGGTGTAGAACTGAGCGGCCTTGTCGTAGTCTTTGTTGAGATACGAAAGCCAGCCAGCACGCACCGCAGCGAGGTAGGTTTCGCCGCCGGCGCTTTTGAAGGCGAGCACGCTTTCGAGCGCGCCGGGATAATCACCACTGGATTCAGCAGTGATGGATTTCTGCCATGCTTCGGAGATGGCAGCGAGTTTATCGGCGGCTTGCGCGGTCGTGATGAACGCGAGGGCGAGGATGAGGATGCGTGGTTTCATGGTTGGGAGGGAAATGAATTCAATCGCCGCTGGGCAGCGTGGGAGTGAAGCTGGACTGGGTGAAGGTGAGCGTGTGTGATTTGAAATGCGCGATGAGGGAGGTGATGCCGTAAATGGGTTCGAGAGTGAACTCAATCTCGTGCGGCAGATCGCCGACAGCATCCGGCAGGGTCGTGCTGAGATGCAAGCGCTGCGTGGTGGGATGCAACGCGTGGCGGGTGATGATGCGCTGCGTCGCATAGCCGAGGTAGGGTGAAAAAGCGCCCGCCAATGCCCGACCGCGCGACTCTGAGCCCAGAGCGACACAATCCTCCCAGTTCATGCCGCTTTGATACGCGAACGGCACGGTGGGCATGGCGAACGAAAGGAGACGCAGGAGCTGCGAATGGCCGGTGAGGCTGCTCTGCGTGATTTGAAGGGCGTGGAGGCCGAGGACAGCGGTGAGGCTGTCTTTGCCACTGCTGAAAACGTAACGACCTGACTCATCGAGAGTGGTGGTGACCGTTTCAGGCGCGCTAAAGCCTGAACTGCTCACTTTGTAGGTGGCCACACCGGGTGCCAAATGGGCCAGCGTGCCCAGCACGGTGGTGGAGACCGTCGCGGGGGCGATGCGGGCTCCAACTTTGGGCACGCTGGCAAAGTTCCAGCGCACCCCGGTTTCGGTGCGCGTGAAAAAATTCGTGAGGCAGAAGGGCGTGGTGGGTGCACCGGTCTCGGTGCTGGCCTGGGTGTGCAGATGAATGTGTGGCACGGGTGAGCGGCCCGAGTTGCCGCAGTAGCCGAGCAAATCGCCCGCACCGACACGCTGACCGACTTTGACGACGATGCCGTTCTTCATGAAATGCGCGAGCTTCACGGTGCCGCCGTAATCAAGGCGCAGGATGAGATGATTGCCCCAGTTCTGCGCGAAGTTGCAGCCGCCAGGAGCGTTGTCGGCCACGCCGTCGATGACGCGGAGAATTTCGCCGGTGCCAGGAGCACGGATTTCGAGGCCCTGTGTGTAGTAGCGGGTCAAATCGTCGTCGCATCCGGGCGGGCAGGCATTGTCGGCGGCATCATGCACCTCAAAGTCGAGCGCGTGCTTCCAATCGCCACGATGGCTGAGCTTGTCGTCGAATCCCTGCGTAACGGTGACTTCGCGGGCGGTCGGCAACAGGACGTGCGTATCGTTGCGATGCGGGAAGCGAACGTTTGCGAGGGCGAGTGCTGCGGCAGCGGCTTCGGGATTTTCAAACGAGCCAACGGTGGGAAGCAGCGAGCCGCTTTTCTCACGCAAACGCAGACAGCAGAGCATGCTCCAGATGGTGAGCAGATAAGGCAGCGGCAGGTATTCCCAGCCGGAGCCGCGCAGGAAGTGCTGCACCGCAGCGACATGCAACGCGGCGACGGAGCCGGCGACAAAAGCAAGCGCGAGGCTGCTCCACGACGGCACGAAATAGACGGCACCAAGCGCCATGCCGGCGAGGAGGTAGTTGTGACCGGCAAACCAGCCGAGCCATTCGAGTCCGCAAGCTTCGAGCAGTTTGACGATGATAATGCCGCCCGCATAACCGGCGACGGCATTGATCATGGCAACGCGTGACCAAACGAGAATCGCCAGCGTGACGGCAACGCCGGCCCACACATTCGGCAGGAACAAGATCGTGCCCATGCTGCGCAAAAACGCGGCGACGACGAATGGCAGCGCGGGTTCATCCGGCAGTCCCATGTCGAGCAAGGTCGTGCCAGCGGCCCAATGCGGGAAAAAGGTGAGCAGCGTGCCGAAGGCGACGACAAACGCGACGCTGAGCGGCGGCAGACCGGCGCGGAGCGGAAACCAGTGCCACAAGGCCGCCGAAAGCAGCAACGTATAAACGGTGACTACGCCCAGCATGCCCCAGATCGCCGGAGCGGCGAGATCGGAGCCGCGCGTGATCCAGGCAACTGCGAGTGCGCTGAGGAAGACGTTGTAGAGCAGCGTGCCGTCTTTCCGCATTGCGGCAGGCAGATGCAGGAGTTTCGAGATGAAACTGCCCAGCAGGCACGCGCTGATCGCAAAGGCGAAGTAGCGTGGCATGAAAAGCAACGTGGCACAGAGCAGCGCACCCGCTTTCCAGCTACCACAAAGGAAGATGGAACTGGCAGCACGGGCGACTTCGAGCAGCGGCACGGTGAGCGGCGTGAGTTTGACGAGCAGCGTACGCACCGCCGTTGATACGACGGTGAATCGTTGTCTCAACGGGATTGAGACGGGTTCTTCAAGAATGGCCATCTCTAGGAGGGGGGATGGGGCTTCCGGGTTCATGGTTTTGGGGTGGAGAACGTTTCGAGGCAGCTCACGCCGCACGCGTGTTTGTCAGCAGATGATCAGGCACGCGTTCGAGGCGCTGCACGTAATCGAGGTCTTCTTTTTCACGGATGACATCGACACGACCGTCGAGGCCGATCATGACGACAGCGGGGCGATAGGTGATGAACTGCATGCTCTGGGTGATGTTGTAGGCACCGACGGGATGCATGACGAGATGATCGCCGGTGGTCATGGCAGGCAGAGAAACTTGCTCGCGGATGACGTCGATATTCATGCAGAGGCAGCCGTAAAGTTTGACGGGCTGCGGCGCAGCTTCGCGAATCGCTTTGGCCGGCTTCACGTTGAAGCGATACCAATTGCCGCTGTAGAGCAGGTTGATGCCCGCATCGACGACGTAGGCGGCGCTGTTGGTTTCATGCACGTAGGCAGGCGCTTTGGCGGCTTTGCCGGCGAGTGTGATCGGGCCGGAGGCGGTGGTTTGCTTCACGGCGACGACGCTGGTGATGAGATAACCGGCTTCATCAACGAGGGCGCGACCACTTTCGAGGTAGAGACGCGGGCGGCGGTCACGTGGCAGTGTGTTGAGCACACCAGTGATGGCTTCGGCGTATTTTTCGATGGGTGGAACGAACTGCTCGGCTGGCTGAGTGGCGTAATGCAGCGTGCTGAGGGATGGGAAGCCGCCGCCGAGGTTGAGATAGCGCAACGTCCAGCCGTAGCTCTCGCGGCAGCGCTCCATGAGCGTGACGAGTTTTTCAGCGGCGGCTTTGTAAGCGTTAGGTTCGAGGATGTAAGTGCCGATGTGCGTGTGCAGGCCTTGCAGGCGCAGGCGGCCTTTGCTTTCGGCGATGCGGCGGATGGCACGCCAGGCTTCACCGTTTTCGACACCGAAGCCGAACTTGCTCCACACGGGCTGGATGCCTGCGTCGAGCCAGCAGCGGATGGCGATGTCGATGCTGCGGTTTTGTTCTTTGGCGATGGTGTCGAGCAGCAGGAGTTCATCCCAGTTATCGACTTGAATCATCGCGCCTTCCGTGACGGCAAGTTCAAGGCCAGCGCGGGATTTGTGCGGCCCATTGAAGATGATGTCGCGGCCTGCGACGCCGTTGCGGCGGGCCTTTTCATACTCAAACTCGCTCACCACCTCAGCGATGGAGCCTTCGCTATGGAAGACGCGGCAGATGGCGTTGAGGTAGTTTGTTTTGTAGCTCCAGGCGAAGCGGGTGTTCGGGTAACGACTCTCGAAGGCTTCGCGGGCACGGCGGATTTTATCACGCAGCGTGCGTTCGGAGAAGACGAACAGCGGGGATCCGAAGCGAGCGGCGAGATCGGCTACAGGCACGCCGTCGATGCGTTCGCAGACGTTGTTGTTGAAACCATGCGCGTTGCGATTGCGATTGGCCGCGCTGTTTTGGCCACTGAGATGGCGGGTGATGGTTGGCGGGGAGTATGGAAGGAGCGTTTGCATGGGAGGATGCGGTGAAGGGTTAGGCGTTATGAGCGAAGGCGGGTTGTGTGATGGGTTCGTGGGCTTGGCGGATAAGTTGGCCGGTGGTGGTGAGTGCGGCGAGGTCGCGGATGTCACCGGTCATGTCGATGGCGTGGCGGATGAAGAACTTGCCGGGCATCGGGCGACGCAGCGGTTCGCGCGGCTGCCAACCGAGCGCGAGTTCGAGCGCGGCAGCGGGCAGGTTGCAGTTCAGCGTCGAGGGGAAATCACACCATGCCGGGAAGCGCGGATTGATCTCGATGAGGCAGTATTCGCCGCGTGGACCGTCGGGTTTGACGAATTCGAGTTCAAACGGGCCGTTCCAGCGCAGTTCGGCGATGAGTGACTGCGCGATGGCATCGAGCTGTGGATCACGCACGACCATGCCGCCGAAACCTTTGCCGCTGGCGGTGCGCAGCATCTTGCGCATGGAGCAGGAGCCGAGGATGTTACCGCGACCGTCGCCGAGGCCGATGACGTTGTATTCCTCGCCCTCGACATTTTCCTGCACGAGCACTGGAGCGCCCCATTGCTCGATCATGTGCCAGTAGGCTGCCTCACGAGCGGCGGGAGTGAGTGCGCGCTTTGCTTCGTAATAGCGGCCTTTGACGAAGACATTGCCACCGAGAGTCGCGGCGGCTTGGTGCAGTGAATTCACATCATTCACCGCGATGGTTTGCGGTGTGCGGCAATGCGTGCGCTCGCACAGCTCCGAGAGCTTTGATTTGTCGCGGCATTGAAAACTCGCGGCGGTGGGCAGGCAGACGTGAATGCCACGTTCACGAAGTTTTTCGGGCGAATCGACCAGCGGACCCATTTCGGCATCAAGGCAGGGTATCAGCACGTCAAAGCGCTCGATCTCGCGGATGGCATCAAGGCGCTGCCAAAAGGCCTCCACGCCCGCGCCGGGGTAAGACATGGTGAAAGCAGCATCAGGAGCATCTTCTTCGCTGAACAGACCGCTTTCGAGCGAATCATAAACGAGGCCGATGATGCGAAGCTCAGGATAAACGCGGCGCAGGCTGCGGATGACCGCGGAGCCGGGCTGAGGATTTTCACCGCGATGAAGACCGGTGACGGCGATGATTGGAGAGGAGTTCATGGGAGGATGGGGAAAGTGCTGAGTGCTGAGTGCTCAGTTGGAATCCTTGGTCAGGCCAAGGTGGGCGAGTTCGGCGAGGAAGGACTCGAGATCGCGCTCAGCGGTGGTGCGGGCGACTTCGAAGGTCGAAGTGATGCGCTCAAGGATCTGCTGGCGATTGAGCTTCTCGCTCAGCGATTGCATGACGAGCAGCGCCGTCGGGCTTGCAGTGAAAAATTCGCCCGTCGTGGCATCAAAGCCAAAACCGTCCGCCTGCCAGGTGACAGTGTGGAAGTCGAAGTGGGTAAACTCGGCAGATGGAACGGCTAATTTGGCCGCATGGGCGTGGCCGTTGTGACGGATTGGGGCGGGAGGAGGGGCGAGTTTCATGGATGCGTTTGGTTGAATCACATCGCATAGAAGCCCGGCCGGTTAACACCACCCTAGGGGCCAAGATGAATAAGCATTTATTTTTGCCAGCCGGGGTGGTTGACGCCCCGCAGTGCAGCGCGTAGCCATCGCGCCCATGAGCACCACACGCACGCAGGGCATTTCGCTGATCACCGCCACGGCGGTCGTTGTGGCCAACATGATCGGCACCGGGGTGTTCACCTCGCTGGGGTTTCAAGTGGGCGGCCTGCCTTCGGGATTTGCGCTGTTGATGCTCTGGCTCGTCGGTGGCGTGTGCGCATTCTGTGGCGCGGTGTGTTATGGCGAGCTGGCGGCAGCGCTGCCGCGTTCGGGCGGCGAGTATCACTTTCTCTCGAAAATTTTTCATCCAGCGGTCGGTTTCCTCTCTGGCTGGCTCTCGGTCACAGTAGGGTTTGCCGCTCCCATCGCGCTGGCGGCCATGGCCTTCGGCAAATACTTCTCTGGCATCTTCCCCACGGCTCCGGCGACGACGTGGTCGCTCGTCATGGTGTGGATCGTTACGTTGATCCATGTCGGCGGCATTCATGTGGCCGCGAAGTTTCAAAACACCGCCACCTGGCTCAAGGTCGTGCTGATCCTCGTTTTCATCGGTGCTGGTTTTTGGTTTGGGAAAGCGCAGTCGGTTCAGTTCCTGCCGGTGGCGGGTGATTTGGAGCTAATTGGCAGCACGCCGTTTGCGGTAAGCCTCGTGTACGTGATGTATGCCTACGCGGGCTGGAATGCGGCGACCTACATCGTTGGGGAGATCCGTGATCCGCAGAAAAACGTGCCACGTGCGATTGCGCTGGGCACACTGCTGGTGACGGGGCTGTATCTCGCGCTTAACGCCGTGTTTTTGTATGTGACACCCATGAGCGAGCTGAATGGCAAACTGGACGTCGGTCACATCGCAGCAGTTCGAATCTTTGGTGAAACTGGAGGCAAAATCATGTCGGCGCTGATTTGCCTGGGCCTGGTGTCCAGCATCAGCGCGATGACCTGGGTGGGGCCACGCGTGATGAAAACGATGGGACAGGATCTGCGCATCCTCGCTCCGCTGGCGGTGAGTGATGAGCGTGGCGTGCCCGTGGCCGGTTTGTTTGTGCAGCTTGCCATCGTCGTGACGCTGCTGCTCACAGCCAGCTTCGAAACGGTGCTGACTTGCGTGCAGTTCAGCATTCAGCTCGGCTCGTTTGCCACGGTGGTGGGTTTGATCGTGCTGCGCATCCGGCAGCCCGATCTGCCGCGCCCGTATCGCTGCTGGGGCTATCCGGTGACGCCGCTGCTGTTCCTCGGCATCAGCCTGTGGATGATGGTCTTCGTCGCCAAAAAACATCCGTATGAAACGCTCACTGGCTTGGCGTTGATTTTGCTTGGTTGGATCATTTATTTCATCTCGCCGCGTACTCCACGCACCCCATGAAACGGTTTCTTCTTTCCTGCCTCGTCCTCGTTCAATCCGCCGTCGCGGAACCACCCACGCCGAATGATCAGGCACGCTTCCTCGCCGGCCTGCCACAGGATGGCTCACCGCTGGCCAATCTGGCCGCACGGGGCGAGTTCAACTCGCATGCGAAGGAACTCGATGCCGTTTGGGCCGATGCGGAAGAGCGCCAGCTCCGGCCGATCCGCGAATGGGCACCGCTCGGCCTGCCGGAAGCGGTGAGCGACACCAATCCCCTGCTCTATGTCTTCAGCGGGCCGGATTTCCTGCATGCACACACGTTCTTCCCGAATGCCTCCACCTACGTGCTGGCCGCCGTCGAGCCCGTGGGCCTGCCGCCGGACGTGACGAAGCTTAGTGAAGGCGAGCTCGGTGCCTCGCTGCGAAACTTGCGCAACACGCTCAACGCCTCGCTCAGCTTCAGCTTCTTCATCACTGCTGACATGAAGAAGGATCTGCAGGCCACGAAGCTCACCGGCACGCTGCCGGTGCTCTACGTCTTCCTCGCCCGCTGCGGCTGCCAGATTCAGAACGTCGAAAACATCTGGCTCGATGCCGAAGGCAAGGTGCTGACCGACAAGGAAACCAAGACACCCGGCGCACGCATCACCTTCCTCGGCGCCAAGGGCCAGCAGCAGACGCTCTACTACTTTTCCACCAACATCGCTAGCTGGGCGCTCAAGCAGGACGCCTCCTTCCTGCGCTTCTGCGATGGGCTCGGCATGATGAACGGCTTCACCAAGTCCGCCTCGTATCTCATGCATCTCAGCGAGTTCACCACGATTCGCGATTACCTCCTCACGCACTGCCACACGATGACCCAGGACGATTCCGGCATCCCCTGGCGCGACTTCCCGCGCGAAAGCTGGGACGTGAAAGCCTTCGGCTGGTATCCGGGACCGATCGCCCTCTTCAAGCAGCACAACCAGCCCGATCTCGCCGAGTACTATCGCACCAACGAAGTTCCCGTGATCCCCTTCGGCATCGGCTACCAATGGCGGCCGAAGCACAGCACGCTGATCTACGGCGTCTCCAAAACGATGGTGCGCAAGGCGATTCCGGTGTTGGTGGAGCCTGCGGCTCAGCGCTGAATTGGCGTAAACAACAACCGCAGCATCTCCGCATCATTCGGTTTTGAATCCTTTGCCAGTCGCACGATGACGAGCTTCTGCGAGGGCACGATGTAGAGGCGCTGGCCGTAAGAGCCGATGCAGGCGATAAGATCGGCGGGGGCGGCGCGGCAGAGGCAGGCGTTGCGCCAGGACTGCTCGTGCCATTTCTTGTCGAGCAGCGACTCGACATCGACCTCGCGGGCGGATTTGGATTCGGCGGCGTGGTTGTTCCAGAAGCCGAAGCCGAAGGCACGGTTGGCGTCACTGGTTTTGAGCGAAGTCAGGATGTCCTGGTTCTTGAGCAGCCAAGAGCCGAGTTCCGACCACTGGCGGGCGGTTTGCATGAAGCCGGCAGCGAGCAACGGCGAGCCATGCTGGTCCGGCAGGTAACGCTGCGCGCCGAGGCCGAGCGGACCAAGCACCTTGCGCTCCAGATAGCGAGTGGGTGACTGCTTTTTCTCCCGCAGCTTCCGGGCAAGCAGCTCGTGATACACCTGCAAGGCCGCCGGGCCGTATATGAAGTGCTTGCCAGTCGTGCCGACAAGTGAAGCCTTAAGCGCCGAGGTGGTGCGGTCGTTGTAGTCGTTCTCATGCAGGCCGAAGAGCGGCTCCATGCCGCTGCTGAAGTCGAGAAGCTGACGAATGGTGATCTTGCTTCGGCGTTTGTCGCCCTGCCACTCGGTGATCGTGTCGCTCACGCGGTCGTCCAGCTTGAACAGGCCGTCTTTCTCCGCTGCGAAGGCCGTGAGGCACCAGAAGGCTTTCGTGCCGCTGTAGATACGATGAGGCTCGTGCTTCGTGTGGCCGTTCGTGTAGGACTCGTGCAGGATCTTGCCGTTCTGCTTGATCAGCAGTGCATGACCGCCGTGCGCGGCGGAATACGCGGCCGCCGCCTGAATGCGATCCGCAGGCAGCGGTTCCGCCGCATGCGAGGTCGAGAAAAAGGAGAGAAATGCCAGAGCGAGAGTCACCCTGAGAACATAGACCGCCATGTGCCGGTGGACAATCCGCCTTTGCATCGCATCATCCGGACGCATGCGCATCCTCCTCGTCGAAGACCAGGCCAAGCTCCTCTCCTTTGCCAAAAAGGGGCTGGAGGAGCAGGGCATCCAGGTGGACGCCGTGAGCGATGGCGATGATGCCTGGGAAATGGCCACCACGGTGCCCTATGACGCGCTGGTGCTCGACATCATGGTGCCAGGCCGCGACGGCCTGAGTATCCTGCGTGGCCTGCGGGAGAAGCGCAATACGGTGCCGGTCATCCTGCTCACCGCACGCACGACGCTGCCGGAAAAAATCGAGGGCCTGAACCTCGGCGCGGATGATTACATGACGAAGCCATTCTTCGTCGAGGAACTGGCCGCACGCCTACGCACCGTCGTGCGCCGCAAGGCGGGTGATGCCAGCCACCTGCTGCGCGTGGAAGATCTATGCATCAACCTGCTCGAACGCAAAGTAAGCCGCGCCAGCGTGGACATCGAGCTAAGCACACGCGAGTTCGAACTGCTGGAGCACCTGATGCGCAGCCCCGGCCGCGTGTTTGGCCGCATGCAGATTTATGAGCACGTCTGGGGCTACAACATGGACCCCGAAACGAACCTCGTGGAGGTGTACATCCAGCGTCTGCGCTCGAAGATCGACAAGGATCACGACAAGAAGCTCATCCGCACCGTGCGTGGAGTCGGCTATGCGCTGGGCGGAGGTTGAGAAGCCGTTCAGCGTTCGTAAACGCGTGCCGCAGCGGTGAAGCCGCCCACCTCTTCACCGCGTTTACCGGGGAATGCTTCAAATTTCAGTTTTCGCCCCGGCAGCACCTGGCAGAGCACGGCTCCCTGCACCAGATCGCCATCCTGCCGCATCTGGGTCTGTCCGGAGCTGCCGAGCTGGCCGTGAATGAGTTCGTATTTCACGATGCCGTCTTTTTCACCGATGGTCGCAGGATCAGGCTGGTTGCCTTTCACCCAGAACTGCGCAGCACGGCCGTCGTAATTGCCGATGGAGAAAACAACAATTTTGGGATCGAGGTGGTGATAGACAATGGCAAGATGGCCCACCCAGTGGTCGATGCGACGGTTGAGGCCGGCGTAACCGCCGGTGCCTTGTTCATACCAGTTGCCAATGAGTTTGCCGTCGATGTCGTAGTCGATGCGGCCACCGAACGGCGGTGATTTGCGGGCGCATTTGGCGATGAGTTGGGCGCGCAGCAGTTCGTCGATGTAGTCGAAGGGATCAACGGTGTGCGGCTTCCATGGATCACGTTTCAAGAACTGTTCCGGCTTCACGAAGCCTTGGCGCGTGGTGCTGGTGTCGATCAGTGCGAAGTCGAAGGTCTGGTTGCCCACTTTGCCGATCACCTGCCCGGCTTTGACCGGAATGCGCACGTTCACTGGCTGTCCAGGCTGCACACCGCCTAGCAC
>CANIZT010000017.1 GCA_947471905.1 Verrucomicrobiaceae bacterium
AAAGCAGCTTGAGCCAATATCCGGCCCGCAAGTTTTGCGGGTGTAGCTCAGTGGTAGAGCATCTCCTTGCCAAGGAGAATGTCGCGCGTTCGAATCGCGTCACCCGCTCCATCTCTCTCAGAGAGATGGTTTTCTCATCCCCTTCATGTTTGTCTGGTCCAAACTTTCCGCTTCACGCTGGGCCGACGCCTGGGAAGAACGCTTCGCCGGTGCCACCGATGCCACGCTGGTCATTACCAGTTTTCCTGGCCGCCAAACGATCCGAGTTGAGGCCTATTGTGCGACGCAGAAGCGGGCGAACGCCATCCAGAAGCAATTTGGTGGCAGCGTGCGTGCGTTGAAGAATCAAAATTGGGCTGCTCATGCTTCGCAGGCACCCCCGCCGTTGAAGGTGCGCGAGACCTTTGTCATTTGCACAGCTCGGACGCTTGCGGAAGTCGCGAAAGCCGAAAAAAACTTCCCTGATCGCGAGATCATCGCCGTGCCTGCCGACATGGCCTTTGGCACTGGGCACCATGCCACCACGGCCACGGTATTGCGTCTGCTGGTCGATGCTGCGAAGCCACTCCAAGCCGCAAACAAAGCATGGAGCATGGCCGATCTCGGCTGCGGCAGTGGCATCCTAGCCATCGCAGCCGCGAAACTCGGTGCCACTCGTGTCTGGGGCTGCGATTACGATCCTGCCGCCGTGCGCATCTCGAAGGAGAACGCCGCACGCAATGACACACCCAAAGTTCGTTTCTCGCAGATCGACGTGCTCAAATGGCAGCCCAAGCAGACTTGGAACATCGTGGCAGCAAATATCTTCCATGACGTGCTGGAAGCAGCGTTCCCTCAATTGCTTCAATCCGTGGCTCCCGGCGGCATTCTGATGCTGTCAGGCATCATGAAATCGCAAGCCAAAGACTGCCTCGCCGCTGGCAAGCGTGCTGGGTTTGTGGTCGATAAAGTCATCACCAAAGGCAAGTGGGTGACCGCCATGGGGCATGCTCAAGCTGCCAGGAAATGAGTTTTTTGCCGCGAAACCGCAATGGGACCGCGCAGCAACTTAAACCTTGTCTTTGAGGCCCTTAGTCACTAGACTTCTTGTACTCAAGCACACTCGCTCGTCATGCTTTTCGATCCCGCATCATCATCCGGCGGGGCTGGACTTTCCGGCCCGAGAAGGCGGCGCTTCTCCCTGCGACGAGAAATTTTGGATACCAACCGCGTCGGCCTGTTGCCCACGCAAGGCTGGCGCAAGCGCAACATGCAGTTCCTCAACGAGGTGCTCATTCCCAGTTTGCTCGCACCCCGCAAACCGGGCGAGGATTTCGGTCTGCTGCCGGTCGCGAGGCGGGATGAAATCGCGGTGACGTGGCTCGGCCATGCCGGGTTCTTTGTCCAAGTGGGCGGCATCAACATCGCCATCGACCCGAACTGGGCACTGTGGCATGGCCCCGTAAAGCGGCTCCGCCATCCCAGTGTCTGGGCGCATGATCTCCCGCCCATCGATCTCGTGCTGGTGACGCATGCGCATTACGACCACCTGCATCTGCCCAGCCTGCGCAAACTGGCCGCTGCCCAGCCAATCATCGTGCCTGTGGGAGTCGGCAGTTTGGTGAAGAATTGCGGCTTCGGCCGCATCGTGGAACTGAAGACCTGGCAGAGTGCCTCGTTCCAGGACTTGCGCATCACCCTCACTCCCGCACGCCACTGGGGGGCGCGCATGATCCACGATACGCACCGCCAATTCGGCGGATTCCTGATCAAATCACCCGACCGTTGCCTCTACCACTGTGGCGACAGTGCCATGTTCGATGGTTTCCAAGAGATCGGCAAACGCGCCAGCATTGATCTCGCACTCATGCCCATCGGCGCCTACGACGCACCCAGCGGCCGCCCCGTTCACATGAATCCTGAGGAGGCACTTGATGCCTTCGAGATGCTCGGCGCAAATTCAATGGTGCCGATGCATCACGATACTTTTCCACTCGGTGGCGAACCGATCCACGAGCCAGCTGAGCGCCTCGTCAAAGCCGCCCTCGAACGTCAGATGGAGCACCGCGTGCGCCTACTGCGCGAGGGTGAATCCGCAATTTATTGAGTGAGCACGCGGCCCTACTTGACGCTCATCGCTGCTGTCTCAGCGGATGGCTTCATTTCCACGGGCAAAGGCGTGCCGTGGAATCTACCGCGTGACAAAGAGCACTTCCGCCGCACCACGCGTGGCCAGTGGCTGCTCATCGGCCGCCGCACTTATGAGGAAATGCTCGGCTGGTTTCAGGACCACCACCCGCTGGTGCTGACACGTGACAAACCTTTCATGCCACACCTCGGCGCAGTCGTTTCCAGCGTTGAGGAGGCTGCATGCGTTGCTGGCAAAGGCGGGGCCCGGGAGCTGTTCGTCTGCGGTGGCGGCGGGGCCTACGCGGCCGCCATGCCACTGGCAAATCGCCTGATCATTACCCATGTGGACACGATTCTAGGCGGTGGCGTCCCCTTTTCGGCCATTTTACCCGAGTTGTGGCAGGTAGTCTCACGGCAGGCATTCCCTGCCGATGTCGAGAACAAGCACGGCATGACTTTTGCCAATTACGAGCGCCGCGCCTGACAGAAATTTGGCCCTGAAGGACATTCTTGAAAAATCAAGATGAGCAGAATCGTCTTTCGTGTATCTAAGAGGTGCTGATGAACTTACCTACCCGGCTCTCCCTTTGCTGCGCCACCGTCCTGCTGGCGGCTGTGGTGCTAGGTAGCGGCTGCACCGGTTTGAGCAAGCCATCCGCTGCAAGCACGGCATCCACTGACCCAGCAAAGAAGGACGCCGTCTTGGTCAAATCCCCGATGGACCTGAGCTTCCTGCTCAGCATGAGTTTCACGGAGGCCAAAACCCTCTCGACTCAGCAACTCGAGTTCCCGCCACACCTCAAGATCGCGGCTGACTCTATTCAGGTCTTCAAATACGCGCCGGACGGCAGGCCGCTCAAGGCCCGCGCTCGCGGCAAGGTCTTCATCGAGATGAATTACAACGAACCCGCCAAGGCGCTCTGCCAAGAGGCGTTCATCACCGAAAACGAGGTCATCCTGCGCGGCAGCCCCATCCTGCAACGCGGCGGCAGCATGGTCGAAGGTCTCGACGAAAGCACCATCTTCTACATGTTCGGCAGCTCGCTGCGCGTCATCGGCCTGCACAAGGTAAACAATCAGAGCCAAATCGCCGACATGATGCCCACGCTTGGCTCTTGGGCAGGTGGCCCCAATCCTCTGCTACCACCACTGACAGAGGGCGATGTGCCCGTTAACATTCGCAGCGAAATGCAACGCGCCGCTGAGGCCGAGATGCTGCACCAGAAAACGCGCGAACTCTACGGCCCTGCGGCTACACCAGACGCCACTCCTGCTCCCACGCCACCACCGCCGGAAAAACCTAAGCCGGTGGAGAAGAAGAAAACTACGGCGGTGTAAATCCGCAAAGCCATCCCGAAAAAGCCATCGTTCTGGAGCCGCTTCAAGACGGACAAGACCCGGGCTTAACCCACGATCGCTCGCGGCACGCGGCCGTGAACATCGGTGAGGCGGTAATCACGGCCCGCATAGCGATAGGTCAGCTTCTCGTGATCCATGCCCAGCAGATGCAGGATCGTCGCGTGGATGTCGTGGATGTGCATCTTGTCCACCGCCGCCTTGAAGCCAAACTCATCGCTCTCGCCATAGGCCGTGCCGCCATTCGCTCCACCACCCGCGAAGAACATCGAGAAGCCGTGCGGATTGTGATCGCGGCCGTTGCCATTCTCGCTCACCGGCGTGCGGCCAAATTCACCGCCCCACACGATGAGCGTGTCTTCCAGCATCCCGCGCTGCTTCAAGTCGCTGATCAGTGCCGCAATGGGCCGGTCGATGTCCGCCGCCAGCTTCCGCGTCGTCGCGTCATGATTCGAGTGCGTATCCCACGGCTGCCCGTTGCCATAATAAAGCTGCACAAACCTCACGCCACGCTCCACCAAGCGCCGCGCCATCAGGCAGCCATTGGAGAAATGGCTCGTGCCATACATCTCGCGCACCTTCGCTGGTTCCAGATTCACATCAAAGGCATCCGTCGCTGCCGACTGCATGCGGAAGGCCGTTTCCATCGCTTGGATGCGACCGTTCAGCGCCACATCCGCCCCACCGCGTGTCGCCAGATGCTCCGCGTTCAGCGCCTGCATCAGATCCAGCTGCTTGCGCTGCTCAGTCGGTGAAAAGCGCTCGTTCGTCAGCCACGGAATCATCTGCTTCGGATCGAGGTCTGAGTGATTGATGTACACGCCCTGATGCTGCGCCGGTAGAAACGCACTGCTCCACAGAATCGAAAACCGCACCGGCTTCCCCGGACACAGCACCACAAAGGATGGCAGATTCGCGTTCTCATTGCCCAGTCCGTAGCTCAGCCAACTTCCCATGCTCGGCACGCGCTCCGTCATCGTGCCATTGTTCATCAGCAGCAAGGCGGGACCGTGATTCGGATTGTCCGTATGGCAGGAGCGCAGCACGCACAGGTCATCCGCATGCCGCGCCAGATTCGGCAGCAGCTCACTGATCTCCAGCCCGCTCTGCCCATGCTTCGCAAACGCATACGGCGACGCCAGCAGCCCACCCGTCGGCCGTTCCGTGCGCAGATCCGCTCCCTCGGGCTTCTGTCCCGCATACTTCGTCAGTCCCGGCTTCGGATCAAAAAAGTCCGGCCCAAACGGCCCACCATTCATGAACAACTGAATCACCCGCTTCGCCTTCGGCACGAAGTGCGACTTCGCTGCCCCCTGCACCGTCGAAGCCAGCCCCAGCGCCCCCAACCCACCGCCCATGCGGGTCAGCAGTTCACGGCGTGAGAGTGCGGAGAGATCGGACATGCAGCCAATACGGCTCCAAACAGCACACGCTTGCTCCAAACTCCAAAACCATTGCACTCGGCTCACTGAAGTGTGTCTATTGAACATACGGAATTCACGGACCCAGTCCCAGCCTCACGGTACTTCACGAGATCGCACCCATCTTGTCTCATCTGGCTCTCCCAAACACGATTTCCTTATCAGCTCCGCGTGTAGCGCGACACCACGATCAGGTCCGGCACCGTCCGCCACTGCCGGGCCAGTGCCTCCGCCTGCCCCAGCCCCTTCTCACTCAGCCCGATCGCATGCGGCGTCTCTGTGGGAAAGCCCGCGTTGCTCAAGCTTTCGGCATGTCGGATGAACCAGAATGTCTTCATGAAGACCCTCGCCATAGGCGCTTCAGAGCGCGGTGGCAAATACCGCGCCGCCTCGATGTGTGCGGATGCAACCGGAGGTCTACCTTGCCATCTTGACCCGCTCCTGAATCCACCGCACGTTCGATCATGCCGAAACCAAGCTCCAAGAAGCCTGGGCCAAGCGCTACCATCCTGGCTAAATTCAAACGCCTCTTCCACGCCGCCCGCAAAGAGCATTCAAAGGCGCAAAGCAAAGCCACGCCACACAGCCCCGCGCATCAGGCCGCCGTGTCCTATGCGGTGGCCCAGAAAATCCCCGGTGCCGAGCTGTTGCTGGATTGCCTGATCGCCGCCCGCCATGAAACCGAGCGTGAGGCCGCTCTAATGAAAATCACCACGGTTCAGGCCCAGCTCCCCACCGCCCTCCACGGTCACGCCTCCTATGTTCAGGGACTTTTGAATACCTTCTTGATGCGCCCGGATTTGGCCATCAACTCCTACCAACAGGCCCTCGATACTCCAGGTTTCGACTCGCCGGGAAGTGTCCACCTCAACATGGGCTATGTCTACGATGACAAGGGTGAGTACGAGCGCGCCATCACCTGCTACCAACAGGCCCTCGACACTCCCGGCTACGACTCGCCGGAACTTGCCCACAATAACATGGGCTATGCCTACGCTATCAAAGGCGAGCATGACCGCGCCATCGCCTGCTACCGGCAGGCCCTCCGCATCCCTAGCGACGACAAGCGGAGCATAACCCGCAATAACTTAGCTCTGAGTCTCCGGGCGCAAGGCAAGTTCCAGGAAGCGCTAGCGGAGGTGAAGAAGGTGCTGCAAGAGCCTGAAAACGAACGCGAGCATGAGCGGGCGCGGCACATCAAGCGACTGATCGAAGATTCACTGGCCGGTGTGAAACCGACGCTGGGCGAAGAGGCGCTGGTAAAGGCCGAGGCAGGCAAGGGCCCGGAGACGCCGGAGCAACTGATCTTGCAAAAGCTGGGGCGACAGGAACAGGGACTGAAAGACAAATATCTAGACTACCTGCTACGGGAAGGCCTGCCGAGAGACGCGGTCTTTAGTTGCCTGCGCGGCTGGAGCAGCGCGGTCACCCTGCTGGAAGGTGGCGATGACTGCCACTGGGCCGGTGGCGGCTACTTCTTGAAGTGGCGCGACAAGGGCATCGTGATTGACCCAGGATTCGACTTCATCGACAACTTCCATGATGCGGGCTACAACATGCGGGAGGTGGATGCGGTGCTGGTCTCCCACAATCACAGCGACCACAACTACGACCTCAGCAGCGTGGATGATCTGCGCCACGAACTGCACAAGCGCTGGAAGACGTTGAAGAGGGAGGATCAGCAGAAGCATGATGTCTCCAAATGCCTCTTCGTGATCGATGAAGACACCGCCAAGTCTTTCCGCGATGACAAGGCCATCCACCGAGGCACGCCGCTGAAGTTCACGGCCTCTGACTGTGAGCGGCAGCGCTGGATTGCGAAAGAGAACGGCCTGCCCATGACAGTGGAGCACTTCAAAGCCGAGCATGGCGACGATGTGCCGCATGCCGTGGGCATGCGCCTGCGGTTGCACGGTGAGAAAGGCCAGCCGGACTTCATTCTCGGCTACACGGGGGACACGCGTTACTTTGAAACCCTGCCGGATCATCTTCAAGGCTGTGACGTGCTGCTGGCCCACATTTCCATGCCGGATGAGGAAGAATATGAGAACTCGGACATCTTCAAAAAGGTTCACCTCGGCTACAATGGTCTGGCCAAACTGATCGAGAAGACGCAGCCAAAGATGGTGTTGGTAGGGGAATTCTGGGCGGGGCTGGCGGACATCCGCATCGACCTGATCAAAGGACTGCGCCGCCGAACGGAGAACAATATTCCGATCCTGCCCACGGGTCTGGGCTTTCACCTGAAACTGCCGAGCCTGGAGGTGGAATGCACCGGCTGCCGGAAGTCGGTGCCCCATGACCAGATCAAAATTGCCCCGGCGACGAGCCCCTTTGGCCCGCTAGGTTATCTATGCCCACGCTGTCTAGGATAACTCTTTCAAACCAAAGCCTTTCTCATGAGCCACGCACCCACCGAAGACTGGCGGCCCGAGCCGGAGCCGCAGAATGAGCTGGAACGTCTGATCAAGCAGGCGGCGGAAGATCCATCACTCCAGGGGCGGATGTTCCGGCTGCTGATGAAGTCCGAACTCTTCATCTACGTGCCCTACCACCCGGAGCTGGTGGGGGAGCACACGCGCACGACGGACCAGGGCTTCGTTTGGTGTACCTATGGCGATGCGGACGGACCCTTCGCGGCGGTGTTCACCAGCCAGGCCGCCGCCGACTTTGAGATGCGCAATGTCCGCAAGTCTGGCGGCCCGAAGCCGATGATCTGCGCGATGCCGGCGGATGTGCTGATGGGATTCCTCAATGACCAGCAGACGACCGTGCGGGTGATGGCGGCGGGCGGCGGCACGATCCGGCTGCAACCGCAGGCGGTGGCATCGCTGGTGGCGGGTGAGTTCACCGGCGAGCGCCCACAATCCGGCAGCGGGGAGAAGACACAGGTGACGCTCTTCCACGTGCCGGAGGCCAAGGTGCCGCTGAAGCTGCGGCAGGCGATCCGCGTCTTCTGCGCGCGGCGGCGGGTGCCCATCGGCGTGTATGTGTTTCATCAGGTGGACGAGGCGACGGGTGAGGTGCCGGGCAATGACCTGCGGGTAATCCTGTGGCTGCGCCATGCGGACAACGTGTTCTACAACGACTTCTGCCTGATGGCGCAGAAGCTCACGCCCCGGCATCTGGAGTTCTTCTGCGCGGTGATCACCTCCGACGACGAGCAGGCGGTGACCTTCCTCCAGAAGCAGACGCCGCTGTGGCCGCTGCTGAAGACGGAGTGAAGGCGGCGGACATCGGAGACGGGGAGAAGAGGAGACTGGGAGAGAGGGAGCGCCGGAAGCAGTGAGGGCGATGAAAGCGGTGCTGACAAGAATTGGCAAGGACGGAGAGAGGAGCGCGGGCATTCGCTTCGCGGCTACGCAGCATGCCCGCTGTTTAGAAGAAGCGGACAGGAGTGTCCGCGCCCCCGTCCAAGCCGTCGCCAAAATTCGCCAATCCCCTGCCCTTGGGATGCGGAATGAGGCTTTCCAGTGCGTGGGGATGCGGGGCTCCAGTCGTCACGCAGGATTTCGGCGCGACAAATCAGAGTCTCGGGAACAGTGCGCCAGATTCCAGCGTGGCATCGCGGACCCGGGCAGGTGCTGCGCCGAATCTCGGCGCGAGACCTCGGACCTTCAGCACTGCTGCGCCGAATCTCGGTGCGGCACCTCGGACCTTCGGCATTGCTACGCCAGATCTCGGCGCGACACCTCGGACCTGCGGCACTGCTGCGCCGAATCTCGGCGTGACACCTCGGACCTTCGGCAGTGCTGCACCAGATCTCGGCGCGACACTTGGGAGTTTCGGCATCGCTGCGCCAGATCTCGGTACAGCACCTGCCACCTTTCCAAGTCTTGCGCCAGATTCTGGCGCAAGGCTCCGGACACTCCGGGGTGCTGCGCCGGATTTCGGCGCGAGACGGTGGAACGAACTGCCTCAGCAGCCGTGTCCCTTCATTTTGCGGGAATGACGGCAGGTACGGCGACGAAAACTCGATCCAAGATCCCGCCACTCACCAACTCCCTCAAACCTTCGCGGGAGCCTTCTTCTTCTCGGACTGGAGGGCGGCTTTGTCGGCGGCAAGTTGGGCCATGGCGGCGGCCTGACGGGCTTTCTGCTTGGCTTCGTGTTCGGCGATGGCCTGGGCACGGGCGGCGGCACGGCGGGCACGGCCTTCTTCATCGGCAGCGCTGTTTTTTTGGCGCTCGGCCTCCTGCTGGGCCTTGGCGGCTTCAGCTTCGGCGACACGCTTGTCCTTTTCAGCCTGCGCCTGAGCTTTGGCGGCGGCCTTCTCAGCTTCCGCCTGTTCCTTGGCGAGACGTGCCGCTTCTTTTTCCGCAAGAGCCTGAGCCTTGATCGCAGCTTTCTCGGCCTCGGCCTGTTCTTTGGCAAGTCGAGCGGCTTCTTTCTCGGCCAAGGCTTGCGCCTTGGCGGATTCTTTTTCCGCGAGTTCCTGCGCTTTCGCAGCGGCCTTCTCGGCCTCTGCCTGCTCCTTCGCGAGGCGTGCGGCTTCCTTGGCCTCTGCGGCAGCGGCCATGGCGGCCATCCGTTCCGCCAGGGCTTTCTCCCTGGCGGCAGCTTTCTCAGCTTCCTCCTGCTCCTTGACGAGACGAGCAGCTTCCTTCGCTTCAGCGGCGGCGATCTTCGCGGCCTCACGTTCGGCGAGAGCCTGAGCCTTGGCAGCTTCCTTTTCTGCCTGCTCTTGCGCCTTCGCTGCGGCTTTCTCAGCAGCGGCCTGTTCTTTGGCGAGGCGTTCGGCTTCCTTGGCTTCCGCCGCAGCGACCTTAGCTGCTTCTTTTTCAGCCAGTGCCTGGGCCTTGGCCTCAGCGGCGGCGAGGACGGCAGCCAGACGCTCAGCGATGGACCGATCCTTGGCGGCGGTCTTCTCGGCTTCCGCCTGTTCCTTGGCCAGACGTGCAGCTTCCTTCTCGGCGTTTGCTTGCGCCTTCGCGGCTTCTTTCTCGGCCAGTTCCTTGGCCTTGATCGCAGCAGCAGCGGCCTTCATGGCCTCAATTTCGAGCAAAGCCTGCGCCTTTGCAGCGGCAGCGGCGGCTTCCTTCTCAATGCGCGCAGCCTCCTTAGCCTCCAGCGCGGTGATGCGTGCCGCCTCTTTTTCCGCGAGCGCCTGTGCCTTCGCGGCTTCTCTTTCCGCGATGTCAGCGGCGTTCTTCGCCTCCATGGCAGCCGTGAGCTGTGTGACGTAATCAATCAGGCGTTGGCTGAGTTCAGCCGTCGCGGTGCTCAGCGCAGGCGCGACTTCGGCAGGCACGCGCGGCTCGATCTCGAGCGTTTGAAGTTTCTGGGCGGTGTCGGCAAGAAAGGCGAGGAATTTAGGATCGAGTTTGGTGGTCATTACGGTGGTCGGAAAACGGGCGGGCATGAATGGTCAGAGATGGGCTGGTGTAAAGCCGAGATGCACCCACCGCAGGTGATCCTCCTCGTCCTCAATCCACAAACAGCATCTCATTCCCCGCCAGCAGCGCCTGCGCATACTGCGACCATGCGGCAGCGTCCTGCTCGCGGCCACTGATGAACGCTTTCGCCACCTCGGCCTCATGCGCACTCGGTGCGCGGCCAAACAAGCGTGCATAGATTTCGTCCACGTTGTGATTCATCGCCCAACGGCCCAGAATGGCCCCCTGTTCGAGCATGAAGGGTGAATTCAACGCGAAGAGTCCCTGCAAGGGCGTGATCGTCTCGGTGCGCCACGGATTATGCGCGCCGGGATCGGGCACGTCGTGAATGCGCAGCATGGGGTCCATGTCCTGACGATCCGACGCGCCGTAAAGCGAGCGGCGCACATTGATCAAGTCAGCGATGGGAGCGGCCGGGCCTCCCATCTTGAGATCAATCTCGCCCGTCACCGTCAGCATCGCATCGCGCCACGATTCCCAATCGAGGCGACGGCGCAGCATACGGCCGTAGAGCTTGTTCTCGGGATCACGCTTCTCGGATTCCGCCGCCACGCTGCTCTGCTGCCACGTCGCCGAGTTCAAAATCTCGCGATGCAGCCACTTCAACGACCAGCCGTGCTCCATGAAGCGACCGGCGAGATCATCGAGCAGCTCAGGATGCGTTGGTGCTTCGCCAAGGTTTCCGAACTCGCTCGGCGTATCGACCAAGCCGCGACCAAAGTGATGTTTCCACACGCGATTCACCATCACGCGTGCGGTGAGTGGTGCCGCATCCTCCACGATCGCCTGCGCGAGTTCGAGGCGACCGCTGCCGGTGCTAAACTTGCGTGGCAGGCCGGTCTTCGACGGGAAGGCGGACAAGAAACGCCGCGGCACACTTTCACCGAGGTCGTTCGGGTTGCCGCGCTTCATCAATTCGAGATCGCGCGCCATGCCCATCTTGTAATCCAGCTTCGTGCCGTGCTCTTTTTCCTTGTTCACGACAAACAGCGCCGCTTCCTCGACCGCGTTGGCCATCGGCATGTTGTAGTGCGGCGTGCTGGTCTTGAGCATCACCATTTTCGCTTCGATGACTTTCGTTTGCTCCGCCAGATCCGTGGGCTTCTTCTTTTTCAACTCGACGATCTGCTTCTCCATCGTCGCGACTTCCGCACGCGCTTTCGCCACCGGCTTCCAGAACTCATCGCTCATCGTCGGCAGCTCGGAGAGCTTCACGGACGCAAAGACACCGGCGAGCGCATAATAATCCTGCGCCGTGATCGGGTCGGACTTGTGATCATGGCAACGCGCACAGGCCAGCGTGAGGCCGAGGAAGGTGCGGCCAATCGCATCGACATGCTCTTCCCATTCATCGGCGATGGTCGTTTTAATGATCTCCGGCGGCAGTTGCAGCTCTTTGAAGTAGGTCGGGCTCAGGCCGATGAAGCCGAGCGCCACGCGATCCTGCGGACCGCACTCCGGCAGGAAGTCCGTGGCAAGCTGCCGCACCACGAAGCGGTCATACGGCATGTCCTCGTTCAAGGCCTGCACCACCCAGTCGCGATACAGATACGAGAACTTCGTCGAATCCAGCCAGTCCGGCGTGATGTCCGTGTAACGCGCCAGATCCAGCCAGTGCCGCGCCCAGCGCTCGCCGTAGAGCGGATTGCGCAGCGTTTCGTCCACCGCTCGGCTCCAGTCTGCCGCCGCCTGTTCCGTCGGTGGCAGTCCGGTGAGATCAAATGCCAGCCTGCGCTGCAACACGCGTTCCTCGGCACGTGGCGACGGCTTCATCCCCGCCGCCTCCATCTTCGCGAGGATGAAGTAGTCGATCCGCGTCTTCGGCCACGCCGTGTCTTTCACCTTCGGCAAGGCCACGCGCTTCAATGGCGCAAACGACCACGGCACCGGCTTCGGCCCTTCATCCTTCTTTGCCAGCACCATCCCCGCCGATGCCAGCAGCATCAGGGAGCACAGGGTCAGCTTGGTCATTCGGCACACAGGCATGACACACCTACTGGCTTGGCAGCGCCATGCTTTCACGGCTCTGGCTATCCGCCTTGTGAATTTTTTCACAAATCCCGGTTGCCGCGCTTATTCACACTGGAATACTGCAAACCATGGCCTCCCCCGTCCAGTATCTCCCCGGCAAAGAACCGCATGCGCGCGAGAAGCGCCTCATCTTCAAAAACATCGACCGCGTCGGCTACGATCCGTCCATCGAGTGCTACCTGCAGAACGGCGGTTACGAGCAGCTCAAGAAGGCGCTCAAGATGGATCGCAGCGCCATCACCAATGAAGTCAAAGCCAGCGGACTGCGCGGTCGTGGTGGTGCGGGCTTCCCGACCGGTGTGAAGTGGGGCTTCATCCCGCCGACGAACACCAAGCCGGTCTATCTCATCTGCAACGCCGACGAATCCGAGCCCGGCACCTTCAAGGACCGCTACATCATGCATCAGGACCCTCATCAGTTGATCGAGGGCATGACGATCTCCTGCTTCGCCGTGAACGCGAAGCTGTCCTACATCTACATTCGCGAAGAGTTCCCGCACGCCGCCAAGATCCTCGAAAAAGCCATCGCTGAAGCCCATGCGAAGGGTTTCCTCGGCAAAAACATCCTCGGCTCTGGCTTCGACTGCGAGATCTTCGTGCATCGCGGTGCCGGTGCCTACATCTGCGGTGAAGAAACCGGCCTCATCGAGTCCCTCGAAGGCAAGCGCCCCTACCCGCGCATCAAGCCGCCGTATTTCCCCGCCGCGCTCGGCCTCTACATGAGCCCGACCATCGTGAACAACGTCGAGTCCCTCTGCCACGTGAAGCACATCCTCGAGATGGGCGGCGCGGAGTACGCCAAGCTCGGCACGCCCAACAACACCGGCACCCGCATCCTCTGCGTCTCCGGCGACGTGCAGAAGCCCGGCTACTACGAGGTCGAAGTCGGCAAAGTCACCATGGGCGAAGTCATCGACACCCTCTGCGGCGGCCTCAAGCCAGGCCGCAAATTGAAAGCCATCATCCCTGGCGGCAGTTCATCCAAAGTGCTGCGTGCCGACGAGAAGTACAAGCTCAAAGACGGCCGCGAGATCGGCATCATGGACATCCCGATGGACTTCGACACCATGGCCCAGTGCGGCACCATGGCCGGCTCCGGTGGCGTCATCATCATGGACGACAGCCGCAGCATGACCTGGGTCATCAACAACCTCAACGCCTTCTACGCCCACGAATCCTGCGGCCAGTGTACGCCCTGCCGCGAAGGCAGCCTATGGATGAAGAAGATCAGCGACCGCATCGTCGCTGGTGATGCCAGCCCCGACGACGTGGACACCCTGGAGGCCGTCGCCAACCAGATCGAAGGCAAAACCATCTGCGCCTTCGGCGAAGCCGCCTCCTGGCCCACCCAGAGCTTCATCAAGAAATTCCGCGACGAACTCAAAGGCGACTGCAAACCCGACCTCGCCGGCAAGATCGTCAACGAAGAGACGCTCGTGGCTGCGGCAGGCTTGGTGGTGTGAGCACGCGCCGACGAGTCGTCGGCTTTCATTCGAATCTCGACAAGTGAGGCAAAACCCTCAAGAATGCGGGGAATAAACGTGCTGTGACAAAAGCCAACGCTTGTTTCCCAGCGCAATGCTCGCAACGGATATGAACCGGCTATTGATTTGCTTCCTACTCGCGATCTCCAATCCTCTCATTGCAGGCACCGCCGATGCTTTGATTCGAGGCAAGACCGAATCGGGCAGGACCGAACTTGAAGTCCGAGTCGGTGACATTGACGGCCTCATCAGCTCTCTGAAACTGACGATCGATGGAGAGTCCTACTCGATCACGAACGCAGAATCCTTGCCGCAATCAGTGGTCCGTGATCAGAAGAACCAAGTGTATTTTTTTATCTTGGATGCCGGCGGTCAGCAGTTCCGTCTATGGATGATTCCCAATTCCGAAAAGATTGTTAAGCAAGGACTGGGAGTTTACCGCAGCACATTCGCTGCTGTTTTGGAAGCCACCGACCCGAGAAAGGGAAAGAATGGAAAGTTGACGCCACGGATCACCATCGGCTGCACGCTCGACTGGAAGATTTAACAACCAGCTAACAAGTCGTGGGTGGGTGACTTCTATAAGCATTTCAGTTGAGTTTCCATTCAGCTCCCAATCACGTCGGTGCCACCGCTCAAACGGTCGAGAAAAGTTCACTCCACCTTCTTCAGCACCCGCACCGCGTAGATCTTCTCTGTCAGCGCTGACAGCGGCACCGGCTCCTTGTCATCCCGCAGCGGATCACGCGCCAGATACTCTTCATCGTCCTTCCCCACGATGACACACCAGTGCTGGATGCCGCCGAGGAGGAAATACTTCACCACAGGATAGGCACCGTGCTGCAACGCGTCATCCAGCGCAGCATGACTCGGCACATCGTGATACTCCGCTGTGATCTGGTTGTCCGTCACCCGGGGCAGCGCATTCCACACCACCCAGCCTTGCGGCAGAAAGCCATCAGCTTTCTTCAACCGCGTGTTCAGCTCCTGCGGCGTCAGTTTCACGCCCAGATTCGAGCAGGCCATCGCCACACTGGTCACGAGGCAGCCGTGACTGCCCAGCGTGCCGCTGGAGGCACCGAGCTGATCCTCCGCCCAGCGTTTGTCCTTCTGCAAAAACGTCTTCCCGCCATCCGGCAGCCGGAGGTGCAGGTCTTTGCCGCCGACCGACGGAATCGAACGCGCCAGCCGCGCCCAGCACGTCCGCAGCATCACACAACTGGTCGCCACGGTCACCAGCACCAGCAGCCCGATGACAGCGTAGCGACGCATGCGCAGCGATTAGTGCTTCGCTTCTTCCTTCTTGCCATGCTCGCCTTCCGCGGCGTGCGCATCACCGTGGCCTGCGTCGTGCGCCTTGTGCATGCCTTCATGCAGCACCTGGGTTTCTTTCCAGGTGTGTTTCCCGCAGGAAGTGGAGGCGAGGGCAATGACAGCGGCGCAGAGGAGGATCGAGGCGGTTTTCATGAGGGATTCGGGTCCGCCATCCTATCGCCCGAAGCCCTTCGCGCAAATGGCAATTCAATGCCTCAGCACGGAGCGCGAGTATGGCGAAGCCTACTCGCCACTTGCAGCACCCAGCGCCTCCAATTCGCCACGCCATTCCCTTTTCGTCCCTCAGCCATCTTCCACGCACCAGGAAAGCTAGGCGAGTAGAATACTCGCGCTCCTCATGCCCGCACCACCACCCTCGCATCCAGCGCCACGATGCCTTCCGGCGACGCCAGCAGCGGATTGATGTCCAGCTCTACGATGCGCCGTTCGTGCTGCACCAATTGCGCAAACTTGACCAGCACCTCATCCAACGCCTCCAAATCCACGGCAGGCTGGCCGCGCACGCCACGCAGCACCTTGGCGATCTTCGTCTGCTCGATCCAACGCCGTGCCAGCGCATGATTCAGCGGCGGCAGGACCAGCGCACGATCTTGAAACACCTCCACCAGCGTGCCGCCGGCTCCAAACAGCAGCACCGGGCCGAACTGCGCGTCCGTGCTCGCGCCAAGGATCAATTCAGTGCCTTTGCGTGTTACCATGCGTTGCACCGTCACGCCTTCAAAGGCCGCCACGCCATGCAGCTTCGTCACGTTCTCGCGAATCAAGCGCCACGCGTGCCTCACGGCTGCGGCATCGTGAAGATTGAGCTGCACGCCGCCGCAGTCGCTTTTGTGCGTGATCGTGGGCGAGAGCAGCTTCACCACCACGGGAAAACCCAGCGCCTCCGCCGCGGCCACCGCTGCGTCTTCGTCATAAGCGGCATGCGTCTCCACAATCGGAATCCCGGCGGCAAACAGCACCTGCTTGGCCTCCAACTCGGTCAGCAGCGTGCGTCCGCTTTTCAGCACAGCGTCGATCATGTCGCCAATCACCGAAGGCAGTTCCTCCACATCCTCCGCATGAGCCGCAAGCGACTCATTGAGCCAGAACAGCCGCGGACGCCGCTCCCGCATGCGCACAAAGGCCTGCGCGGCTTCATCGGGATAATCATACGTCGGAATGCCCGCCGCATTCAGGATCGCGCGTCCTTCATTCACACTCTGCGCGCCCATCCAGCTCGTCAGCAGCGGCTTGCCGTTCTCCTGCGCGATCTTCACCACTTCACGCGCAATCGCCGTCGGGTTCGTCATCGCCTGCGGCGTCAGCACGGCCAGCACGCCATCCACATTGGCGTCATTCTTCACAATCCGCAGCGCTGTGGCAAAGCGTGCGGCATCCGCATCGCCAAGCACATCCACCGGATTGTGATGGCTCCAATGCGCGGGCAGCACCGCATTCAGCGCCTCCAGCGTGTCGTCCGCAAGCTCCGCCAATTCACCGCCGCCAAGCACCAGCGCATCGGTCGCCAGCGCACCGGGGCCGCCAGCATTCGTCACGATGGCCAGACGCGGACCCGCCGGCAGAGGTTGCTTGGAAAGCACCTCCGCCATGTCGAACAGCGCCTCCACCGTGTCCACGCGCAGCACGCCGCTTTGCCGCAGCGCCGCATCCAGCACCGCATCGCTGCCCGTCATCGCGCCGGTGTGCGACGCCGCGGCCTTCGAGGCCTCCGCCGTGCGCCCGACCTTGATCACCACGATCGGCTTATGCGCCGCCACCTCACGCGCCGCTTCCAGAAACGAGGCCGCATCGCCGCCCACGGACTCCATGTAGATCACGATGCTTTCCGTGTGCGGATCGTTGCCAAAATGCCGGATCAAATCGCCCCAACCCACGTCCGTCATCGCCCCGGTCGAAACAAACGCACTGAAGCCCACATGCTGATCGTGGCTCCAGTCCAGGATCGCCGTGCACAGCGCCCCGCTCTGGCTCAAGAAGGACACACGACCCGGTCGCGCCGTGCTGCTGGCAAAGGTCGCGTTCAAGCCCGCATGTGGATTCATCAGCCCGAGGCAATTCGGCCCGATCAACCGCACACCATGCCGTTTCGCCGCTTCGAGCACGTGTTTCTCCAACTCTGCGCCTTCCGCGCCGGTTTCCTTGAACCCCGCCGAAATCACCACCACCGCCTTCACACCCGCCACACCTGCTTCTTCCACGATCTGCGGCACCGTCGCCGCTGGCGTCACGATGATCGCCAATTCCGGCACCTCCGGCAGCGCCGCGATGCTTTGAAACGCCTTCACGCCCAGAATCTCCGCCCGCTTCGCATTCACCGGAAACACAGCTCCACCAAACCCACGCAAATTTTCCCAAATAGCCCGACCCACACTGCCCTCACGTTCCGTGGCTCCGATCAAGGCAATGCTGCGCGGCTGGAATAAGGATTCGAGAGACATGCCTCAACCTACGCAGCGAATGAGATGCGTCTCAGCCCATGTTGCGGGCCTTAATTCTCATTCTGTGAAGCCAGTTGGTCACTCGTCATCACCCGAACAACAAGACCCACACGCGACATAGCAGTCATCGCAGATGAACTCATCACCGAACTTCGACGCGCCCGGCTTGCCGCAGCGTTCGCAGGCAGGTTGAGGTTGCTCCACGGCGGGTGTGGGTGGATGGGGTGGGGCTTCACTCATGCGTCATCTCCTGCTTCTTTGCCTCGCTTTCGCCCGCTTTGCCAGCGCCCAAAACACCGAACCCTTTCCCACGCCGACGAATCAGAAGGGCTTGCAGGTGCAGATGGTCGATGATGCCTTGGCGCTCGGCATTCATCACGCGGGGATCAATATCAACCTCACGGCGTTGCTGGATATGAAATCGAAGCCGGAAACGGGCGAGTTCGTTTTCAATCAGAACTACCTCACGTCGCTCGACCGCCAGATCAAACCGCTCTCGGACCGGGGTGTGCTCGTTTATATGATCTTGCTGGTTTATCCGTCCAAAGACCCGGTGCGCGATGCCATCGCGCTGCATCCGGGGCACCGGAAGGACTACAAGTTCAGCGTCGGCGGCTTCAACACGACGAATCGCTTTCTTGAATCCGTCATTGCCCTGCTGGCGGAGCGCTGGAGCGGTGCGCATCCTGAGCATGGCCGCGTCTGGGGGTGGATTGTTGGCAACGAGGTCAATTCGCATTTCCTGTGGAACAACATGGGCCTCGTCTCACTCGAAACGGCCGCCAGCGAGTATGAAAAGGCCTACCGCATCGCCCACACGGCGATCCGCAAGCATTCGCAGAATGCGCGCACTTATGTCTCGTTTGATCATCACTGGGCCAGCAGCATGCACAACGTCAGTGCGCAGGAAGCCACGCCGGGACGCGACTTTCTCGACACCTTTGCGCGTCTTGTCCGCGAAAGCGGTGACTTCGACTGGAACGTCGCATGGCACCCTTATCCTGAAGATCTGAACAATCCGCGTGCGTGGGCCGACAAAACCATCACCACCGACGACAACACCAACAAGGTCACCTTCAAGAACCTCCAAGTCCTCGCCCAACACCTCGCCAAGCCTGAACTTCTATTCGAGGGCAAACCACGCCGGATCATCCTGAGCGAGCAAGGTTTCCAAACCCTACTCAATCCCGAGGGAGAAAAACTCCAGGCGGCAGCTTATGCCTATGCATGGGAGAAAATTCAAACTCTGCCCACGGTGGACGCCTTCATCTACCACCGCCACGTCGATCACGCTCACGAGGGCGGCTTGCGGCTGGGATTGTGGCGCAATGCACCGCATTCCGTCGCTGATCCGCACAGCAAGAAGCTGATCTATGACCTCTTCAAAAAAGCGGGAACACCGGAATGGCGTGCCGCAGCCGATGCACTGCTGCCGGTGACAAGATTGAAGGCGTGGAACGAGTGATGCTATATCTGGTCCACTTCCACGATCCGCACCTCGTTCACCGGCCCATCATACCAGAACCAAATTCGCCAACGACCACGCTCCCAGACATAGATGTGCCGGTCGTTCGTATCCCGATGCGAAAGCTCGCCTGGCAACGGGGCATGGTCTGCGAGAAGTTGAAAAGTCTCCAGCAAGCTCTGCCGCTTGCGGGTGCTCAGACGGATGAAATACTCCAGCACTTCATCCTCCGTGACAAAGCGGTAACGCATGGCCGGATCAAAGCCCCACGGTCTTCATCGCCTCGTGCAGCGATGCAAGCTGCTCAAGAGTGATTTTGCGTCCATCGTCTATGGACTGCATGCGCCGTGCAATGCGCGCGCGGCGGGCAGTTTCATCGTTGCGATCCTGCTGCGCCAGCAAGTCGGCGATCTCCAGACGATCAGCCAGAGGCAGGCGGGCGACTTCAGATTTGATTTCAGCGACACTCATGGCCTGAGATTATCTCACCCATATCGAATGGTCAAGACTCACGCAGGCCAGACGCCTCATCACAAAAGCACCAAGATTGGCTTTATTCGTGTCTGCCTCATCCGCACTTACGCCGTAATGTTTCCTCTCTCCCACCGTATCCTCGCCATGCGCCTCTCCAACCTTGTCGTTCCTCTCGTGTGCTTCGTGGGCAGCCTCCGTGCCGTCGATGCCGTCAAAGCGAAGATCAATCTCTTCGACGTGATCAAAGCAGGCAACGTCGAGCACCACGTTAATCCCAAGATGGATTTCCACGATGACCCGAAGGACATCTGGACCTTCGCGGCGGACGGCACCTTTCACATCAGCGGGCGCGGATATGGCTATGCCGCCACGAAGGAAAACTACCGCGACTACCATCTCGTCATCGAATTCAAGTGGGGCGCGAAGACCTGGGGCAAGCGCGAGAAGGCCGCGAAAGACAACGGCATCCTTCTCCACGCCTACGGCCCGCACGGCGCTTACAGCGACACCTGGATGGCCAGCATCGAGGCGCAGATCATCGAAGGCGGTATCGGCGATATCCTCGTGCTCTCGCCGAAACTCGCCGACGGCACGGAGCTGACGACTTCACTCTCCGCCGAGTTCGCGCTCGACCGTGACAAAGAGAAGATTTGGAAGAAGGGCGAACCGCGCCAAACGGTCACCAAAGGCCGCATCAACTGGCGTGGTCGCGACGAGGACTGGGGCGATAAAGTCGGCTACCGAGGCAAGAACGACGTCGAATCACCCTCCGGCGAATGGAACCGCCTCGAAGTCATCGCCAAGGGCGACACGCTGCAGTATTTTGTGAATGGCTCAATGGTGAACGAAGCCTTCGAATGCAAACCGAGTGAAGGTAAAATCCTGCTGCAAACCGAAGGCGCAGAAATGATTGTGCGCCGCTACGAATTGTATCCGCTCGGCGAGTTCAAAGAGAAGTGGAGCGCCATCCAAGCCAGCGGCGGCAGTGACATCGGCGCGGTGCGTGATGGTCAAACCGAAGCGCTTTCGCCTGAAGAGTCCATGAAGCGCATTCAGCTCGACGGCCCCTATGAAGTGCAGCTTGTCGCTGCTGAGCCGCTCGTGCTCGATCCCGTCGAATGCACCTGGGATGCGCAGGGCCGCATGTATGTCGCCGACATGCGCGATTACCCGCTCGGCCCGTCGAACCAGGGCGATCCGTGGCTCTCGCGCATCCAATTGCTCACCGATGAAGATGGCGACGGCCGCATGGACAAGGCTGTGACCTTTGCCGATCACATGGACAACGTGCAGGGACTGCTGCCTTACAACGGCGGCCTCATCGCCACCACGCGCTCGCAGGTGCTCTTCCTCAAAGACACCAACGGCGACGGTAAGGCCGATGAAATCAAACCGCTCATCAACGGCTTCAATCCGAAGCACGCCCAGCTTCAAGTCAGCGCCCCGCGCTGGGGACTCGACGGCTGCGTGCATTTTAACAACGGTCTTGATGCGCGTGAAATTTATCCCGCCGACAAACCCGCTGATGTCGTCAACATACCCGGCTCCAATTTCAAATGGGACCCGCGCACCAACAAGATCACGCCCACCGGCGGTCGCGGCCAATACGGCGGCGCGTTCGACGACTGGGGCCATCACTTCTACTGCTCGAACCGCAACCCCGTCATGTTCACCGTCATGCCTTACGAAGCCATGCTGCGGAATCCGAACGCCGGCATCACCCAGAACTACGAAGACATCGCCACGCCCGGAGCCGAGACCCGCGTCTATCCGCTGCAAATCACCCACACCACCGCCGATGCTCACGCCGGCACCAACACTGCGTGCAGCGGCCTCGGCGTTTATCGCGGTCACTTGATGCCCGAACTCAAAAACAACGTCTTCGTGCCCGATCCCACCGGCCAGCTCGTCACCCGCTACAAGGTCGAGCCGAACGGCGCCTCGCTCAAAGCCACGCGTGTCGGCGACCGCACGGAGTTCTTCCGCAGCAGCGACGAATGGTGCCGCCCCGTGAATTTTACGACTGGCCCCGACGGCGCGATCTACATCTGCGACATCTACCGCCGCTGGATCGACCACGCCCGCTTCTTCCCCGAGGAGTTCGTCAAAACCCACGACATGCGCCAAGGAGAAAACCACGGCCGCATCTGGCGAGTCGTTCCGAAGGGGGCAAAAGCACCCAAGATCGAAGCTGCGCCGAAGGAGACCGACAAGCTCGTCGCCTGGCTCGGGAACGAGAACGCCTGGCAACGCGAGAATGCGCAGAGGTTGCTTGCAACACTACAGCCAAAGGATTTGTCCTCTTTTGCAGCCGCTTCGGTGAAACAGTCAGCATCGACGCTGTTCGACATCCATCTCTATTCAGTCGTCTCCACCCTCTACCGCCGCCACACCGATGAAAAACTCCGTGACATCATCGACAAAGCTGGAAAGCCGAACATGTATCGCATTTTTCAGAATGCTCGATTGTTTGAAGTGCTGTCTGCTTGTTTTACTGACTTTTATGCGTGGCATGCGACAGACGACTTTTTTAAGACGAAAAATAGTGATCTCTCTCGCCTCGCCTTCTTAGCGCTTTGTCAATCTACAGCGAGTCCAGCGAGGTTGAACGCGGATTTGATTCAGCGTGTCCTGACTCGCTATTCAGATGACCCGTGGATCTTTAATGCAACTCTTTTAGCGGCTATGACCGAAGACCATGAAGTCACCGCAGGAGTGATCCTCGATTGGTTTGTGAAACAGCCAGCCTCATCAACAATGACCGCGTCAAAGGCGGACTTTGTTCGAAACCTTGCACGGATCAGTTCTTCGCAAGCCGGGCAAACACAGTTCGCCAACTATGATTTCTCGTCTGCGATGAACTCGTTGAGAATCACGCCCTCAATCCTGACTTGGTGGAAACCCGCGCTTCTCCAAGGTCTTGCCGAAGGTCTTCCCAAATCCGGCGGTAAACTGGGCGTGAATTCGCTAGTTGAGTTCGTCGCGAAGCCGCCGCAAGGCTTCGAGGACGCGGCGAAGGAGATCAGTGTGTTGCTGACGAAGGTGGATGAAGTCATCGCCGATCCAAAAGCCCCTCTCGATCAGCGCCTCGCCGTCTTGCCACTGCTCGGTCAGCGGAAATGGGACGCGGTGCAGCCGGTGGTGAAGCAATTGCTCACCAGCAACCAGCCCGACGAACTCACCACTGCCGCTTTAGCCCTGCTGAAAAAATACGCCGCCACCAGCACCGCGCCGTTCATCTACGAACTACTACCGAAGGCCGGACCCGCGATCAAACGCTCCCTCGTGCCGATCCTCACCGCGAACGCCACCACCGCGCTCGAATTGTTCAAGCGCATGGAAAAGGGCGAGTTCCCCACCGCCTGGGTCGATGTCGAAACCCGCTGGCGCTACCAGCGAGGTACGGGCGAAATGACCGATCTCGCGAAGAAAATCTTCGGCGAAGCCAGCAGCGACCGTGCTGCGGTAGTGAAGGACTACATGGTCGCCACCACGATGAAGGGCGACTCCAAAAAAGGCCAAGCCGTCTTCGCCACCATCTGCATCACCTGCCACAAGCACGGCCAACTCGGCGTCGATGTCGGCCCACCGCTCTCCGACGTGAAAGTGAAGCCGCCGGAAGGCCTGCTCTCCGACATCCTCGACCCCAACCGCATGTTTGAAGCCCGCTGGAGCGCCTACGCCATCGAAACCAAAGACGGTCGCAGACTCAGCGGCCTGATCCAAAGCGAAACCAGCGACGCCATCGTCCTCGCCATGATGGGCGGAGCGAAAGAGACGCTCCAACGCAGCGCCATCAAGGAGATGAAGAGCCTAGATCGCACCTTGATGCCCGTCGGCCTCGAAGCCGCGCTCACGAAGGAGCAGATGGCGGACTTGATCGCGTTCCTGCTCGGGAAGTGACTGCTGCGCAGGTCAAGGAATGGTCAAGTGTCGTGAAGAAAGTCAAGCGCGCTCACCTTGACGATTCCCACCATTCGCCATTCCTCATTCTGGTTTCGTCACTCTTCCGCTCCCTCTTCCCCATGACCTTCCTCCGCCATGCGCTGGATCGTGCCACTGAGGAGATCAATGTAGCCCTGTACATCGAGTGATTCGGGCTCGGGTTCCCCACGGACGCTGTAGAGCCAGCCTTGCTCATAGGGATCGCTGCGCACAATGCAGGCATCGACTTTGAGTCCCGGATTGCCGCCGGCAAAGGCGCCGTTCATCACACAATAGACATCGGACGCGGCCTTGAAGCCTTCAACCCAGCCGATGTTGTCGCCAGGGGCCACGGGGCCGCCTTCCGCGGGTTTCCATTCGCAATCGACCAGCTCACCGAGCATGCGCGTGGCGAATTTGGTGAAGCCGACGCGCCATAAATTCGATTCGCCCTCCACTGGCGCCATCCAGTAGTGCGAGCGTGAGTAACGAAAGGTGTCAGGGAAACGTGCTGAGAACCGGGCGTGCTTGAAGCGAATGAAATTCAGCGGCATGGGCGGACGAAGCAAAACACGTTACGCCCGACGACGCAGGCCGACAAAAGCGAGCACGAGGCCGACGACGAAATGCACGCCGAGCATGATCATGGCGGTGTTCGGCGCGGCGAACCAGGTCTTCACAAAGGCATCGATGGGTTTGAAGTAGGGCGAGCCCTGCATTGAGTCAATGATGCCCGACCAGCCGTAGTGCGCAGTGATGAACGGATGCACCACCGTGCCGATCACTTGCGGGAAGCCGAGCAGAGCTCCACAGAGCAGCACGTTCGCACACAGCAGTGTGAGTGAGACGCTGTGGGCCCGCTCCGCACTGCTTGAATTCGCCGAAATGCCCAGGCAGATCGCCGCAAAAGCGGCGCCGGAAAGTGCGGGTAGCAGCAGTTTGGCAGAACCTGCTCCCGGCAGGCTGCCAGCGACAATGTCGAGGAACATTTCCATCCAGAAGCTCTGCACCAGAATGATGGGCAGCATGAACAGCAGCGAACCCAGCAGCCAGGCAGACGGCTTCACACCGCCAATGCGTTCGCGTTCATAAATCGCACGACGCCCGGCGATTTCACGTGCACCAAGCCGCAGCGCCATGAACTGCACCAGCAGCACCTGGATCAGCATGATCATTGACACCGTATAGGCGGCGGGCCAGAACACATCGTCATTGGAAGCACCGCCTCTGACATCCTTGATCAGCTTCAAATTGGGCATCAGTAGCAAGGCGACCACAATCGGTGCGCCTAGGAGTAAGGAAGCATGCGTGATCCATTCACGCGGCGTGCGCCGCAGCAGCGACCAGCGGCGTTTCAGTAGATGCTGCGCCTGGCTGAACATGCCCGGCAGTGGCACGATCGGCCTGATCTCGACCTCAGTGGGCTTTTTTTTCTCTTCTACCTCGTCTTCCTCACCGCGTTGCTTCATGACAATGGTGCGGTCAGCATCACCGGGATCCTCCTCGGCTGGTGAGAGTTCTTCGGCCTTCGCGCCCAGCTTAAAGGCCGCGTAATAAGAGTCACGATGTTTCATCCATGAGTCACCCCAACGCTGAGCGGGGCGTTTTGCCAAGCGCGCATACACTTCATCATACGTCGGCACGGTGAAGTAATGCGGCACGGCACGGGCGGGGCCGTGGAATGCGACGTAGCCTTCATGCAGCACCACGACCGTGTCGTACGCGCCCAAATTCGCCAGTGAGTCAGTGGCGTGAATCACGATGCGGTCAGGCCGGTCGGTGGCGACGAGTTTGAGTAGCGCTTCAAACTCACGCTCACTGCGGACATCGAGCCCCACAGTGAAATCATCACAAAGGACAATCACGGGATCGGCCACTAGGGCGAGTCCCAGTTTCAACCGTCGCCGCTGTGGCAGTGCCAATGCAGAAGTGCGCTCCGTAGCGATGTTTTCCAGCCCCACGGTAACCAGAACATGCGATACGCGCGAGAGCACCTCATCCCTGGAGCCACCGGCGCAGCGCAGCATCGCCGCGCTGATCAAATTTTCCCGCACTGTGAGATGCTCGATCAGGCTGTCATCACCCGCAGGCACCCAGCCGAGTTGATTAGGATAGAGCGGCTGTTTGATCAAATCGCGATTGCGCAGCGTCACGGTGCCGGCCTCTGGCTCCGTCAATCCGGCCAAGATGCGCAGGAGCGTCGTTTTGCCGCTACCAGAAGGGCCGATTACCGCCAAGACATGAGCGCCAGGTGCCACAAAGCTAACCTGCTCCAGCACGCGGAGTGGTTCCTTCTTCTTGCCGGGTACAACATGGGAGAGATTGTTAATTTCGAGCATATATCCGATCTAAGCCCGTCTGGTAGAAAGAGCAAAGTTCAAAATTCACCCTTCCCTTCCCCTGCCCGCGCTTTATTTCTCCTCCCCATGTCGCCCATCCTCCAAGTCCACCCCGCCGACGATGCCATTGTTGCCCTCCGCGACCTCGAAACCGGAGCCAATGTCTCGTTAAACACCAACACTTGGACGCTGCGCGAAAAAATCCCCGCCAAGCAGAAATTCGCCGCGCATGACTTCGCTGTGGGCGACATCGTCACCATGTATGGCGTCACCGTCGGCAAAGCCACACAGCCCATCGCGAGAGGCGCTCTCATTCATACGCACAACGTCGTCCACGCCACCTCCGCCTTCTCCGGCAAGCAGCGTGACTACACCTGGACGCCGCCGGATGTCTCGAAGTGGCAGAACCGCACCTTCAACGGCTTCAAGCGCTCCCATGGCCCTGCGGGCACTGCAAACTACTGGATAGTTATCCCGCTCGTCTTCTGCGAGAACCGCAACCTCGCCTTCATGCGCGAGGCGCTCACCCGTAGCCTCGGCTACGGCAAAACCTCGCCCTATGAACAGTTCGCGCATCGCTTAGTGCAGATGCAGCGCGAAGGTGCCTCCAAGGCGCAAATCGAAGCCGCCATGCTCGAAGCCGAAACCTCCGCCGCCACTGCCCGTGTCTTCAAGAACATCGACGGCGTGAAGTTTCTCGAACACGGCCTCGGCTGCGGTGGCACGCGACAGGATGCGCAGGCGCTCTGCCGTTTGCTTGCCGGTTACATCGACAACTCCAACGTCGCCGGAGCCACCGTGCTCAGTTTGGGCTGCCAGCATGCGCAGGTCAGCCTACTCGAAGCCGAACTCGCCACGCTCTACCCGCAGTTCGACAAGCCTCTGCTCATCTACGAGCAGCAGAAGAGCAAATCCGAACGCGCCATGATGGCGAATGCCATCCGCGACACCTTCCTCGGTCTCGCCACCGCCAACGAGCAAACGCGTGAGCCCTGCGCCCTCAGCAATCTCATCATGGCCGTCGAATGCGGCGGCAGCGATGGCTTCTCCGGCATCTCCGCCAATCCTGCCATCGGCCACACCGCCGATCTCCTCGCCGCGCTCGGTGGTGCGCCTGTCCTGAGCGAGTTCCCCGAACTCTGCGGCGTCGAGCAGAGCCTCAGCGACCGCTGCGTCACCGCCGCGCTCGCTGACAAATTCGTCGGTCTCATGCGTGCCTATGAAGGCGCGGCCCAAGCCTGCGGTTCCGGCTTCGATGCCAACCCCAGCCCCGGCAACATCCGCGACGGTCTCATCACCGACGGCATCAAGTCCGCCGGTGCGGCCAAAAAAGGCGGCACCAGTCCCATTGTCGATGTCCTCGACTACGCCGAGCCCATCCGCCAGCACGGCGGCCTCACACTCTACTGCACTCCCGGCAACGATGTCGAAAGTACCACCGCCCTCGCCGGCGGCGGCTGCAACATGATGCTCTTCACCACAGGCCTCGGCACCCCCACCGGCAATCCCGTCTGCCCCACGCTCAAGATCGCCACCAACAGCGACCTCGCCCGCCGCATGCCCGACCTCATCGACATCGACACCGGCCCCATCATCACCGGCGCCAAGACCGTCGAGCAAATGGGCGAAGACATGCTCGAACTCGTCATCGCCACCGCCAGCGGCGACTACACGCCCAAAGCCGTCGCGCTAGGCCAAGACGACTTCCTGCCATGGAAGCGGGGCGTTTCGTTGTGAAATTCACGATCGAGTACAACTAAAAGTCCACACTTCCCTAAGCCTCTGCAGGGTCTCGAATAAATCTGATGCAAAAACACTTCCTTCTAAGCTTCGCCCTTGTCGCTTCGGCCACCGCCAAAGATATCCCCGTCGCAGATACCGCAGTGTTTGCTGACGCCGCCAAAACCGTCGCCGCTGGCGATACACTGATCCTCCAAGACGGCACCTGGACCGATGCTCGACTGAAAATTCATGTGGAAGGCACGGCGGACAAGCCGGTGACGATCAAGGCGCAGACGCCGGGTAAGGTGGTGTTCACGGGTGACTCGCGTCTCTCGGTGGGTGGTGCGCATGTCATTGTTGATGGACTGTTGTTTCAGAATCCAACGGACGAAGAATCCATCGAACTGCGCACGGACTACGCTCACGTCGCCAACGACTGCCGCGTCACGAATTGTGCTGTGACGAACGAACTGCCTGCTTCCAAGGCTAAAACATCCACCCGTTTTGTTTCGATCTACGGCTCACGCAATCGCATCGATCACTGCTACATCGCGGGCAAGACCACGGAAGGCACCACGC